>NZ_QSOX01000022.1:0-77872 GCF_003466325.1 Bacteroides sp. 4_1_36
GCGGGTGCAAAGGTAAGGACTTTAAAGCATAACTTCCAAATGTTTCGGAAGTTTTTTTTCATTTTTCTTTTCCAAGGCCGAAGTTCCGAAAGAAACCTATGGCAAAGAAGAGAAAAATGGAAGCTTACCGCTCCGTTTTACTGTCAGAATGTCAAAACATCGCCGCCTTCGTTCCCGAAAGCGGATGCAAAAGTAGGGCTTTTACGGACATCTGCAAAATATATACAAGCTTTTTTTGAGGGTTTACGTGAACTTTTTCATAACTAGCTGATTGATAGATATGTTTTAAAGCATATTTTTTAAAGGGAAAGAAAGGCAGGAAGGAAGGGGACACATTATATATATACGCGCGCGCATCGGAATATACTAAGTTCACCCCTTGACATAGACCACTGAACGGCCGGCACCACGCTTGCGAATCACGCCGGAATCGATAAATGTCTGCAAATCCCTCGAAGCCCGGCGGGCGGTGACATGGACAAGGCGGGAATATTCTGCACGAGTAATACAGACATTAGCTTCCAGAAAGTCCATCATGCTTTTTTCACGGGCAACCATGTCGCCCATTGCTTTCGGTTTATCCGGGAAAAAGCGTTTATCCGCACGTTCCAACTCCATCTTACCTGCCACATAACGTTTGAATTCGATGCCGGGACGGAATTTCACCGTGGACATCTTGACCGACTCCGCACGTACTTCTTTCTTATTCATCACCGGATGGGTACACTTCAGCGTGGTGCTGAAGAAGCCAAGTCCCTCTATCTCCACCGTATAGCCCTTTGCCAGCCAGTCTCCAAGCGTAGTGGTGATGGCTTGCACAATACCCACAACCATGGCGTGGGGCATATGTTCTTCACGAAAAACCCGTTCCATGAACTCTTTACCAGAAATGGTTCCCTTGGAACAGACACGGGCATGCAGCGACTTCGGTTCCTCGCCTTCGGGGACAGGCGTTTCATAAAGGTCATAATAAGCACTCATAAAATAATTTAAATTAATGGTTTATAGAGAATTGAGGGAAACTTGCAGCAAACTTGGGGAAGAAATGTTCTCGAAATCGGCAGAAGCTGGCAGTAAAGGTACTAATTATTTTTCTTGCCACAAGGATTTTACTTTCTTTCCACTGCCGTATTCTTTTCTTTCCACAGCTGTGGAAAGAAAAGAATACGGCAGTGGAAAGATTAGCATTTAGGATAGAAAAGGATAACTCCCAATGAGTCTGTCCTTAGTTCTTGGCAGGCAAAGAAACAGAAGCCTCCAATATCGGGGAGACAGACTCCCAAACCTGAGCATCGATACTCTGCATTCCTTGCACAGAAGGATGCCCCCATTGTTTATCAATGTCGTGCAAACGAATATTCTCGATGCCATAGTGCCGGCAAATTTCATCCATGGAATCAGTTACCTCTTCGGATAATTCAGAATTGGTAATATTATAAATCCTGGCCGCAGGATAGAGCTGCTTGAGAGATGCAAGCAGATAGCAAAAGGCAGGACGGAAGCTATACAAATCGGCTTTCGTCCAGCCATCATATTGGTATACGCCAATGGGAGCACCTGCCCAACTGTCATTGGTACCGCCAAAAACAAGGATTATGTCGGGGGTGCCGAGGTTGTGAATACGGGTGATAAAAGAACGGTCGGAGTAATCGGCTTTCTCGTAACCGGTATGACAGACGGTGGAGCCGGAATAGGAATTGTTGCGTTCCAACTGAAAGCCGTGCTCATGGATGAAACGGTACCACCAGGTTTCCTCCACCTTTGTCACATCATTCTCTTTCTTTTCGCCGGGAACTCCATACCAGCAGAGATTGGCGGCAGGAGAGACATGACCGTAAAAAGTGGAATAGGAATCGCCAAGAATAGAAACTTTCTTTTGAGCAAACACCCCTGATATAAGGGTCAGGGAAAAAACAACCAGAAAAAACAAGGATTTGCAGTTCATAATAGATAGATTTTTATGTCGTATGCCGCAAAGTTATAAAGTTTGTCCCGGTTTGACGGCAAGAAACCGTAGTTTTTTTGCCATAGCCCGCTTATATGAAAGCCCCTCTACCATCGGATTCCCACAAAAAAAGGAAATGCCGGATTGATAGAGGGGCGAGAGAATGAAGATGAGAAAGAGTATATTTTACTCCCGCCCTCCACCGAGGGCTTGATAGAGGTTGATGATACCTTGTATTTCATCAAAGCGGTCGGCTACCTGTGTCAGTTGGGCAGAGAGTAGCCCCTGCTGGGCAGTGAGCACTTCCAAATAGGTGGAAGTGCCGTGTTGCATCAGTAACCGGGTGCTGCGGACGGTAGTTTCCAGTGAAGTTATCTGCCTTGCGCGGAGCTCCGTCTTTCCACGGGCTACCTGCACTTGGGTCAGAGCATTGTTCACTTCGCTACCGGCATTGAGCAAAGCTTGCTGAAAAGCGAGCCTGGCTTCTTCCTGCTGTGCTTTGGCTATCTTGAGCTGTGCCACGTTCAGCCCTTTGTTGAACAAGGGTTGTGTCAGCGAACCGATGGCGGAGAAGAGTAGTTTTCCTGGATTGACAATCATGCTTCCTGCCGAGTTGGTCCAGCCAGCTGTACCGCTCAAGGTGATGGAGGGGTAGAAAGCAGAACGGGCGGCATTGGTGCTGTAGAAAGCGGATGCCAGCGAGAGTTCGGCACTTTTCACATCGGGACGGCGGGAAAGCAATTGCAGAGGTACGCCCACCGCAAGTTCCTGCGGGAACTCCTGCCCCGCCAACCGGCCACGCTCAATGGTGCCCGGAACATCGCCCAACAGAATGGAGAGACTGTTCTCCACTTCCTTTACCTGCTGCCGGAGGTCGAGCAGCGAAGCTTCCACCTGACGACAGTTGGCTTTGGATTGCGAGACACTCGCCTCGTTCGTCATGCCTGCAGCCATCATGGCTCGCATGGTGCGTACACTTTCGCGCCAACTGGCGGCTGTTTCTTCGGAAATGCGGTATTGCTCGTCGAGCATCAGCAAGGTGTAGTACAGATTGGCCACATTAGCTATCAGCGAAGTGCTGACGGCTTGTTCGTACTCCAAGCTTTGAAGGTAGAGCGCTTTGGAACGGCGTTTGGCATTGGTCAACTTACCAAAAATATCGACTTCCCAACTTGCCGAGGCAATGCCGGAATAGGTCCACGAGCCTTTGGAATTGTCGAAACTGCTGACGCCACCCTGCGGAGTGAGCATAAACGAAGGCAGGTACGAAAGTTTGGCCGACATCAGCGTGGCTTCTGCCTCCTTGATACGTTGTTGGGCGGAAAGCAGGTCAGTGTTGCCTTGCAAGGCTTGTTCGATGAGCGACTGTAATTGCGGGTCCGTAAAAAGCTCGCGCCAGGAAAGGGAAGCGATGGAGGTAGTGTCCGATGCCGCAAACAGACTCAGGCTATCCAGACTTTGCCCGTCCAAATCGTGTCCATAAAGTCCATCGGTCGTGATGTCCTCCGGGCGCTGGTATTTGGTATAGATGCCGCAACTGGTCAGTACCAAGCCGGCGACAGCTAATAATATGAATTGTTTCTTCATTATTTTTTTATGTTAGTTACGCGATAATGTACTAATGTGATTCTTCTATCTCCTTCCGGCTTACTTTCATCTCTTCCTCAATCTGCCAGTCGCTCGTCGGGACGGATTGGGCAGGACGAAGCCGCTCCTGCAACCACTGGAAACTGATGAACAAGACAGGAACAATGAACAGCAGCGCCAATGTGCCGATGAACATACCACCGACAACACCCGTACCCAATGAACGGTTACCGTTGGCTCCGACACCCGTGGCAACCACCAAGGGGAAAAGGCCGAAAATCATCGTCAGTACCGTCATCAGGATGGGACGGAAACGCGCCTTTGCCGCACTGACGGCAGAAGCAATCAGCCCCATTCCCGCTTTACGGCGCTCGGCGGCATACTCCGTCAACAGAATAGCGGTCTTTGCCAACAGACCTATCAGCATGATAAGTCCCGTCTGTAAATAGATATTATTCTCCAACCCGGCTATCCTGGCAAAAAGGAACGACCCCATCAGGCCCGCAGGAACGGCCAGGATAACGGCAAACGGAATCAGAAAGCTCTCGTAAAGCGCACTCAGAATCAAGTAAATCATCAAGATACAGATACCGAAGATGATGACTGTAGTACCACTCTGCTGGCTTTCCTCGCGGGTGATGCCACCAAAGTCATAGCCATATCCCTTCGGCAAGGCTATCTCCGCCGTTTCTTGTACGGCACGGATGGCGTCACCGGTACTGTATCCCTCAGCAGGCATGGCATTCACGGCAATGGAGTTGAACATGTTGAAGCGGCTCAAGGACTCGGCACCGTAGGAACGGGTCAGCGTAACGAACTGGCTCAACGGAGCCATCTCACCGTTGGACATGCGCACAAAGGCATTGTTCAGTGAAGCCTCATCCAAACGGAACTTCGGGTCGGCCTGAATCATTACCTTGTAAACTTTGGAGAAACGGTTGAAGTTGGAGACATATTGCCCGCCATAATAGCCCGACAGTGTGGACAACACCTGGTCGGGAGTAATCCCGGCACGTTTGCACTTGGAAGCATCCACCTCGACGGTCCACTGCGGATAGCGTACATCGAACGTGGAGTATGCCATCGAAATTTCCGGACGCTGGTTCAGTGCCGCCAGATACTGCTGGGTGGTCTGGAAGAAGGTGTTCATATCCCCTCCCTGCTTGTCCTGCACATTCAAGTCCAGCGCATTACCCATACCATAGCCCGGAATCATACCCGGAGCAATGGCAAAGACTGTAGCATCCTTAATATCCGCCGTGCGAGCGTATATCTGGTTGACGACTGCCTGCACCTGGTCTTCCTTTGCCGTACGCTCGTCCCAAGGTTTCAGCTTCACGATAATCATACCGAAAGAATTTCCCTGCCCGGACAGCAGACCATAACCGGCAACTTTCTGCAAGTGCAATTTCTGAGGAAGGTCTTCCAGACGCTTCTCCACGCGGTCTATAATGTCATTTGTCGTCTTGAGCGAGCTACCCGGAGCGGTGCTAACGTTGACAAACAACGTTCCTTGGTCCTCGTCGGGCACCAGTCCGGTCTTGGTGGTATTCATCAGGAATACCAGCAGCACTACCGAAAGTGCCAGCAACGACCAACCCAGCCAGCGGCGCTTGATGAACAGCAGCACTATCTTCTTATACTTCTCGACCACCGCCTCGAAAGCCGTGTTGAATGCCTTGCGGAAGCGCGAAGCAAAATTATTCTTCTCCGTTCCGTCCTCATTGATATAAGGCTTCAGCAGCAAGGCACAAAGTGCGGGACTGAGTGTCAACGCATTAATCGCCGAAATGCCAACGGCCACCGCCATCGTCAGCCCAAACTGGGTATAGAACGTACCGGAAGTCCCTCCCATGAACGATACCGGAATAAACACCGCCATAAACACCAGTGAAGAAGTGATAACCGCGTTGCTGATGCCCTTCATCGCATCGATACTTGCCATGTAGGAGGACTTATAGCCCACATCAAACCGTGCCTGCACCGCCTCCACCACGACAATGGCGTCATCCACCACCGTACCAATCACCAATACCAGCGCAAACAGCGTAATCAGATTGATACTGAATCCGGCAACGGACATGAAAGCAAACGTACCAATCAGTGAAACAACGATACCTACCAGCGGAATCAGCGTAGAGCGGATGTCTTGCAAAAAGACATAAACCACCAGGATAACCAGGATAATAGCCTCAATCAGCGTTTTCACCACTTCGTGGATAGAGGCGAAGAGGAAATCGTTGCTGGACATCATCTGGGTAAGCTCCACGCCTTTCGGCAAGTCCTTGCGTGCTTCTTCAAGGAGCCGGTCAATCTGCCGGTTCACTTCCGTGGCATTGGAGCCCGCGGTCTGGAACACCATGCAGGAGATACCGGGATGTCCATCCATGGTACCTTTGTAGGCATAACTGTCCTTACCCAGCTCTATATCGGCGATGTCCTTCAGTTTCAGCACCTCGCCGTCTTCGGTAGAACGGATGACGATGTCGCCGAACTCCTCAGGAGTAATGAGGCGTCCCGTATATTTCATGGTATATTGATACGTCTCATCCGAGTTCTCACCAAACGACCCGGTGGCCGATTCGATATTCTGCTCTGCCAGCACAGCCGTCACATCCGAAGGTATCAGCTTGTACTGCGCCATGACATCCGGTTTCATCCAGATACGCATGCTGTAGTCACCACCCATAATCATCATATCGCCCACACCGGAGATACGGAGAATCTGCGGCTTCAGATTGATACTGATATAGTTGGCAAGAAAGTTCTCGTCATAGCTGTCATCAGGGCTATATAAAGAGAACATCTGTAAGATACTGGTCTGCCGCTTGCTGGTGGTGACACCCACCTGGGTTACTTCGGCAGGAAGCTGCCCCGTAGCTTTGGACACACGGTTCTGCACATTGACCGCCGCCATGTCCGGGTCTGTACCCTGCTTGAAGTAAACAGTAATGGAAACCGACCCTGCATTGCTGGCGGTAGAAGTCATGTAAGTCATGTCCTCCACACCGTTGATGGCCTCTTCCAACGGAGCGATAACACTTTTCTGAAGGGTTTCCGCACTGGCACCATAGTAAGTGGTGCTCACCATGATGGTGGGCGGCGCAATGTCGGGATATTGCTCAACGGGCAAGGTGAACAATCCGATGATGCCCAGAATGACAATCGTAATGGAGATGACTGCCGAAAAAACGGGGCGTTCTATAAAAGTTCTGAGGTTCATATTCTATCGGTTAAAAATTATCATTCATTCGTTTTGGGTTGGACGGAGGTACCTTCACGCAGCAAACCCACGCCTTCGGCCACAATTGTGTCCCCCACTTTCAAGCCACTCTCTACGATATATTCCTGACCTCCATTCACACGGGTCACTTGCACGGGAACTGATTGCGCCTTGCCGTCAACTACCTTATATACATAGACCTTGTCCTGTACTTCGTAAGTGGCACTCTGGGGAACAACGATGCAGTTCTCTTTCCGTACCGGGATGATGACGTTGCCCGAACCGCTACTGGTCAGCAATCCCTCTTTATTGGGGAACACGGCACGCAGGCTGACTGTACCCGTAGAGGTATCAATTACACCACTGATAGTTTCTATCTTACCTTCTTGCGGATAGACAGAACGGTCATTGAGCTGTAATTCGATAGAGTCCATCTCTGCCAGCGCCTTATCCTTGGAGCCGTAGCGGCGGGTGAGGTCAAGCAACTGATTCTCTGTCATGGAGAAATAGACATACATATTAGAATTATCGGATACGGTCGTCAGTGGTTTGGGCAAACTGGCGCTGACCAACGTCCCCACCCTATAAGGGAGCGTACCTACCATTCCATCTGCCGGACTCTTCACTTCTGTATAAGAGAGGTTATTGGCGGCATTCACCTGCTGCGCCTCGGCTTGGGCCAACTGGGCTTTCGCTGTCAGCAGGCTGTTGTAGGAAGTCTTTAAGTCAAACTCGGAAATCACCTTCTGGGCATAAAGCTCCTTCTTGCTGTCATATGTCAGTTGCGAAGTGGCCACGCCGGCACGGGCAGCTTCCACATTGGCTTCTGCTGTGCGCAAGGCTGCCAGATAGGGCACCTGGTCGATAATAAACAAGACTTGCCCCCGACGCACGGTCTGTCCTTCCTCCACACAAAGTTTGGTGAGTGTACCGGACACCTGCGGATAGATGTCAATGTCCTGCCGTCCGCGGATGGCTGCGGAATAAATTGTCTGCAGTTCTTTGTCGGTAGTCGAAATAGTCATCACCTGATATTCCGACTGGGGTTGCACGACAGGCGCGCTGCCGCAGGCTGCCAGTGTTGCACTACAGATGACGGTCATCATCTGTTTCATCATACTCTTTTTTGTTATCATACTTTTTATCTTAAAAAAATAATACGTCGGCTTTCTCTTTCATTTTTTAAGCCGGCAGCAAAGGTATGCCGTTTTTGAACAACCATTTGTTTCATTGAAGGTACACGACTGTTCATTTTCGGAACATGCCATTTAACAATCCAAAAAGAACTCGTACCTTTGTAACCGCAAATCATAAGCAATCTAACATATGAACCCATTACTGACTACCAAACAAGAAACGTTCAGAGCCGGAACAGACAAGCTGGAATTCTTCCGGGAACGTCTTCTGAAAATGAACAATGGAGCACTGATGTTCTGCACCCGTGGAGAAGCAAATATCACAATAGATTTAAGAAAATATCATATTGTACCCAATACGCACATTACGCTGCTTCCAAGTTCCATTATTTCACTGACAAGTGCGAGTAAAGATTTCCTGGTGGACTTCTTTGCCTATTCCGAGACAATGTTCAAGACGGCATGCTTCCGTTTAGAGCCGCCCTTCATACATTTTATAAAGGAGAATGCATGCTATACGCATACCGAAGACGAACCGGTTCGTGCTATCACAGGACTCATCACGGCAAGCAATGCCATCTACCGCGATTCTGAAAATCTGTATCGCGAAGCCATTGCACAAAACCTGCTGCAAATTTTCTTTCTCGACACCTACGACAAGGTTCAACGTTACTTTACGGAAGAGCAAATCAATGGCAGTAACCGGAAAGAAGAATTGTTCAAAAAGTTCATAAATCTGGTACATACGTACTGTACTACCCAGCGGGATGTCGCTTTTTATGCTGACCAACTCTGCATTTCGACCCGCTACCTATCTGCCATCACCAAACAAGTGGCAGAAGATTCTGCCAAAGAAATCATTGACGAAAACCTGATATTGGAACTGAAAATGGCACTGCAATCCACCGGCATGTCACTGAAAGAGATTGCCGACAAATATCATTTTCCCGACCAGTCTTTCTTCGGACGATATTTCAAGAAACACACGGGAATGTCACCCAAGGAGTACAGAGCAAAGAAGAACTGAGGTATGAGCATGCATTTATCCCCTTCTCCTCTGCCTCTTTAGTATTTTTTTAGTATATTTGTCAGACACTAATTTAATCAGTTCAATACCATGAGAAAACTTACACACATGCTCCTTGCAGGCACTCTCATCCTGGCCTGCTCTTCATGCGGAGTAGAAACAACAGCCAACTATCAAGTCATTCCCCTGCCCCAGGAGGTTGCCTTGAGTCAGGAATCCCCCTTCAACCTGAATGACGGTACCATCATCGCCTACCCCGAACACAATGAACTTTTGAAACGCAATGCCGAGTTTTTGGCCGAATACATCAGCCAGTCCACCGGCCACACCCTCCAGACAGAAGCCCTTGCCCCGGGGAGCGAAGCGCCCAAAGGCGCCATCACATTGGGACTGGATCCGGCCATCGGCAACCGGGAAGGCTATGTGCTGACCGTCAAAGCCGACCGGGTGACCCTAAACGGACAGACCGAGAACGGGGTGTTCTACGGTATACAAACCCTGCGTAAATCAATCCCCGCCGAAACCAAAGCCACCTCTATCCTATTGCCTGCCGGCAGCATCCAGGATGAACCCCGCTTCAGCTACCGGGGCATGCACCTCGATGTGGGCCGCCACTTCTTTCCCATTGAGTTCGTAAAAAAATACATAGACTTGCTGGCACTTCACAATATGAATACCTTCCACTGGCACCTCACCGAAGACCAAGGCTGGAGAATAGAAATAAAGAAGTATCCCAAGCTGACGGAAATTGGCGCCTGGCGCGACCGTACCGTTATCGGCCGGAACACCGAAGAGTATGACAACACCCGGTATGGCGGTTTCTATACGCAGGAGCAAGCCAAAGAAATCGTAAAATATGCCGGGGAGCGCTATATCACGGTCATCCCCGAAGTAGACCTGCCCGGACACATGCTTGCCGCACTGGCCGCCTATCCCGAAATGGGATGTACCGGTGGACCGTATGAAGTGTGCCCACGTTGGGGCGTATTCGAGGATGTGCTGTGCATCGGCAACGAAAAGTCCATGCAGTTCCTCGAAGATGTCATGGCCGAAATCATTGACATATTCCCTTCCAAATACATCCACATCGGCGGTGACGAAGCTCCCCGCACCCGTTGGGAAAAGTGTCCCAAATGCCAGGCACGTATCAGAACCGAAAAATTGAAAGCCGACAAGAACCATACTGCCGAAGACCGTCTGCAGAGCTATTGTATGACACGTATCGAAAAGCTCCTCAATAGTAAAGGACGCCAGATTATCGGCTGGGATGAGATTCTGGAAGGCGACGTCGCCCCCAACGCAACTGTTATGTCATGGCGTGGCTCGGCAGGAGGAATCAAGGCGGCCCAACTGGGACACGACGTGATAATGACACCCAATGACTATTGCTACTTTGATTATTACCAAAGTGAGGATACCCGGCACGAACCATTTGCCATCGGAGGCTTTGTCCCATTGGAGAAAGTATACAGTCTGAATCCTACCGCCTCACTGACCGAAGAACAAGCTAAGCACATACTCGGCACACAAGCCAACCTTTGGACAGAATACATCCCGACCAGCGAACAGGTAGAGTATATGGTTCTCCCCCGTATGGCCGCCCTTGCCGAAGTACAATGGACACAACTGGAAAAGAAAGATTATACAAACTTCACTACCCGACTGGCCGGACTCATCGGCCTCTACCGGAGAGACGGGCTCAACTACCGGGAACCCTTCCGACAGCAGGCAGACTCCACAGCGACCGAGAAGAAGTAATCAGAACTGGAAATAGATAAACGGCTGTATCTCCGAACTTTTCATCTGAATGACCAGATAGATTACAGCAAGCATCAGTACCGCCTTTCCCAACAAGGGGAGGCGGATTACTGTTTTTGTGCAAGCACGTTCCCAACTGTCGGGCACAAAATGCAGCAGATAGCCCAATGCCATCAGTGCAAACACTTCCCAATAACCCTCTACCAGCTGCGGGAAGAGTTGCGGACGGAAAGTAGTGAATATCTGCTTCAGCATATCCATTGATGTGGAGAACTCCGCATTACGGAAGAATATCCAGCAGAAACAAACAAAATGGAAAGTGACAAGCACTCCGAAGAAGCGGTGGATGCCATGGCTCTCCGTCCCCTTCTTACGCCCGGTAAGCGTCATCCAGAACTTATGGGCTGCAAGCGCAACGCCATGCATCATTCCCCAAAGTACAAAATTCCACGAAGCGCCATGCCACAAGCCGCCCAGGAACATGGTAATGATGAGATTGGCATATTGGCGGATTTTCCCCTTCCGGTTGCCTCCCAAAGAAATATAAAGGTAATCGCGCAACCAGCTGGAAAGCGAAATATGCCACCGCCTCCAAAATTCCGTAATGGAAGCGGACTTATAAGGGGAATCGAAATTGATATTGAAATGGAAGCCCAGCAACAAGGCAATGCCGATAGCCATATCACTGTAACCGGAGAAGTCGCAATAAATCTGCAAGGCATAGCCATAAACACCCATCAGATTCTCCACCCCCGAATAAAGAGTAGGATTATCAAAAATACGCTCTACAAAGTTAACGCTGATATAGTCCGATATAACCGCTTTCTTGAAGAGCCCACTCACGATGAGGAAGATTCCACGTCCGAACATCTCATTGGAGACAAACAGCGGGCGGCGGATTTGCGGAATGAAATCACGGGCACGTACAATAGGACCCGCCACCAACTGGGGAAAGAAAGAAACATAAAAAGCATAATCCAACAAACTGGTCAGAGGCGTTATCTGGCGACGGTACACATCTATCGTATAGCTCAACGACTGAAAAGTGAAAAAAGAGATGCCCACCGGAAGGAAAATATCCATTGTCGTGAACGTGCCTCCCGTCAGCGAGGCAAAAGTTTCGCCCAGAAAATTGGTGTACTTGAAGTAACACAACAATCCCAAATTGATGAACAGACTCAACACAACCCATGCCTTACGTAGCCAGGGAATAGCCTCGCGTGCCATCAAGCGTGCAATGAAAAAGTCACAGACCGTCACCAGTCCAAGCAGGAAGAAATAAGTGCCACTACTTTTATAATAGAAGTAATAGGAAAACAAGGTGACAAACAGCAAACGCGCCGTCGTCCGGCGTTGCAACAACAGATAAACCAATATAAAAGCGACAAACAGCCAGAGGAAAATACCACTGCTGAATATCATCGGGGCTTGCGGGTCATAAGTGAAGACATCGCGCAAACGGTCCAAGTCTATATTCAATCCGGATAAAAATTCGTCAATATTCCACATAATCGTTATAAGCTTTTAACAAGGCCTGGTAGAACAGCTCGCCTTGCAGGCGGTAACCGTCCGGCAAATAGTGTACATGGTCCGGACGCATCAATCCGGCTTCCTGCCAGTTGAGGCAGGCACGGTGGGTACCGCCAAGTATTTCGTACATGTCCCATACCGCCAATCCGTTTTCATCGGCATAGCGGCGGATGGTCTGCACGGCAACGGCAGTACGCGGATTAATCTTATAGGTCCGACGACGGCGACGCTGCCGGAAACTCTCGTAAGAGCCCGGAGGAGTGGTCATCAACATCGGTACATTCGGCAGTTTCTCGCGAAGCATGCGTACAAGGTCGTCCATCTGGCGATAGTGCAGCATTGTATTGTAACGGCGGTTATGGCTTTCGTTCGTCCCGAAGGAAAGAATAAGCAGGTCGGGATGCAGAGCCGCAATATCAGCAATACGGTCCAGACGGGTGAAAGTAGTACAAAATGCACCGTTGATACCTACATCGGTATAAGAGACTGCCCCGAAAGTGTCCTGCATCAACGCACCGGTGGTACGGGGGAAGATATGGCCGCGTATATGGCTGTCGCCCACATGTACGATGCGAAGCGTATCAGCGGAAGCGCCCAGCCGAGACAGACGCAACTTCTCCCAGAAAGGATTAAGAATACCCAGACTGTCGGTAAGTACATTCTCCTTCATTTGCCGGAATGCGGCGGGAAAAGTTATCAAAGGGACAGACACCGTATCCGTACGTTGGGAATAGAGGCAGAGAGTATCACAATCCGCTCCACCGGCATGACACGAAAGGCTGCCTGGCAGTATGTCCTGTGCATGGAGCGGCCGTATCGCCGCAATCAGCACCAGCACCGCGCAGCAAATCGTACATCGTAAATCGTACAATCGTGAATCCTCCTTATGGCTCCTCTTCATAGTAGGCCCTCCTTCTGTCATACTGTTCCTTGCCATAAATCAAAGACTCATAAAGTAACCCCGCAAGATGCTTTCCACCACGGAAGTTGATGTGCGTATAATCATAATTGGCCAATGACGGCTTGGCATGCACCATGTCTGCCATACTGCCTTCCCCACCCATGGCCTCGAACATGTTCCAAAAAGCGACAGCCTCATCCGCCGCCAGATTCTGCTGATAACGAACCAGGTTCCTGATGCCGGGCATGGTACGCAATTCGCCTTCTTCGGTCTTATAGTCACGGTCGCCCACGCTGACTATGAGGATGGCAGCTTGCGGAAAGGCTTCCTTGAGATGCTGCACCGTTGTCTGCATGCCCGCAATGTACTTGTCGTAATTCCGCCCACGCTCCGTAGCCACATTCAGTCCGTACTGCAGGATTATCAAATCGTAAGGGCGCTGTTCGTTGAACTCACGCATCATCCACACGGGAACAGAACGGAGGGAGAGGCCGGAGCTGCCACGCAATGAGAAGTTGTCGAGCACGATGCCCGAAGTGCCGTCCATGGCAAGACCATAGAACAAGGTGGAATCTGCACTCTCCACCGTCCAACGGACGGAACCGATATTTCCCTCTACCGTCATTTCCTGCAAATCGCCAACCGGCTCAAAAGTCTCGGTAGTCGCTTCGCCGCGATTGACGCGGACAGAAAGGGTGGTCGTGCCGCGGTTATAGAAAAAGATACTGGCACGCCGGCAAGTATCCAGACGGGAAGCATAGTTCTTCTGCCCCCGCAGTTCCACATAAGCACCGGTATTCGGAATAAAGTAATGTCCGGAGACTCCCTGCTTGCTACGGTCGAAGAACACGGAGTCCATGACAGAATGGCTCTGCCATCCGCTGAAGGAGTGACGCACCGTAGGGCGGAAACCGCTGGTCATGGAGGTGATGGTGACAAAACCTACTCCGCAACCGCCATATCTTTTCTGGAGCATCTCACGCAAATCGGCTGTCAGAATATCCGCTTCGATAAAGGAGTCGCCGAAGTAGGCGATACGAACCGGACGGGGTGCTTTGGCAAGCTCGTCGAGCGCCTGATAGAACCGCGTCATGCCACGCATGGTAGAATCGCTGTAATCTTCAATGCACGTCATGCCCGCACGGCAGGTGTCCACAAAGGCGGGCTTCACCTTCGGGGGCGGAGGCAGCAGGCTGTCCGGCTCACTCACCGGCTTGGAAGGACGACGCACGTCCCCCAAGATATCCACACGCCTCAGCACACGGCCACCCATCGTAATACTTGGCAACAGATGCATCAGCAACAATGCACCCCATACGATAAACGCCAACAGACCCGTATATTTCAATGAATTCTTTTCCATACCTAATGTGCCCGCAAAGATATAGATATAGGTTGAAAAAATCTCTCCGGACAAAAAAGAATTATCCCCAAAGAAACAAGATTTTTTCTCCGGGGATAACGGTTATAGACAGAGCAGACCCGATTAAATGGTCTGTTCGATATTCCAAACAAAAGCACGGAGTCCGAGTTGCTCGGTCTCCTTGTCCATCCGGTGGAGCGCTTCGAGCAACGGAGCCACCTTAGCCTCATCTATGATAGTGATGATGGCGGAACACATACTGGGCCAGGCATGGCTGCCATAGTGCGGTTCCCCCGTCTTACTGCCACGCCCCTGTACTTGCTGCCAATAGCTGAAGCCGCGGCAGTTGTGGCGGTCAAGCAATGCCATGATACGTTCAAAGAACGCTTGGTCGAATGTTATAAATACTGATTTCACGCTATATAATGTTTAGTGATTAATGTTTAATGATTAACGGATAATGATTAATCATTGTTTACGTGGTTTCGTCATCTTCTCCTTATGCAACTGGTAATAATCATTCAGCTCACGGTCTTTCTTAATCTTCTTACGCGTGCGGCGGATACCAACACCTGCAAACGAGCAATAGAGTACGGGGACAAGAATCAATGTCAGAATGGTAGATACCGTCAGACCGCCAATTACGGCAACACCCAACGGACGCCACATCTCGGCACCTTCACCCTGCCCTACAGCCATCGGCACCATACCGAGGATAGTGGTCAGCGTAGTCATCAATACCGGACGCAAACGGCTGCGGCCTGCCGTGACTACAGAGTGAAGCACCGCTTGACCACGTTCGCGGCAAAGCGTGATGTAGTCGATGAGTACGATACCGTTCTTCACCACAATACCAATCAACATGATTCCACCCAAAAGCGACATCACATTCAAATTGGTTCCCGTAAAGAATAATGCCATCAACACACCGCTGAATGCAAATGGAATGGAAAACATGATGATGAACGGATAGCTCAAAGACTCAAACTGAGCTGCCATCACAATGAATACGAGAATAACAATCAATACAGCCAGCGTTCCCAAGTCGGAGAATGAATCCTGTTGGTCCTCATACGAACCCGAAATCTGGATAGAAGCACCACTTGGTAAGTCCATCTTATCAATTATAGCATTACCATCGGCCACCACATCGCCCAAAGGTGCTCCCGAAATAACCGCAGATACAGTAACAATACGCTCACGGTCTTTACGTTCGATGGTAGGAGGAGCAGAACGCTCGACTACTTTGCCGAGGTCTTTCACGCGGATACCCTCACCGGAAGGCGTATAAATAAGGATGTTCTCCAAATCTTCAATCTTTGTACGGAATTCGGGAGCGTAACGCACACGGATGTCGTACTCGTCACCATCTTCGCGATAATAAGATGCCAAAGCACCATTTACACGATTACGCAGATAGTTGGAGGCAGTAGAAAGATTCAAGCCATGCAATGCCAGCTTCTCACGGTCAAAGTCCACCTGATATTCGGGCTGATAATCCTGACGGCTGATGTTCACTTCACTCACACCTTTCACCTGCAACAATTTCTCTTTCAGTTCGGCTGACACTTTGTCCGTAGCGGTGAAGTCGTAACCATAAACCTCAAAGTCGGCACTTGCCTGGGCGCTCATGCCGCCTGTGCTACCGCCCAGAATAACCTGCGCCTTGTCCAATTCGGGATACCCCTTCAAGTCCTCACGCATTTCGTCGCAAACGGTTTCCAGTGTCACGTCACGGTCTCCCGGACTCACCAGACTGATATTGAAACTAATGATATGACTACCGTTGTCCTGCATGGAAGCAAACGTATTGTCAGAGTCCGCCTGCCCCACAGTGTAGTTGCAAACTTTCATCATATCTCCGTAGCGCGTCATCCACTTGTTTGTCAGTTCCGAAGCCAATGCTTCCGCACGCTCCACACGGGCCCCGATGGGCAACTGAAGGTTGATACCGATGCGGCTATTGTCTGCTGCCGGGAAGAACTCGGTACCGATGTACTTGGCACAGAACAGACTTGCCACAAAGAATGCGGCACAGCCTGCCATAACCGTCAGACGATGGCGCACAGCCCAGTTCAACCGGTTCTGATACCACACGTCAAGACCGTCCAGCGCACGCTGAATCGGCGTATAGAGCGTAAGGAACATCTTACTCTGCTTTTTCTGCAAACGCAGAAGCTGCGCACACATCATCGGGGTGAATGACAAGGCTGAAACTGTGGAAACCGTCATAATCACACACATCATCCATCCCAACTGACGGAATAACACACCGGACATACCACTTACCATCGTCAATGGGAAGAATACCGCAATCATAGTCAGCGTAGATGCAATTACGGAGATGGCCACCTCGTTCGTGGCATGTATCGCTGCCTGCTTCGGTTCGGAACCCCGTTCAATATGGGTCGTTACATTCTCGAGTACCACAATGGCGTCGTCCACCACGTTACCAATAGCAATAGAGAGACAAGAGAGCGAGATGATATTCAGTGAACCGCCGTCGATGATACCCAGATAGATGAACGAGGCAACCAGTGACATCGGTATGGTGATACAGATGATGACCGTGGCACGCCAACGCCCCAAAAAAACGAACACCACCAAGATAACGAACAGCATAGCGTACATAATGGTTTCCTCCAAGCTGTCTATCGTATTCAAGATGTTATCGGAAGTATTGACAATGATCCCCAGCTTCACATCGCTCGGCAGTGACTTCTGCAACTGTGGCAACATATCAATTACCTTCTGCGAAATGGCTACAGAATTGGCACCCGATTGTTTCTGCACCACAATCATAGCGCCCTGCACACCGTTGCTATACGTCTTCTGTGCACGTTCCTCCACAGAGTCCACAACTTTTGCCACATCGCGCAGATAGACGGAAGCACCGTTGTGCGTACCTACCACGATGTTCTCCATCTCTTTGGGATCCTTGAACTCACCTTCCACACGCAGCGAATAGGTATTGCTACCTACATCAAACGTACCGCCCGGCGTATTCCGGTTTTCGGCACTGATAATAGAGCTGATAGTTTCTACAGAAAGGTTGTAGGCATCCAGTTTATTGGGGTCGCAATATACATTGACCTCACGCTTGGGGGCACCCGAAATGGACACCGTACCGACACCGGGCACACGCGCCAAGGGATTCGCCACGTTGTCATCCAATATTTTGTAAAGAGCCGGCTGGCTCTCCTCCGCCTGCACGGAGAGCAGCAGGATAGGAATCATGTCCGTACTGAACTTGAAGATGATGGGAGTTTCGACCTCATCGGGCAGCATGGAGCTCACCATGTCCAGTTTATCACGCACGTCGTTCGTCAGCACGTCTATGTCATACCCATACTCAAACTCCAGCGTAATCACGGAAATATTCTCCGACGAACGGGAAGTGATATGCTTCAAGTTGCTGACCGAATTCAGCACGTTTTCCAACGGACGGGTCACGTTATTCTCGATGTCCGAGGCACTGGCACCCTGATAGGTCGTCATCACCATAATGGTGTTGGTCTCGATGTCCGGATAAAGGTCTACCGGCAATTTCGACAGAGAGAACAGACCAAATATAGCCACTGCCAGGAAGCAGAGCGAGGTCATAATCGGTTTCTTAACCGCTCCTTCGTATAAACTCATAAGATTAATTCTTTAATTTGCCAATGTGCTAATATGCTAATTGGCTGCGCAATGTAGCTACATCGGCACATTAGCATATTATCACATTACCATATTATTTTTCTACTTCGACTTCCACACCATCGGCTAATTTAGACTGTCCGGCAATAACAACTTGAGAGTTGTTGTCTACACCGGAAATCAACTCATACTCCGTATCCATACGACGGCCAAGCTCCACCTTATTATAAGACACCTTGCCGTCCTTGTAGACATAGACATAGCGGTCGCCCGAACCGGCACGCTTCACAATGGCCAGGTCGGGAACAACCACGTGGTCCTGTGTCCCGAAGTTCAGCGTGGCGCGGGCAAACATTCCCGGACGTACGCGCTGGTCACGGTTGACAAGCTGTATCTCTACCGGGAAAGTACGGGTAGCCGGGTCGATGGTAGGATAAACAAGGCTGATTTTGCCTTCGAACTCCTCGTCACCATAGACATCCACTTTCACGGATACGGGAGCGCCCTTCTTCACTTTGGTAAAGTAGCCTTCGGATACGTTGATGTATAGTTTTACCGGAGTGATTTGCTCCACTACCAGTACCGGTTCTCCACCGCTATACATATCTCCGTTATCGTAATTGCGTGCCGTCACCACCCCGTTAATGGGACTGAGCAACGAGGTGTTCTCCAAGAGATTCTTATAGGAAGTCTCACGGATGTCGAGATTCATCTTGGCGGCATCCCACTCCGATTTGGAGGCACCGCCTACCTTATACAACTCGTCAATACGCTTGAACTCTATCTGCTGGTTGTCCAGCTGATATTTTATCTGCTTCAGATTGGCAGCATCCATGCTGACCAGCTTCTGGCCTTTCGACACGCGGTCGCCCACCTCCACAAAGATGCGGTCTATACGCACCGGAGAAGAGGGAGCAATATTGTTTTTTACTTCGGCTTCCACCGTAGCGGTGTATTCCTGAATCTGTTCCACGGGACGGGACGACACCTCGGCCAGTTTCACCCTCGGCTTTTCGTCCACCTTCTCAGCAGCAGCTTTATCACTACCTCCGCTACATGCCCCCAGCATGGCAACAACCAGCAGGGCCATCCATTGAAAACCTTTTTTCATATCGTTGTTCTTATTTCTATTCTTCATTCTTAGTTCTTCATTCTTCGTTCTCTGCAATATAATCCTTTCCCAGCACTTGGTCAAGGTCAGCCTTCGCTACCAGATAATCATAGATGGACTGATTGTAAGTCAGTTCAGCCTCCGTAAGCTGCACTTGCGATGTGTTCAGCTCCAACACCGTACCTTTGCCTACCTCATAGCGTTTACCGGCAATCTGCACAGCTTTCTGTGCCTGCATCACATTCTCGCGGTTGCTGACAACCTGCTCAGAACTGGCAGCCATGTTGTTCTGATAGCTGGTAATCTGCATGTTCAGCTTTCGCTCTGTGTCCAGACGGTTCTGCTCCAACTGACGTATCTGAATACGGTTGGACTTGAGCTTGGTGAAATTGCTTGCCTTATACAAAGGAATACTCAGCGTAAACATCAGTGCGGAACTTCCGCTCCAATTATAATCGAGGATGTTCCAATCCTCGTTGTAGAGTGACTGGTACTGGTAAGAATAGTTCATACCCAAAGTAGGCATGAAGTTGGCACGGAGTGACTTGATGTTCTGATTGAGCATCTTCCGGTTCAAGTCCAACTGCTTCATCGTCGTATTATTGTTCAGATTGGCAGCGGGCTGATTCAGTTCATTGGCAAACAGCTCCGTCTCATAGTTGCCGAGATTGTCGGCAATCTCTATATCCACATCGGCCGTTACCCCCATCAGTACCTTCAACTGCAACTTGGACAACGTCACGGCATTACCCGCCGAAATCACATTCGGCTTAATGCTGCGCATCTGCACCTCGGCACTGATTTTATCGAACTCACTGACGGCACCCTGCTGATACTTGGCATTGACAATGTTGTAGTTGTCTTCCGCCAGCTTATAGCTCTTCTGCAACACATCGTAGGAGTCTTGCGTCAGCATCAGCTGATAGTAACCCTTAGTTACCTGGTTCACCAAGTCCAGCTTAGAAGCCCGTGACTTTTCCACAGCCAGTTCAATGTCTGTCTTCGTCATCGACATGGCCTTATATACGCTAGGGGCGAATATGGGCAAACTGATATTCAGCACCCCGCTTACCGTATTCGAATTGTCCATACCCATCTTGAACGACTGTCCACCAAGATTCATCTGTGCCGCACTGATGGTATGATTCCACGTACCGTCAATGCTTGCCTGCGGAAGCAAGTTCTGCCAGGTCTCCTTGTGAGTCACTTTCTTCAAAGCAATTTCTTCCTCCGCCACCTTTATGGTAGGATTGTCGCTTAAAGCAATCTCCAAGGCACGGTCAAGGGTCAGGGTCAGGGTATCCTTTGCCTCTTGTGCGCGCACATAGCCGCCGGCATACAGCACAGCAACTGCCAACAGTAGTGCTCTGCCTACCCAAAATCTCTGCATCTTCATAAATCAAAAATAGATTATTTATTAAAACTACTCCTTCGTTTCATCCGGCTTTACCTGATTCTTGCGATATTCGCAGATAAAGTCCTCCAGGACACGGGCACCCTTCTCCGTAGAGATACCGCGCAAGAAAGTGAACATGATAGATTCGTACACTTCAAGGAAAGAATACTCATTGCAGATGTCCGAATTCATCAGCAAATCGAGCTGGTCGCGCACGAGCAGATTGATAATGGCGAAATTCACATCATCACGAAAAATGCCTTGCTTCACGCCCTCTTTGAAGAAGTTCACTGTATCTTCCGAGCTCCGGTTCCGATTGTTCTTCATCAACTGATAAGCCTTGGGATATTTCTTGATATCCTCAAAAAACTTCTTGTTCGTGGCATGAAAACGCTCTATGCTCCACTGATAACATCTCAACAAAACTTCCAATACGTTACTGGAAGTCTCTATTACTCCTTTCACAAAAATATCACCATCCTTCTGGGACTTCAGGATACATTCTTCCAACAAGGTTTCCTTGTCCGGAAAAACTTCGTAGAGAGTGCGCTTAGAGATACCCAAAGATGCGGCAATCTCATCCATCGTGATACTTTTTATTCCATTTGTTGTAAATAATTCTACGGCGGCCAGAATGATACGTTCCCTCAGTTCCACCCGTGATGTTGAATGCTTCGTGTGTTCGCCCATTTTTCTTCCCTTTCTAAACTAAAACTATTTTTATTCATTATCGGAATAAAACGGGACAAATATAGAAAGAAAACTCAATTCGCCAATTAAGTTTCCTTTCTTATTGTTAACAGATTAATAATTATTATGTTTCTGGCAGATTTATTGGGAAGTTCCTAATAATCAAACTTTGTCCGGTTGAGGAAAGCGACTGTCTTATGGATTTCCTTATACATCACGATGTCTTCCTTCACAAAAGGGACTTCCTTGCGATATTCGTGCAGGAAACGCTCCAGAACGGGAGAAGTCTTTGCCGGACGGCGGAAGTCGATGCCTTGAGCGGCATTCATCAGTTCGATGGCAAGGATATGCTCCAGATTGTCCATAATGCGATAAAGCTTAGTAGCTGCATTGGCACCCATGCTGACATGGTCTTCCTGCCCGTTGGAGGAAACGATGGAGTCGCTGCTGGCGGCATAGCAGTACATCTTGTTCTGGCTCACCATAGATGCGGCGGCATATTGCGGAATCATGAAACCGGAGTTCAGACCGGGATTGGCAACAAGGAATTCCGGAAGTCCGCGCAACCCCATGATAAGCTGGGCGATGCGCCGCTCGGATATATTGCCCAGTTCTGCCAGGGCGATGCCGAGAAAGTCGTAGGAGATGGCAAGCGGCTGGCCGTGGAAGTTACCGCCTGAAATGATACGGTCCTCATCGGGGAAGATAGTAGGATTGTCAGTCACGGAATTGATTTCCGTCAGCAGAACGGAAGACACGTAACGGATGGCGTCTTTCGTTGCCCCATGCACCTGAGGGATGCAACGGAACGAATAAGGGTCTTGCACATGCTGCTTGGGACTGGCTACCAGCTCGCTGCCTTCCAATAGCTTGCGGAAGTTGGCACCCGTTTCTATCTGTCCCTTGTGTGGACGAATCTGCTGGATACAGTCCATGAAGGGATCGATACGTCCGTCGAAAGCTTCCAGGGAAAGGGCGGCAATCAAGTCGGCTTTCTTGGAGAGACGAAAGGCTTTGAGAATGGCAAAGACACCGTTGGCACTCATAAACTGGGTACCGTTGAGTAATGCCAATCCCTCTTTACTCATCAGCTTCACCGGTTCCCAACCGAACTCATCGAGCACACTGATAGCCTCGCGCTTCTTTCCTTTATAATAGACATCGCCCACACCGATAAGCGGCAAGAAGAGGTTGGCCAGAGGAGCCAGGTCGCCGGAGGCGCCCAGTGAGCCACGGTCATAAACGATAGGCATCACGTCGTTATTGAAGAAATCTAGGATGCGCTGCACGGTGATGACCTGCACACCGCTATGCCCCAAAGAGAGGGCATGCGCCTTGAGCAACATCATCAGTTTGATGATGACCGGGCGTATCTCCTCGCCCACACTGCAAGCATGGCTCTTGATGAGATTTTCCTGCAAGGTGCCCAGCTCGTCCGACGAAATGCTCTTACTGCACAACGAACCGAAACCGGTAGTAATGCCATACAAGGGTTCTTCCGACTCCGCAATCTTCTTGTCCAGATAATCGCGGCACTTCTGTATCCGCAGCTTGGCTTCCGGAGCCAGCTCCAGTTTCAGGTTTTCATTGATGATACGTTCGATGAGGTCGAAGGTCAACTCACCGGAACCTACATAATAGACATTGTTCATACTTTCAGCTCTTGATTGATTTCGTCCAACAATTCCTTTTCTTTCGCACAAGCCAGGCGTTCCAATTCGTCGGCTTCACTTTGGAGCTTGGACACAAACTCCTTGTCCTTCAGCGAACCCAGGTTGATGCGTACATTCATCAGTGCGCCCAGCACAGCCGAACGGGCAGACATCATGGCCACACAAGCATCCGTAACGGCATTGCGGTTGCCCAGGCGGGCTACATCCATGATGACCGTCATCAGCTCATACGCATTGCGTGCCACCTGCATGGGAACAAGGGCGGCAAACTTGGTAGCCTCCTGGATGGCAGCGCTGCGCGCCGCCTTTTCCTCATCCGTAGCTTTCGGCATCTTGAAGCAGGCAAACACCTTGTCGTAGGCTTCAGAGTCGCGGTCTATATCTGCTACAAAAGCCTCCTTTTGCTGCAAGGCAACTCCGGAGATATGGCGCATCAGCTCTTCGTGAAGTTCATAACCTTTCTTACCGATGGTGAGGTTAGCAACCATAGCGGCAAGAGCAGAAGCAATAGCACCGTTCAAAGCGGCAATACTACCGCCACCGGGGACGGGATCGCTACCCGCCACTTTATTCAAAAATTCCTTTACTGTCAAATCAACTAACATGATATTAAATATTAAAGATTAAGGATTAAGAGGGGATATCAGCACTTCTTAAAGTACAGGATAAAGCACTCCCCCCTTTATGGTGGTATTGACACAATTCATACCTACATAATAAGGTAGAAAGTGATAATTATCCGTATTGAGCACTACGAAGTCTCCTTTCTTGCCCACCTCGATGCTGCCGATGCTATCCGCGCGGTTCAAGGCGGCGGCACCGTTCAAGGTCAGGGCAGTGATGGCCTCTTCAATACTCATTTTCATATAAATGCACGCCAAGGCAAATGTCAGGGGGATGGAGCCGGAGAAACAACTGCCCGGATTGAGGTCGGTGGCAAGGGCCACGGCACAACCGGCATCAATCATTTCGCGTCCACGAGCATAGGGTTCTTTCAAAGTAAAGGCTGTCAGCGGAAGAAGGGTCGCCACAACTCTCTTGTCGGCCATGGCGTGGATGTCCGCATCCGAAGCATGCAGCAGATGGTCGGCAGAGACGGCAGAAAGTTCAGCAGCCAGTCCGGCACCCCCTAATGGTACAATCTCGTCGGCATGGAGTTTCAAGGCAAGTCCCATTTCCTTGGCTGCCAGCAAAAGGCGACGGGACTGCTCGATGGAGAAAACGCCCTGCTCACAGAAGACATCGCAGAACTCTGCCAAATTATTATGAACCACTACGGGCATCACTTCGCGGATAATGTAGTCCACGTACTCGTCCGTCTGTCCGTTGTATTCTGCAGGCACAGCATGTGCACCGAGAAAAGTGGAGACAACGTCTACACGCTTGTGCTCGTCATTATTAAGGCTACGCATCACCCGAAGCTGCAGGAGCTCGGTTTCCTTGTCCAGACCGTAGCCGCTCTTTCCCTCTACGGTAGTCACTCCCATAGCACTCATCTGCTTCAGAAAGCCCTCCGCCTTGCTGCGCAGCTGGATGAAATTACATGCACGGGTAACTTTCACCGTACTCACGATGCCTCCTCCACGTTCCATGATGGACATGTAACTCTCTCCCTTCAAACGCCAGGAGAACTCCTCGGCACGCTCGCCACCAAACACAAAATGTGTGTGTGAGTCCACAAAGCCGGGTAGCAGACACTTGCCGCGGGCATTGTAATGCCAGTAGTGCTGATAATAGCCGTCACGCTCCTCTCCACGGTTAGGTCCGACGTAGGTGATGATGCCATCGGTCACTTCCACCGTAGCATTGTCGATGATGCTCAGTTGCTCCATCTCCTTGCCGCAACGGGCAGAAAAGCCGAGGGGGGTCACTACACGGGTATTGAATATAATAAGGTTTTCTGTCATAAAGCCTCTCTCCTAACCCCTCCCCCGTAGGGAGGGGAATTAAGTTAGTACTATTTAATTCGGTTACATTCGTGCTTCTAAGACTTGCTCCATGGAGAAGTTCTCCAATCCCAGATAGTAGGACGCTGTATCTATCAAGGCCTCCATCGGCACCAGACCGATAATCTCACTGCCCACAATACTGACGCCGTAGCGGCGGGCTTCCACACGCACCAGTTCGAAAGCACGGTAGAGGGCGGTGCGGGTATAGTCCGTCATGTTGATGGATACCTGCGTGATGCCGCGGTCCTTCAACTCCACTCCCATTGCCTTGCAATAACGCAGTCCTCCGCCGATGAAACGGATTTTCTTAGCGATGTCATGGGCTATCTCCAGACTGGGGGTATTGAGGTTGATGTTATAGGCCACCAAAGGCATGCGGGCACCGATAGCCACTGTGCCTGCGGTGGGATGACGTTCGGCCAGTCCGAAGTCGGGATGCCATTCCGGTTGCTTTATCTTCTCGGCCATACCTTCGAACTCCCCTTTACGGACAGCAGCCAAATTCTCCCGATGAGGGGCAGAAGCAGACTTTTCATATAAGAAGACGGGAAGATTGTAACGTTTTGCAACCTCCTTGCCCACTTCTTTCGAGAGGGCAACGGCTTCTTCCATCGTCACATTCCGGATGGGGATAAAAGGTACTACATCTACAGCACCCATACGAGGATGCTGTCCCTGATGGTGATTGAGGTCTATCAGCTCTACTGCCACGCCGATAGCTTCGAGCACAGCATCACGAAGCGGTTCCGGCTCGCCCACTACGGTCACCACAAGGCGGTTGTGGTCTTCATCGTTACTGTAATCCAACAGTTTCACACCTTGTTTGCCCCGAAAAGGAGCTACTATCTTATCTATCTTCTGCAAATCGCGCCCTTCGCTGAAATTGGGGACGCATTCCATAATCTTATTCATAATGCTCTTTAAAAAAAAATATATATACTCTGATTTTTCAGACGCAGATGACGCGGATTCTTTTTATCGGAATACAGAGACGTCGGGATTCTTTTGAAAGAAAAAATCCGCGTTATCCGCGTCTAAAAAATGAAATCATCACTTTACTTACTCCTTCACCACTTTCTGCACCAACTTCTCATCAGCCACATACGGCATCGTGATATGATAGCCGTCTGCATGCGTACGGTTAAACTCCTCGCTCGTCTCCATGGCATGCGGATTGCGTGCCCACGAACGGCGGGCCACACCACCCATCACATCCCACAACATAGCGGAACGCAGGATTTCGTCTACCCGCTCACTACCGTCGCACACCATGCCGAAACCGCCGTTGATGGCTTTTCCGATACCTACGCCACCTCCATTGTGCAAGGCCACCAAGCTCATGCCACGCGCACAGTTTCCAGCAAAACACTGCACCGCCATATCTGCCATGACATTACTGCCGTCCTTGATATTGGATGTTTCACGGAATGGAGAGTCTGTACCGCTGACATCGTGATGGTCGCGTCCCAACATAATGGGGCCGACCTCTCCCTTACGCACCATTTCATTGAAGCGCAAAGCTATATTCATACGTCCCACGGCATCCTGATAAAGAATACGAGCCTGCGTGCCTACCACCAAGTTGTTTTTCTCCGCATCACGAATCCAATTATAGTTATCCAAATCTTGCCCGCGACGTGTAGGGTCGATACATTCCATCGCCGCACGGTCGGTCTTCACCAAGTCTTCATGTTTTCCACTGAGGCACACCCAGCGGAACGGACCATAACCATAATCAAACAGTTCCGGTCCCATTATGTCTTCCACATAGCTGGGAAAGATGAAGCCGTTCTTATCATCTCCGTCCCGAGCAATTTCGCTCACGCCGGCATCGTAGACGGCTTTCATGAAGGAGTTCCCATAATCGAAGAAGTACGCGCCGTGTTCCACCAGCCTTTTTATAGCCTTGAAATGACGCTCCAAGGAAGCATCCACCAGACACCGGAACTTCGACGGATTCTCGTGCAGCATATGGGTACGCTGCTCAAACGTCAGTCCGGCAGGACAGTAACCGCCCTCATAGATGGCATGGCAGGAAGTCTGGTCGGAAAGTAAATCTATGTGCAACTGCTTCTGCACCGCATATTCCAGCAAATCGACGACATTGCCGTGATAGGCCACAGAAACCGGGCGACACTCGTCCATAGCTTGTCGAGCCAGCGAAAAGGCTTCTTCCAGAGAATCTGTAACGTGTCCCACCCAGCCCTGGGTATGGCGGGTTTCGATGCGGGAAGCATCCACCTCGGCAATGATTGCCGCCGCCCCTGCCATCTCGGCAGCTTTGGGCTGCGCACCGCTCATGCCTCCCAGACCGGAAGAAACAAACAAGCGTCCGCGCAAATCGCCGTCCTGCGGAATGCCCAGTTTCAGACGGCCTGCATTCAGCAACGTGTTGAACGTGCCGTGCACGATGCCCTGCGGACCGATGTACATCCAGCCGCCGGCAGTCATCTGCCCGTAGTTGGCAACGCCCATCTGCATAGCGGTGTGCCAGTCCTTCTGATTATCATAGAGCCCCACCATCAGCGCATTGGTAATGATGACACGGGGCGCCTCGGGCTTGGACTTGAAAAGCCCCAACGGATGTCCGCTTTCGATGACCAGTGTCTGTTCGCGCGTCAACACTTCGAGGTACTGCTTGATGAGCCGGTATTGCATCCAGTTCTGGCAGACCTGTCCCGTCTCACCATAGGTAACTAATTCATACGGATAAAGGGCGATGTCGAAACAAAGATTATTGTCAATCATCACCTGGAATGCCTTGCCTTCAATGCAGTTCCCCTTGTATTCGTCGATGGGTTTCGCTTTGAGGTCGCCCTGCGGGCGGTAGCGGTAGCCATAGATACGTCCACGTGTACGCAGTTCTTCCATGAACTCCGGAGCGAGGGTTTCGTGCAGCTCTTTGGGGATGTAGCGCAAAGCGTTCTTCAATGCCGTAGCCGTCTGCGCAGGGGTAAGGGTGTAGCCACGGTCGGGTGCCCGCCGGATACCCTCGACAAAGGAAGGATAGGAAGGCAATGTTTTACTTAAGGTTATCTCCATGTCCTATAAAGATTAAGGATTTACAAAGTGTCAGCCCACAAGGGTTATATTTGCCGCAATATAGAAATAAATCCCGACATTCGCAATGGAATGCCGGGATTATTTATCTTTTAGTCAGAAACCAACAAAGAGGAATTCTATTTTAAAGCCATTTTATTGATTTTCATTATCTGATAGACACCTTCATAATCGGCGGCAAATCCGTCATCGGCTTTGCCCATATCGATTACTTCCAACTCTACGTATACCGGTTTTCCGTTTTTAACTCCTTTCGTCATATCATCATATTTTTGCATGAGTTCTCCGGTCTCATCCACAATCCAATAATCGGCAGAATCTCCTTCGGCCTTGAAGGAACGCACCTCATGGCCGACGACCAGCTCGCCTTTTACCGACAAAAGTTTCTTGGCAGGGGTAAGCACCGCGGCAGGTATTGTTTCTTGATTCAGTGCTTCATTGTTCCTGGCATATTTCAAGAGCAACTCTCTTCTTTTGAGAATCAGGCTGTCCTGCGTCAGTTTTTCTATTGTCAGCGTATCCGTGAAGGAAATATCCTGGTGATTGCCGATGCTGGTACCTGAAAGCAACAACCGGTTTCCTACTTTTTTCCATGCCTCATATTTCAAGGTGGCCATGTTAATGGAAGAAGCGCTTCCGTCCCCATCAAGAACGAAACCTTGCTGCATGCCGGGCATTCCCGGAACCGGCTCCACCCAGGAGCCTTCAATGGAGGCGTTGTTGCAAGCAGTTAAAGCAACCATGCCAAGAACAGCAGTTAAATCTCTCAATCTTTTCATATCTCTTCTCTTTTTAAAACTATATTTCTAAACAAAGGAGCTCTTGTATTTCCTCTATTCTCTTGCAAAAATAATGTTTTTACGGGGGGGGCCACGCACTGAAGAGTCTTTTTTTCGCAAAACAATTTATGAATATTTATTTGGAAATTATTCAAACTAGCATTACCTTTGCACCGAAATTCAAAAACGATATGAACCAGTACTTAACTACAACATACAATACGCGCAATGCTGCATGGGGCAACAAGACCTTATGCGGCCATTTCATAGTGCACGTACATTGGTTCAGCGGATTCATTTAACTACCCTGCAATTTACATTTTACTATTTTGCACTTCCCTTACCGAGAAAAGGAAGGGGAAATGCCGTGTATGGAGTTTCCGTTCGAAGAAACCGGACTAACCTATGTATTCACCCAAAAAAGAAGAAAACTTATGTTTACAATTATATCCATCATGTTTATAGGAATCGGTATCGGATACCTGATGCGTAACGTACAAATGTTGCAAAAAGTGGAGAAAAGCGCCTCGCTCACCATCTTACTGCTACTCTTTGTACTCGGTGTATCCATCGGTTCCAACCGTCTGATTGTTGACAACCTGGGAAGATTCGGGTGGCAGGCCGCCGTACTGGCCTCACTGAGCATTACGGGCAGCATGTTGGCCTCACTGATGGTGTTTCACCTATTTTTCAAGAAAGGAGAGAAGAGATGAAGGGAAGTTTGACGGTTGTTGCATTTTTCTGTGCCGGCTGCCTGATGGGAGTAGCCAATGATTTTCAGTTCGACCTGCACGACTTATCCATGTATGTGCTCTATGCATTGATGTTCCAGGTGGGCATCGGCATCGGGAGCAACAAGAAACTGAAGGAGCTGGTCAAGAGCCTGCGGCCCAAAATGCTTTTGGTGCCGATGGCCACCATTGTGGGAACGCTGTTGTTCTCCGCCTTCGCCAGTCTGCTGTTGAGCCAATGGAGTGTGTTCGACTGCATGGCGGTGGGTAGCGGATTTGCTTATTATTCGCTTTCCTCCATTCTGATTACGCAATTCAAGGAACCTTCCATAGGCCTGCAACTCGCCACGGAGCTGGGCACCATCGCCCTGCTTGCCAATATCTTCCGTGAAATGATGGCTTTGCTGGGTGCACCGCTCATCCGGAAATATTTCGGCAAGCTGGCACCTATATCGGCGGCAGGTGTCAATTCGATGGATGTACTTCTACCCTCCATCACCCAATATTCCGGAAAGGACGTGATTCCTATCGCTATATTCCACGGAATATTAATTGATATGAGTGTACCGGTATTCGTATCCTTCTTCTGCAATCTGTAAACAGCAGGCCGAAAAGAGGGAGATAAGGCCTCATTGTATTCATACTGTAACAACGTGAACAACAGCGACTTCTCACTGCAAAGTGAGTGCATGCATTTTGCAGTGCCACTGCATACCGTTTGCAGCATCACTGCATACCTATTTGCAGTGATACTGCAACTGCTTTGCAGCGCGACTGCAACGGGTTTGCAGTGATGCTGCAAAAGGTGTGCAGTGACTTTGCAGCCGGTCACCAAGCTACCGCATACTCGTAGTGGTCGAACTTAGGCTTAGTGCCTATGCCTACCGCATTGAATACCCGGGCTATCCGCTGCTGTTCTTCGGGAGAGATAGGGCGCTCGCCCTTGCGGCAATGATAGTAATAGCGTTCGCAAGAGAAGCATCCCATCACGCGATGGCGCACGGTGAAAAGCAGCTTGGCGGGCACTTCGTCGAAAAGGCGTGTCATACCGCGGGCATAGTGCAGCTGCTCGCTGGAGCGGTAACGGGCACAAGTGGAGGACCCGGACAAGCTGCCGACATAAAAAGGATTCACCGCACGAACGGACTGTGGTTGGGGGGCTTCACTCTCGGACAACAGTTGTGCCGCTATCGCCCGCAGGCAGGAAGAGGCTTTGGGGCACTTTCCGTTACCCGCAAAGCAGTATTCGTACCCATCGGGCACGTCTTGCAATAATATCATCTTATTAATGATTAATGGTTAGTGATTAATGGACGGAGTGCACGCAGATACTTGCCGATGACCTTTGCCGACTCGCTTGTTTCTTTCTCGAATTCGGCGTGCAGTGTCGGGTATCCGGCAAGCAATTGCATCATTCGCTCACGTCCCACGAACTCGGACTTTCCGGTTTCGGGATTCAGTTCGTAATAGACGCGGGCATGCACCAGTCCCGAAGCATTGATGGCGTCTCCCACTTCACCGCCCAATCGTGTGGCATCATCGGGAGTCATGGTACTGGTGGCTGCTTGTCCCACAGGCTGTGCACAGAAGTAAACCTTTCCACCGAGCCACATGGCAGGTGCATACCACTGCCCGAAGCGATAACGCTTATAGCGCATCTTACGGCAATTGACATAAAGCGAGGTATCTACCCGTACAGCATAACAACGGGACTTCAAATAACGGCAAAGACCGGGATTGTCGTCTACCGTAATACGATAATCGGCACCGCCCATGAGGTAAATCTGGTTCTTTGTACGCTTCTCAATCTTCAGTGTGGTAACCGTATCGCCACGGTTCTCCACCAACTCTTTCAGATTGGAATACATTACCTGTTGCGCCCCCACCGGCAAAACCGCCAGCAACATCAGAACGCCTAACAACCAACTCTTCTTCATATCCCAACCTCCTCTTTTCTGAAACTTTGTTTTAGTGAGCGAAAGGTACATTTTTTATCGGAAGTAGACAAAAAATCGCGGAAAAAACAATTGGAAATGTATATCTTTGCCTTAAACTTAACATGTATGGAGCAAATAAATACGATAGATAAAATCAGCGCCGTCTACCGCAACACGGCAGAAGAGGCAAGACAAGAACTGAATAAAGTACAACAGAAGATTTACCGCATCGGCAGCCTGCGCCTGCTGCTGTTTGTGGCAGGAGTAGTAGGAATTATCTATTTCTGGAGCGAGAGCTGGGGTATACTGGCCTGCATTGCCCTCATCACCCTACTGCCGTTCCTATTTTTAATGAAATACCACAACCGGCTGTTCCATCGCAAGGACTATCTGGAAAAGAAGATGGAAATCAACGAGCAGGAACTCGCCGCTCTGGATTACGATACGTCTTCTTTCGATGACGGCGAAGCATACATCGACCCCACCCATCTCTACACCTATGATTTGGATGTTTTCGGTCCGCATTCCCTTTTCCAGTACATCAACCGTACCTGCACACAGCCCGGGAAACACCGCCTCGCCCACTGGCTGGGGAAACATCTCGAGAGAAAGGAAGAAATCATCCGCCGACAAGAAGCCGTCAGTGAACTGGCTCCGGAACTGAAATTCCGTCAGCGCTTCCGTATCCTCGGCCTGCTGTACAAAGGAAAAGCCGCCGATGAAACAGAACTGTGCCAATGGGCGGAAAGTCCGAGCATCTTCCGGAGCCGGAAATTACTGCGCCTCCTGCCGGTACTGGTGACGGGAGCCAACCTCATCTGCCTCGCACTCGTCATGGCAGGAATTCTGTCCGCAAGTATCTACGGCATCATCTGGACCTGCTTCGTCATCGCCGGCTTCGGCTTCACTGGCAAAGTCACCAAGATGCAGGCCATCTATGGCAAAAAACTGCAAATTCTCTCCACCTACGCCGCCCTGCTCCACCTCATGGAAAAGCAGCCTGCACAAGCCACCCTGCTCAAAGAGATAAAACAACAGATTGGCGGAGAAAAACGGAAAGCCTCCCACTCCATCAGCAGGCTGAACAAGCTCATGGATGAACTCGACCAACGCAACAATGTCTTTATGTACGTCATTCTGAACGGCCTCTTCTTCTGGGAACTGCGTCAAATCATGCGCATTGAAGCCTGGAAAGAGCAATATGCCGCTGAACTGCCCGGGTGGCTCGATGCCATCGGACAAATGGATGCGCTCAACTCACTGGCAACATTTGCCTATAATCACCCGGACTATATTTACCCAAAGATAGTTCAAGCGGAAAGAAAGGGGAAAGGAAACCTGAATAAAGAAGAAGAAAGCAATTCTGAAACGGAAGCACCCATCAATGCCCCTTCCTCCTTCCGTCTCTGTGCCGAAGCCCTGGGCCATCCGCTGATGAACCGTGACCGCTGTGTCCGCAATGACATCGACATGGTGAAACGACCGTTTTTCATCATCGTCACCGGCGCCAACATGGCAGGGAAAAGCACCTATCTGCGTACGGTGGGCATCAATTACCTCCTTGCCTGCATCGGCGCCCCCGTCTGTGCCCGCCAAATGGAAATATGCCCGGCCCGGCTCATCACTAGCCTGCGTACCTCGGATTCACTGAACGACAACGAGTCCTACTTCTTTGCCGAACTCAAACGTCTGAAACTCATCATAGACAAGCTGCAGGCTGGTGAGGAGCTTTTCATCATCCTCGACGAAATTCTGAAAGGTACCAACTCCATGGACAAGCAGAAAGGCTCCTTTGCCCTTATCAAGCAATTCATGACTTTGCAGGCCAATGGCATCATTGCCACCCACGACCTGCTGCTGGGAACACTCATCGACCTCTTCCCCGATGACATCCGCAACTATCGCTTCGAAGCAGACATTACAGACAATGAACTGACCTTCTCCTACCGCTTACGCCCAGGTATCGCCCAGAATATGAACGCCTGCTTCCTGATGAAAAAAATGGGGATTGCCGTTGCCGACTAATCCCCACCACAGTTAAAGTCAAGTCTAACTCTTTGACTGATTATGCTGTTTTACATTTCTCCAGGAAAGTAGACACTGCAACCGCATCGCTACCCGTATAGTAGCGTACGGAAGTTACCGGAGTATACGTGTAAGGCACAAACTGATACAACTGTACAGCCGCAAATTTATTGTCCTGCGAAATCATGACATCCATGCGCACATTTCCACTGCCGCTACTTTTTATTTCAGTCTCGCCATTCAGCTGTTCATTCTCAATCATATCTGTAAGTTTGCCCAAATATTTCAAATCGAAGAAAACACTGCGTTCCTTGGTCACACTGCCCGTCGGCAAATAGACCACTTCCTTCGATTTCCAAAACAGACGGAACACGCCAAGCAAGACGAATGCCGTACCCAGCACCATCAAAGCCATGCTGAGAGTGGAAGATTTATCACTCATCTCAAAAATGGATGCAAAAATAAAAACACCGACCAGCAGCATAGCTACTGAAAAGATAAGTCCTGAAACACTGGTACGCTTTACAATATCGGGATGTGAAGACGCAAAAAGAGTTGCGTCAATAGTTTGAGTTGCCATAATTATAATATGTTTTAATGAATTTATTAGAAATAGAAAATACAGTATTCCCCTGCAAAAACACATAGTCTGACCATACACAAGGGAAAAAGGAAGATTCAATAAAACACTAAATGAGAATACGCCTTAGTGTGAAAATGTAATATTCGCACACCGGCTGGCAACGATAATAGGCAGTGGCATCATAGAGTTTCTCACGATGCAGAGACAAAACAGCCGCTCGCTGGGCCAGTTTGTCAATCCAGTCCTTTAAAGAAAATATATATTCCGTGGTAGAAATGCGCTGTATACGGGAGTACGTCAGCGAATGTAATTGTCCACCCATGCCCGCCAGCTCTGCATCCGGCAGATAAGGCAATTGAGGCATCGCAATATAGGCATCAGTCTGCTCATGTACGGCAATAGTATTCTCACTCACAACATTCCCACCACTCGCCGCTTTATTGGCAAATGTATCGCTTACAGTCTGCCATAAAGCCAATGCAAGCACCATGAATCCTATGAATCTTAAGAATTTAGCCATATCTATGTGCAAATATAACAGTTTCTTTCAGGAATTTGTTTAATGCACACATCTTTTAATGTTTCTTGGATGATTTATAGGAAATAAAAAGCCGCTCCAAACAAATTGGAACGGCTTCTATATATAAAAAGAATAGTTGAATTATTCAGCTTTAGCTTCCTCAGCAGCAGGAGCTTCTGCAACTGGTGCAGCAGTTTCTGCAGCAGGAGTAGCTTCAGTAGCAGCAGATTTCTTTGAACGGCGGGTACGAGTAGCCTTCTTGGCAACCTTTTCCTTAGCCATGTTTTCGTTGTAGTCAACGAGTTCAATGAAGCACATTTCAGCATTGTCACCCAAACGGTTACCAGTCTTGATAATACGAGTGTAACCACCCGGACGATCAGCAATCTTCACAGAGATTTCTTTAAACAATTCAGTTACAGCATACTTGTCTTGCAAATTGCTAAATACAACACGACGGGAATTAGTCGTATCGTCTTTAGCCTTTGTAATCAAAGGCTCAACAAACTTCTTCAAAGCTTTAGCCTTTGCAACGGTCGTAGTGATTCTTTTGTGCTTAATCAAAGAACACGCCATATTAGCCAACATAGCGTTTCTATGAGAGGCAGTACGACCCAAATGGTTGAATTTCTTATTATGTCTCATTTTTTATTCTTTATCTAATTTATATTTAGAAATATCAGTTCCAAACGACAGATTCAGACTTTCCAGCAAATCATCAAGCTCGGTAAGCGATTTCTTTCCGAAGTTTCTGAATTTCAGCAAATCCGTCTTGTTGAATTGTACCAAGTCACCAAGAGTCTCTACATCTGCAGCCTTCAGACAGTTGAGGGCACGTACAGAGAGATCCATATCAACGAGCTTGGTCTTCAGCAACTGACGCATGTGCAATACTTCTTCATCAAACTCTTCATTGCCGTCAACATCATTTGTTTCCAGCGTGATCTTCTCGTCAGAGAAAAGCATGAAGTGATAAATCAGAATCTTTGCAGCTTCTTTCAGGGCTTCTTTCGGATGAATGGAACCGTCGGTAGTAATCTCAAGTACCAGTTTCTCGTAGTCGGTCTTCTGCTCTACACGGAAGTTCTCTACCTGATACTTCACATTACGTATCGGAGTATAAATAGAATCGATAGGAATTACGTTCACATCGGTGCAATATTCGCGGTTTTCGTCAGCAGGAACATAACCACGACCTTTGTTGATCGTAATATCTATCTGCATAGTCGACTTTGAATCTAAATGACAAATAACTAATTCAGGATTTAACACTTCAAATCCAGTCAAATACTTACCTATGTCACCTGCTTTAAATTCACTTGAATTCTCGACTGTAATACTTACTTTCTCACTCTCGAATTCTTCAACTACTTGCTTGAATCTCACTTGTTTCAGATTCAAGATAATGTTAGTAACATCCTCTTTTGCCCCCGGAACACTGGAAAATTCATGCTCAACACCGTCTATCTTGATAGTAGTGATAGCAAAACCTTCCAATGAAGAAAGCAGGATGCGGCGCAGTGCATTACCCACGGTAATACCGAAACCGGGCTCCAACGGACGAAATTCGAATTTTCCGAATCTAGAGTCCGCTTCCAACATTAATACTTTATCAGGTTTTTGAAATGCTAATATCGCCATGAAATTAATTATTATTTAGAATACAATTCTACGATCAAATGCTCTTTAATGTTTTCAGGAATGTCTGCTCTTTCAGGTACATGCAGCAATTTGCCTACCTTAGAGTTATCATCCCATTCCAACCAAGGATATTTGCTATGGTTAAAGCCAGCCAGTGAATTAGCGATAACTTCCAATGATTTGGATCTTTCACGAACACCGATCACCTGACCCGGTTTCACTGCATAAGAAGGAATATTCACAACCTCACCGTCTACAGTAATGTGCTTGTGGCTCACCAACTGACGAGCAGCTGCGCGAGTAGGAGCAATACCCAAACGGAATACGATATTGTCAAGGCGACCTTCCAACAATTGGAGAAGGATTTCACCAGTAATACCTTTAGCAGTCTCAGCCTTCTCAAACAAGTTGCGGAATTGTTTTTCCAAAACGCCATAAGTATATTTGGCTTTCTGTTTCTCACGAAGTTGAACACCGTATTCAGAAGTCTTTCTCTTTCTGGAATTACCGTGCTGTCCGGGAGGATAGTTCTTCTTTGACAATACTTTATCTGCTCCAAAGATACCTTCACCGAATTTACGGGCTATTCTTGATTTTGGTCCAGTATATCTAGCCATTTCTTTTAAATATTTAATTGTTTATTCATGAACTTGGGTTTGTTGCAGCCGCGATTGCAGAGAGAAAGTTTACAATCCAATAACAAAATCAAGTCTCACTTCTATTAAAGGTAAATTTTAAACTCTACGTCTTTTCGGAGGACGACAACCGTTGTGCGGAAGCGGAGTTACGTCAATGATTTCAGTAACCTCGATACCTGCACCGTGGATAGTTCTAATAGCAGACTCACGTCCGTTACCCGGGCCCTTCACATATGCTTTTACCTTTCTCAAGCCAAGATCGTATGCTATCTTAGCACAATCTTGAGCAGCCATCTGTGCTGCGTAGGGAGTGTTCTTCTTTGAACCTCTAAAACCCATCTTTCCGGCAGAAGACCAAGAAATGATCTGACCTTCGCTGTTTGCCAGAGAAACAATAATGTTGTTAAAAGATGAATGAACATGCAACTGTCCATTAGCATCAACCTTCACATTTCTCTTTTTTGCTGCAACTGTTTTTTTTGCCATATCAACAATTATTATTTAGTAGCTTTTTTCTTATTAGCAACGGTTTTCTTTCTACCCTTACGAGTACGGGCATTGTTCTTTGTGCTCTGACCTCTTACTGGAAGACCAATACGATGACGAACACCACGATAGCAACCGATATCCATTAAACGCTTAATGTTCAATTGAACTTCAGAACGAAGATCACCTTCAACCTTATACTCTGCACCAATGATCTCACGAATCTTGGCAGCCTGATCATCCGTCCAGTCTTTTACTTTCAGGTCTCTGTCAACACCTGCTTTATCCAAAATTTTTGCTGAACTACTACGACCTATACCATATACATAGGTCAACGCAACTTCACCTCTCTTGTTTTGAGGCAAATCGACACCAACTATTCTTATAGCCATATACTAAATTATTTTTTTTGCAAAAATAATAATATTATCCTTGACGTTGTTTATACTTAGGATTTTTCTTGTTAATAACATACAAACGGCCATTACGTCTAACGATCTTACACTCTGGCGTACGTTTCTTTAAGGATGCTCTTACTTTCATATCTTAATTTTATTTATATCTAAATACAATTCTTCCTTTCGATAAATCGTAAGGAGACATTTCGACTCTTACTTTATCCCCTGGCAGGATTTTGATGTAATGCATCCGCATCTTACCGGAAATATGTGCAGTAATCTCATGTCCGTTTTCTAATTCAACACGAAACATTGCATTAGACAATGCTTCAACTATAACTCCATCTTGTTCTATTGCAGATTGCTTTGCCATATTAATTTCTTAAATTGCTTTATCTCCTAATACTTCTTCAATGAACTCGAATGATGACAATATATCAGCTTCACCAGTGCCGACTGCTATCGTATGTTCAAAATGAGCTGCACACTTGCGGTCTTTTGTCCTCACCGTCCAGCCATCACGCTCCATGAGTATTTGTCGGTTACCTAAAGTTATCATCGGTTCAATGGCAATGCACAAGCCTTTCTTCAGCATTGTCCCATAACCACGCTTTCCGTAATTGGGAACCTGAGGATCTTCATGCATTTCCTTGCCTATTCCGTGACCCACAAACTCACGCACCACACCATAAGAATTAGATTCGCAGTGCTGCTGTATCGCATAACCGATATCACCCAACCGCTTGCCGTGAACGGCATTCTGTATCCCTATGTACAATGCTTCTTTAGTAACCTTCAGTAATTTGCGGACTTCTTCGTCAACTTCACCTACACAAAACGTATAGGCTGAGTCGCCACAAAAGCCATTCATGTAAGTACCACAATCAACAGACACGATATCACCATCTTTCAGTACCACATCATCTCCCGGAATACCATGTACCACCTGGTCATTTACAGATGTGCAAATAGAAGCTGGAAACGGATCGCCATATTGATTAGGAAAACCTTTAAAGGTTGGAACAGCACCATTGTCTCTGATGAACTCTTCCGCCACCCTATCCAGCTCTTTTGTTGTCACTCCGGGCTTTATAACCTTAGCTATCTCAGCCAACGTCTTTCCAACAAGCAAATTACTCTTGCGGAGCAGCTCTATTTCATCTTCTGTTTTAAGAAATATCATTCTTCAAAAAAGATTAATATGCAGCTACATTACCACTGCGGCCTTTAATACGTCCGGATTTCAGCAAACCGTCATAGTGTCTCATCAACAAATGACTTTCTACCTGCTGGAGAGTATCAAGCACCACACCCACAAGGATTAACAAAGATGTACCGCCAAAGAATTGAGCAAACTCAGCTTTCACACCGAATATACCGGCAAACGCAGGCATAATGGCAACCAAGGCCAAGAAGAAAGAACCAGGCAAAGTAATACGCGACATAATCACGTCAATATACTCAGCAGTTTGCTTTCCTGGCTTGATACCCGGAATAAAACCATTGTTTCTCTTCATATCTTCAGCCATCTGAGTCGGGTTAATAGTAATTGCAGTATAGAAATACGTAAACAATATAATCAACACTGCAAAAATCAAATTATACCAAAAGCTTGTATGATCAGTCAATGCACGTACGAAACCACTTGCATCATTTACATTTGAGAACCCAACAAGAGTGATAGGAATAAACATGATAGCCTGAGCAAAAATGATAGGCATCACGTTAGCAGCATTCACCTTCAAAGGAATATACTGTCTAGCACCGCCATATTGCTTGTTACCCACGATCTTCTTCGCATATTGTACAGGAATCTTTCTAGTTCCCTGCACCAAAAGAATAGCGAATGCAATAACAACCAGCAGAACAACAAGCTCAATCAAGAACATTACCAGACCACCAGTCTTGTCCGTCATACGGGAAATCAATTCCTGGAATAAGGACTGTGGCAGACGGGCGATGATACCAATCATGATAATCAGCGAAATACCATTACCGATACCCTTATCCGTAATTCTCTCACCAAGCCACAAAATAAACATACTTCCAGCCGCTAAAATAATGGTAGAAGTAAACATAAACAGAGTCCAATCTAATGAAGCATTTAAAGAAGGACCAGCCTGCATCTTAAGATTGAGCAAATAAGAAGGAGCCTGAACCAAAAGAATAAGAATCGTCAGATAACGAGTATATTGATTCATTTTTCTTCTACCACTCTCACCTTCGCGCTGCAATTTCTGGAAATACGGAACCGCAATACCCAGCAACTGAATCACAATGGAGGCAGAGATGTACGGCATGATACCCAATGCAAAAATAGAGGCATTGGAAAATGCTCCTCCGGAAAACATATTTAACAAGGCTAAAAGACCTTCGCTTGTCTGTTGATGCAATTGTGTCAGCATTGACGGATTGATACCCGGCAAAACGACATACGAACCAAAACGGTAGATTGCCACAAACAATATGGTAATGAGGATCCGTTGTCTCAGATCCTCAATTTTCCATATATTCTTTAATGTTTCAATAGCTTTTCTCATTGAATTAGAGTTTTACTACTTGTCCACCAGCAGCTTCGATGGCAGCAACAGCAGTCTTAGAAAATGCATGTGCTTGTACATCCAACTTAGCAGTCAAAGTTCCGTTACCTAATACTTTTACCAACTGGCTTGCAGAAATGAAACCAGCAGCAATGAAGTCACTGATACCTACAGTCTGCAAGTTCTTTGCTTCAGCCAATTTCTGAATTGTATCCAAGTTGATAGCCTTATACTCTACACGATTGATATTTTTAAAGCCAAACTTAGGTACACGACGTTGAAGAGGCATCTGACCACCTTCAAAACCGATTTTCTTAGAGTATCCAGATCTTGATTTAGCTCCTTTATGACCTCTAGTAGAAGTACCTCCCAAGCCAGAACCCGGACCACGTCCAATTCTCTTTCTTGTTTTAGTAGATCCCTCTGCAGGTTTTAAATTACTTAAGTTCATATTGTAATTCGTTTTATATTCAACAAATAATTACTTAACAATGGTAACCAAGTGTTTAACCTTATCCACCATTCCAAGAATTGAAGGAGTGCATTCGTGTTCAACCACACGATTCAACTTATGAAGTCCCAGTGCATCGAGAGTTCTCTTCTGATCAGCAGGAGCACCAATTCTACTTTTAACTTGTTTAATCTTTATAGTCGACATATTCTTCCTCCTTATCCTCTAAATACTTTTTCCATACTAACTCCTCTGTTCTGGGCAACCATACGAGCATCGCGCATTTCACTCAATGCCAAGATAGTAGCCTTTACCAAGTTGTGCGGGTTGGAAGAACCTTTTGACTTAGCCAAAACGTCTGTTACACCAACACTTTCCAATACGGCACGCATTGCACCGCCAGCAACAACACCAGTACCGTGAGAAGCCGGTTTAATAAATACTTCAGCGCCACCGAACTTTGCAGACTGTTCGTGAGGAACTGTACCTTTCAGTACAGGCACTCTTGTCAGGTTTTTCTTTGCAGATTCAACACCTTTGGCAATAGCAGCGGTTACTTCACCAGCTTTACCAAGGCCCCAACCGATGATGCCTTCTTCGTTTCCTACTACCACAATAGCAGAGAAACTAAAAGTTCTACCACCTTTGGTTACTTTGGTTACACGATTAATAGCAACCAATCTGTCTTTCAGCTCTATATCGTTTGTAATCTTAACTCTATTATTAAGTCCTGCCATAATGATTAAAATTTAAGTCCACCGTTACGGGCAGCATCAGCCACCTCTTTTACTCTCCCATGATACAAGTAACCATTACGGTCGAAAACAACAGTAGTAATACCTGCTTCCTGAGCTTTTTTCGCAATCAGTTCACCTACTTTAGCAGCTTGTTCCTTCTTAGGCATTTTTTCAGTCATACCCAACGAAGAAGCGGCAGCCAATGTCTTACCGGACAAGTCATCGATAATCTGAACATAGATTTGCTTGTTACTTCTAAATACACTCATACGCGGGCATTCAGTAGTACCTGAAATTTTATTGCGTACTCTATATTTGATCTTAATTCGTCTTTCTATTTTTGTTGTCATAATAATATCAATTTAAATGATTATTTAGCACCAGCTGATTTACCAGACTTTCTACGAATTTCTTCGCCAACAAACTTAATACCCTTACCCTTATACGGTTCAGGCTTACGGAAAGAACGTATTTTAGAGCAAACTTGACCAAGTAACTGCTTGTCGCAAGATTCCAATATAATCAAAGGATTCTTGTTTCTTTCAGACTTAGTCTCAACTTTAACTTCAGGAGGCAACTGTATAAAGATACTGTGAGTATAACCTAAAGCCAGTTCAATGATATTTCCCTGGTTAGAGGCACGGTAACCTACACCGACAAGTTCCAATTCTTTCTTATATCCTTCTGATACACCAACAACCATGTTGTGCACCAATGAACGGTATAATCCATGGAATGCATGCTTTTGCTTGGGGTTATCCAGCATTGCATTTTCATTCTCAGCCAAAACAACATGACCGTCTTCGATGGTAACATTGATAGCAGGATTTACATATTGGCTCATTTCGCCTTTGGGTCCCTTAACGGTAACCACGTCATCTTTCAGAGTAACTGTTACTCCAGCGGGAATACTAATGGGTAATTTTCCTATTCTTGACATTGCTAATTCCTCCTATTAATATACATAACACAAAACTTCACCACCAATCTTCAGTTCAGCGGCTTCTTTGTTGGTCATTACACCCTTGGAAGTAGATATTATAGCAATACCCAAACCATTAATAACACGCGGCATGTCTTTATAACCGGTATATTGACGCAAACCCGGAGAAGAGATTCTCTCCAGCTTCTTGATTGCGTTAACCTTGTTTACCGGATCATACTTCAAGGCAACTTTGATTGTACCTTGAGGACCATCTTCTACAAACTTATAATTAAGAATGTAGCCCTTTTCAAAAAGAATCTTAGTGATTTCTTTTTTCAAATTAGAAGCCGGAACTTCCACAACTCTGTGCTTCGCTTGAATAGCGTTCCGCAACCTCGTCAAATAATCTGCTATTGGATCAGTCATATAAAAAATAAATTAAATTAATCAGGCCTACCCTGACAATATTTAAAAACAATAATTACCAGCTTGCTTTCTTTACACCGGGAATAAGACCGTTAGAAGCCATCTCACGGAACTGGATTCTGGAGATGCCAAACTGACGGATATATCCTTTGGGACGACCTGTCAGCTTGCAACGGTTGTGCATGCGAATCGGGTTAGAATTTTTAGGCAAATCCTGCAATTTCTGTGCAGCTTCAAAAGCTTCAGCAGGATCACCGGTTCTAACGATTTGCTTCAACGCAGCTCTTTTCTCGGCATATCTGGCTACTAATTTAGCACGCTTTACTTCGCGTGCTTTCATTGATTCCTTTGCCATATTATCAATCTTTTTTAGCGTTTTTAAACGGTAAACCGAATTCTTTCAACAAGGCATACCCTTCTTCATCTGTTTGCGCAGAGGTTACAAAGGTAATATTCATTCCGAGAATTCTAGTAATACTATCGATATTAATTTCAGGGAAAATGATTTGTTCCTGAATACCAAGGGTATAGTTACCCTTACCATCGAACTTACTTTCAATACCCTTGAAGTCGCGGATACGAGGCAGAGCTACACGAACCAACTTTTCAAGGAATTCGTACATTCTCTCACGACGCAGAGTTACCATAACGCCAATCGGCATTTTCTTACGCAACTTAAAGTTTGCAATATCCTTACGAGAAATGGTTGCCACGGCTTTCTGGCCAGTGATAGTAGTCATTTCATTAATTGCCACTTCAATAATCTTCTTGTCGGCAACAGCCATACCCAGACCCTGATTGATAACAATCTTCTTAAGTACGGGTATCTGCATAGAAGAAGAATACTGGAACTGTGATTTCAATGCAGGCGCAATACGCTCTGCATATTCTTTCTTAAGGCTAGCAGTATTACTCATTACTTAATCTCCTCTCCTGATTTTTTAGAATAACGCACTAAAGTGCCTTCAGCACTTACTTTTCTACCAACACGCGTTGCTTTGCCAGTCTTTGGATCAACGGGGTTCAAGTTTGACAAGTGGATAGAAGCTTCTTGCTTCACAATACCACCTTGCGGGTTCTTAGCATTCGGTTTTGTGCTCTTAGACACCATGTTGATACCCTCAACGATTGCGCGGTTTTTATCAACAAGAACCTTCAATACACGACCAGTCTTACCCTTGTCTTCACCGGAGTTTACATAAACTGTATCGCCTTTTTTAATATGTAATTTACTCATTACTCAAATCTTTTACAATATTAAAGTACTTCAGGAGCGAGTGACACAACTTTCATGTTAGTAGCACGAAGTTCACGAGCTACCGGACCGAAAATACGACTACCTCTAATTTCACCTGCATTGTTCAACAACACGCAAGCATTATCATCAAAACGTATGTAAGAGCCATCAGCACGACGGATTTCTTTCTTAGTACGTACGATCAAAGCTTTAGACACTGCACCTTTTTTAATATCACTTGAAGGGATAACGCTCTTAACAGAAACGACAATCACGTCCCCTACTGAAGCATAGCGACGACCTGTACCACCCAAAACGCGGATACAGAGAGCCTCTTTTGCCCCACTATTATCACATACTGTAAGTCTGGATTCTACTTGTATCATAATTACTTAGCTCTTTCAATTATTTCTACCAATCTCCATCTCTTAGTCTTGCTCAAAGGACGAGTTTCCATGATGTGTACAGTATCGCCGATATTGCACTCATTCTTTTCATCATGAGCATGGTACTTCTTCGTCTTGCTAACGAACTTACCATATATGGGGTGTTTCTCCTTAAACTTAGCTGCTACTGTAATGGTCTTATCCATCTTGTTGCTCAGCACAACCCCAGTTCTTTCTTTTCTTAAATTTCTTGCTTCCATCAAGCTCATCATTTATTGTTAAGTTCTCTTTGGCGTAATTCAGTCTTCATACGCGCAATAGTCCTGCGTAATTGTTTGATCTGAGCAGGATTATCCAAAGGAGAAATAGAATGATTTAAAATCACTTGGTTGTAATTAGCTACTTCTGCTTCAACTCTTTCTACCAAGTCACTGGTAGGCATCTCTTTAATTTCTGCTGTTTTCATACTTCTTACGCATTTTGATTTTGAATATCATAATCACGTCTAACCACAAACTTAGTTGTGATAGGAAGCTTCTGTGCAGCCAAGCGCAAAGCTTCTTTAGCGATTTCATAAGATACTCCTTCGGCTTCGATAATAATTCTACCCGGTGTAACAGGCGCTACGAATCCTTCCGGCGCACCCTTACCCTTACCCATACGCACATCAGCAGGCTTTCTGGTGATAGGTTTGTCGGGGAAAATACGAATCCAAATCTGTCCTTGACGTTGCATATATCTTGTCACTGCAATACGCGCAGCTTCAATCTGACGGCCTGTAATCCATTTCGTTTCCAAGGCCTTAATACCAAAAGATCCGAAAGCCAACTGGTTTCCTCTTTGGGCATTACCCTTTTGACGGCCTTTTTGTTGTCTTCTGAATTTTGTTTTTTTCGGTTGTAACATAATTCCTAAAAATCAAATTCGTTAGCGATTATTTTTCTTTCTTTTGAAGTTCTTTCCGCCATTGTTTCCGCTATTGCTTCCACGACCACTTTCCTTGCTTTGCGTAAAGTTCGGAGCCAACTCCTTCTTACCATAAACTTCACCTCTACAAATCCAAACTTTAATGCCGAGAAGACCAACCTTAGTCAATGCTTCTGCATGACAATAGTCGATATCTGCTCTGAAAGTGTGCAACGGAGTTCTTCCTTCCTTATACATTTCAGAACGGGCCATTTCTGCACCATTCAAACGTCCTGAAATCTGAATCTTGATACCTTCCGCACCCATACGCATTGTATTGGCAATAGCCATCTTGATGGCACGACGGTAGGCTATTTTGCCTTCAACCTGACGGGCAATGTTGTTAGCCACGATAACAGCATCCAACTCTGGTCTCTTAACTTCGAAGATATTAATCTGAATATCCTTATCAGTAACCTTCTTCAACTCCTCTTTCAACTTGTCAACTTCTTGGCCACCTTTGCCGATAATGATACCCGGACGTGCAGTACAAACGGTAATAGTCACGAGTTTCAGTGTACGTTCAATTACAATTCTTGACACACTAGCCTTTGCCAGACGAGCGTTCAAATATTTACGAATCTTGCTATCTTCCAGCAGAGAATCGCCGTAATTCTTTCCACCATACCAATTGGAATCCCATCCTCTGATAATTCCTAAACGGTTGCTTATTGGATTAACTTTTTGTCCCATTTACCTTAATTTTGATCTTCGTTATTACTTTTAGAACCAACGAACAACGTTACGTGGTTTGAACGTTTACGAATTCTGTAACCTCTACCCTGCGGAGCCGGTCTCATTCTTTTGAGTGTAGCACCACCATCAACAAAAATCTTGGTTACGAACAGCTCGCCACTTTCAGCTTTACGTTCGTTTTTCTGCTCCCAGTTAGCAATTGCAGAGCGCAGCAACTTTTCCACTCTTGCGGCAGCCTCTTTTGAAGAGAACTTCAAAACGCCGAGTGCTCTGTTCACCTCCATCCCGCGAATCATATCAGCCACGAGACGCATTTTACGGGGGGAAGTAGGAACATTTTGCAATTTCGCAAAATACATGGTCTTAAGGGCTTCTTTTCTTTTTTCAGCCGATATTTTTTTTCTTGCTCCCATTATATTATTACTTTATTATTTCAGATAAATCCTGTTTTATTTTTTCTTGTTACCAGCGTGTCCTCTGAAAGTACGAGTTGGAGCAAATTCGCCCAACTTGTGTCCTACCATATTTTCGGTAACATAAACAGGAATAAATTTATTTCCGTTGTGAACTGCAACAGTATGGCCTACGAAATCAGGCGAAATCATTGAAGCTCTGGCCCAGGTCTTAACTACCACTTTCTTGCCCGATTCATTCATGGCAAGCACTTTCTTCTCAAGCTTAACGTTAATATACGGACCTTTTTTTAATGAACGACTCATAATTTACTCAATTAATCAGATTACTTCTTTCTTCTCTCAATAATATACTTAGACGATTGTTTCTTCGGAGCTCTTGTCTTAAGACCCTTAGCGTACAATCCCTTACGAGATCTCGGGTGTCCTCCTGAAGCACGTCCTTCACCACCACCCATCGGGTGATCAACCGGGTTCATAACAACACCACGGTTACGCGGACGACGTCCTAACCAACGAGAACGTCCAGCTTTACCTGAACTTTCCAATCCATGATCTGAGTTACCTACACTACCAATAGTAGCCTTACAAGTACTGAGGATCTGACGAACCTCACCTGAAGGCAACTTGATAACGCAGTACTTACCTTCTCTAGAAGTCAACTGAGCGAAGTTACCAGCCGAGCGAACCAAGGCAGCGCCTTGTCCCGGACGTAATTCGATGTTGTGAATTACAGTACCGACCGGAATATTCTGAAGCGGAAGTGCGTTTCCGATTTCCGGAGCGGCAGTCTCACCTGACATCAAAGTCGTACCAACTTGCAATCCATTGGGAGCAATAATATATCTTTTTTCTCCATCTGCATAAAACAACAAAGCGATACGAGCCGAACGATTCGGATCGTATTCAATTGTTTTAACCACTGCAGGCACACCGTCTTTATTTCTCTTGAAATCTACGATACGAATAATCTTCTTACTACCGCCACCGATGTAGCGCATAGTCATCTTACCTTCGTTGTTACGACCACCTGAAGATTTCTTACCAAATACAAGAGACTTTTCTGGTACCCGTGCAGTAATCTCTTCGTAAGTACCAATAATTTTATGTCTTTGCCCCGGTGTTGTGGGCTTAAATTTACGTACTGCCATTTTTATTAAATATTGCTATAAAAATCAATAGTATCTCCTTCTTTCAACGTAACGATAGCCTTCTTGAACGCATTCGTACGTCCGTTGATGATACCGGCACGAGTATAGCGGCTCTTGTTTTTGCCGGCATACTTCATTGTATTCACATCAACTACTGTAACGTTGTAAAGGGCTTCAACTTCCTTCTTAATTTCCAGTTTATTAGCTTCAGGACGCACGATAAAGCCGAAACGATTATTCGTCTTATCAGTAATTGCAGTCATCTTCTCTGTCACTAACGGTTTAATAATAATTCCCATTATTTAAGCCTCCTTTTTACATTAAGATATTGTCGATAGCAGAAAGTGCACTTTCAGCAAACACAACGACCCCAGCGTCCAATACTCTGTAAGTATTTAACCCTGAGATAGTCTGCACATTAGCACCCTTCACATTACGAGCCGACAAATATACGTTTTTATTTGCTTCTGGTAAAATCACAAGCAGCTTTTTGTCAGAAACTTTAAGATTTTTTGTCATTGCAACAAAATCTTTAGTCTTCGGAGCTTCAAAAGAGAAGTCTTCTACTACTACAACTGCGTTGTTCTGAGCCTTGTATGACAAAGCTGACTTACGAGCCAGAGCCTTTACTTTTTTGTTTAATTTGAAGTAGTAATCTCTCGGTTTCGGACCGAATACGCGTCCACCACCAACAAGTACCGGTGAGTTCATGTCACCACGACGTGCACCACCACCACCTTTCTGGCGACCGATTTTACGAGTAGAACCACTGATTTCGCTTCTTTCCTTTGACTTGTGTGTACCCTGACGCTGGTTAGCCATAAACTGTTTAACATCCAAGTAGATAGCGTGGTCGTTGGGCTCAATTCCGAAGATAGACTCGTTTAACGTAATCTTTCTCCCAGTGTCTTCACCTTTAATGTTATATACGTTAACTTCCATTATTTCTCAATTATTACGATTGAACCTTTGCAACCAGGAACAGATCCCTTAATCAAAAGAAGATTGTGCTCCGCGATTACCTTTAATACCTGCAGGTTTTGAACAGTTACTCTGTCGCCACCAAGCTGTCCGCCCATGCGCATTCCTTTGAATACTTTTGCAGGGTAAGAACAAGCACCGATAGAACCCGGCTTACGAGCGCGGTTGTGCTGACCGTGAGTAGTCTGGCCTACACCACCAAAACCATGGCGTTTTACTACACCCTGGAAACCTTTACCCTTAGAAGTACCTACAACGTCAACAAAAGTTGCGTCATTGAACAGTTCTACGGTAACAGTGTCACCCAGATTCAACTCTGTTTCAAATTCTTTGAACTCAGCCAAGTGTTTCTTGGGAGTTACTCCAGCTTTCTTAAAGTGGCCCATCAAAGGCTTTGTAGTGTGCTTCTCCTTCTTGTCCTGGAAGCCCAGCTGAACAGCTTCATAACCGTCCTTTTCTACAGTTTTCACTTGAGTAACAACACAAGGACCTGCTTCGATAACAGTGCATGGTACATTCTTACCCTCGGCACTGAAAACGGATGTCATTCCGATTTTTTTTCCTAATAATCCTGGCATTTCACTTAATTTTTAATACTTACACTTTGATTTCTACTTCCACACCACTCGGCAACTCCAACTTCATCAGAGCATCTACTGTCTTAGCTGTTGAGCTATAGATGTCAATCAGTCTCTTGTAAGAAGAGAGTTCGAATTGTTCACGCGACTTCTTGTTAACGAAAGTCGAACGGTTCACGGTAAAGATACGCTTGTGCGTAGGAAGAGGAATCGGACCGCTAACGATGGCGCCCGTTGTCTTCACCGTTCTTACAATCTTCTCAGCTGACTTGTCAACCAAGTTGTGGTCGTAAGATTTCAGTTTGATTCTAATTTTTTGACTCATTACTGTCTTTAATTATTAAATAGTTATATAAGATGAAGTTCCGCAGGCTAAGAGTCATTCGCTAGCCTACGGGACTTCAAGTTTTTTTTTAGATTAAGTCAGCACGACCTTTTACTTCCTCCAATACTGCCTTGGCAATAGAGTTGGAAACCTGGGCGTGGTGAGAGTATACCATTGAAGAGGTTGCACGACCAGAAGTGATGGTACGCAATGCTGTTACGTAACCGAACATTTCTGCCAGCGGAACCATTGCCTTCACGATACGTGCACCGGAACGGCTGGATTCCATACCTTCCACCTGGCCACGACGCTTGTTCAAGTCACCGATAACGTCACCCATGTTCTCTTCCGGAGTAACAACTTCCAGCTTCATGATAGGCTCCATCAATACCGGGCCTGCCTTAGCACAAGCATTCTTATATGCCTGGATAGCACAGATTTCGAAAGACAACTGGTCAGAGTCAACCGGGTGGAAAGAACCGTCAATCAAGGTTACTTTCAGTGAATCCAACGGATAACCTGCCAACACACCATTCTTCATGGCAGTAGTGAAGCCCTTCTGTACAGACGGGATAAATTCCTTAGGAATGTTACCACCCTTCACTTCGTCGACGAATTGCAATCCGCCTTCCTTGAAGTCTTCATCAACCGGGCCGATGTTCACGATAATATCAGCGAACTTACCACGACCACCGGACTGCTTCTTGTAAACTTCACGCAAGTTGACTGTCTTAGTGATAGCTTCCTTATAGTTAACTTGAGGCTTACCTTGGTTACATTCAACCTTGAACTCACGTTTCAGACGGTCGATGATAATATCCAAGTGAAGCTCACCCATACCAGAGATAACTGTCTGACCAGTCTGTTCGTCAGTCTTAACTGTAAACGTCGGATCTTCTTCAGCCAGCTTAGCCAAGCCATTTGACAGTTTATCCATATCCTTCTGAGTCTTAGGTTCAACTGCGATACCAATTACCGGTTCCGGGAAGTCCATAGACTCCAATACAATCGGTGCAGTTTCGTCACACAATGTATCACCAGTATGTATATCCTTGAAACCTACGCCAGCACCAATATCACCAGCACCGATAACTTCTACCGGATTCTGCTTGTTTGAGTGCATCTGGAACAGACGGGATACGCGTTCTTTCTTACCAGAACGAGAGTTATAGATATAAGAACCAGCCTCAATCTTACCGGAATAAACGCGGAAGAAAGTCAAACGACCTACATACGGGTCTGTTGCAATCTTAAATGCCAAAGCAGAAGTCTTTTCGTCTTCGCTCGGTTTACGATCTTCTTCAGCACCAGTTTCGGGGTTTGTACCGATAACGTTCTCTGTATCCAGCGGAGAAGGCAAGAATGCACACACGTAATCGAGCAATGTCTGTACACCTTTGTTCTTGAATGAAGAACCGCAAAGCATCGGAACGACAGCCATTTGCACTGTTGCGTTACGGAGAGCTCTCAAAACCTCTTCTTCTGTAATGGTAGAAGGATCATCGAAATATTTCTCCATCAAAGCATCGTCAAACTCAGCCACTTTTTCGAGCATCTTATCTCTCCATTCGTTAGCTTCATCTACCAGATTTGCAGGAATTTCTTCTACTGTATAGTCAGCACCCATTGTTTCATCATGCCAATAGATAGCTTTCATTTTGATAAGGTCTACCAAACCTTTGAAAGATTCCTCAGCACCGATAGGAACGACGATAGGACACGGATTAGCGCCCAAAACGTCCTTCATCTGGCGGACTACCTCAAAGAAGTCAGCACCCGAACGGTCCATCTTATTAACGTAAGCGATACGCGGTACGTTATATTTATCAGCCTGGCGCCAAACTGTCTCAGATTGCGGTTCAACACCACCTACTGCACAATAAGCAGCAACGGCACCATCAAGAATACGCAAAGAGCGTTCTACCTCAGCGGTAAAGTCAACGTGCCCCGGAGTGTCAATCAAGTTAATTTTATAAGTATCACCGGCATATTTCCAACGAGTGGTAGTAGCAGCAGAAGTGATAGTGATACCACGTTCTTGTTCTTGCTCCATCCAGTCCATTGTAGCGGCACCATCGTGTACCTCACCGATTTTGTGGGTCAAACCCGTGTAAAACAAAATACGTTCAGAAGTCGTTGTCTTTCCGGCATCGATGTGGGCCATGATACCGATATTACGTGTCAAATGTAAATCATGCTTTGCCATTTTCTAATTCCCTTACTTTAAGTTTTTTAATCTTCTAATTGGTTAGTCTCTTATAGTATTAGAATCTGAAATGAGCAAATGCACGGTTAGCTTCTGCCATTCTATGCATATCTTCTTTACGTTTGTAAGCACCGCCCTGTTCATTGAAAGCATCCATGATTTCGGCAGCCAGCTTATCAGCCATTGATTTACCGCCACGCTTACGTGCAAAGATAATCAAGTTCTTCATGGAAATTGATTCCTTACGGTCAGCACGGATTTCTGTAGGAACCTGGAAAGTAGCACCACCCACACGGCGAGACTTAACTTCCACCTGAGGAGTCACATTATCCAGAGCTTTTTTCCAAATTTCAAGAGCGGATTTCTCTTCGTTCTGCATTTTGTTCTTCACTGTTTCCAACGCAGCATAGAAGATTTCATAAGAAGTATTCTTCTTTCCATCGTACATCAAGTGATTCACGAACTTGGAAACTTTTACATCATTGAACACGGGATCCGGAAGGATAACGCGTTTTTTTGGTTTTGCTTTTCTCATTTGTCTGAAAGAATAATGTTTTTCGTTCTTGGTTGTTTACTTCTGTCTTCTTCAACTCTCCCTCCGGAGAATTTACTCAACCTTTAGCATTTCCAACAAACTAAAACGTAAGTTATTACTTTAAATTTTCCTATTTTGGGAATCAGGCCACCAGATTATTTCTTCTTAGCAGGAGCTGCTTGACCCGGTTTCGGACGTTTTGCGCCGTATTTGGAACGTCTTTGTGTACGACCTGCAACACCTGCAGTATCCAAAGTACCACGTACGATGTGATAACGCACACCCGGAAGGTCTTTTACACGACCACCACGTACCAACACGATAGAGTGTTCCTGCAAGTTGTGACCTTCTCCCGGAATATAAGAGTTCACCTCTTTACCATTGGTCAAACGTACACGAGCTACTTTACGCATAGCTGAATTCGGCTTCTTCGGAGTGGTTGTATACACTCTCACGCAAACGCCACGTCTTTGAGGACAAGAGTCCAAGGCTGGAGACTTTGATTTCTCCACCAGCACTTCGCGTCCTTTTCTTACTAATTGCTGAATTGTAGGCATTTTAATTGTTTTTAGTTATATATTATTGTTTATATTAATTCAAAACTATACACTTTTGGGCTGCAAAGATACTAATAAGTTTTGAATAATCAATGCACTACAAGTTTTTTTTTGATTTTACGCTTCACCCTTGATGTTGGGAAGAGGCGGAAATGTTTGTTCGTCCGGCATGCGAATCAGTCCGAAAGCGCGTTCATATTTCCCAATATTCTCTTCGAGTGCACGCAGCAAACGCTTGGCATGTTCGGGTGCCAAAACTATGCGCGATTGCACGCCAGCCTTTGGCATTCCAGGCATCACGCGGATAAAGTCGAGAATAAATTCCGAACTGGAATGAGTTATAATAGCCAAATTGGCATATGTACCTTGCGCCACTTCTTCCTTCAATTCTATCTGGAGTTGACCGTTGTTGTTTTCTTGATTTTCCATGTTGCACAATTGTTTTTAAAATGTTCTTAAAAGATAGACCAAAAGTACTCTTTTTTTTCGGATGATATACATTTAAGTTCAAAAAGACACATAATAATCCGTTCTGAAAAAGGAGCAAGCCACTGCAACCGTTTTGCAGTAGCACTGTAACAAACATACAGAAGCATTGCAGTACAGAAGGAAGAGGCAAAGACAAAACAGAGAGGGAATACTCCTTCTTATAGGATATTCCCTCTCTATTTAATAGAATTATATTGACGTTGTAAGGCTATCCCTCTACTTTCTCGTCTACAGCATAATCAAGTACCGTCTTCTTGTTGGCAAGCATACGGTCGTACTCTTCTTTGGAGCCAACGATAATCTTCTCGAACTCGCGTTGTCCGGTACCGGCAGGAATCAGGTGACCGCAAATTACGTTCTCCTTCATACCTTCCAGACGGTCCACCTTTCCGTTGATGGCAGCCTCGTTCAGTACCTTCGTCGTTTCCTGGAAGGAAGCAGCCGACATGAAGCTTGAAGTCTGCAATGCAGCACGGGTGATACCTTGAAGAATCTGAGTAGAAGTCGCAGGTACAGCGTCGCGCACTTCCACGGGTTTCAAGTCGCGGCGTTTCAACATGGAGTTCTCGTCACGCAGCTTGCGAGCCGTCACAATCTGGCCAGCCTGCAGACTCTGGGAATCTCCAGCATCCACTACCACCTTCTTTCCCCAGATACGGTCGTTCTCTTCCATGAATTCCATCTTGTCAACAACTTGCTGTTCCAGGAAGCGGGTATCACCTGGCTCGTCGATTTCCACCTTGCGCATCATCTGACGAACGATGATTTCAAAGTGCTTATCATTAATCTTCACACCCTGCAGACGGTAAACGTCCTGAACCTCGTTCACAATATATTCCTGCACGGCCGTAGGACCTTTGATAGCCAGGATGTCCGCAGGTGTGATAGCACCGTCAGACAACGGAGTACCGGCGCGTACATAGTCGTTCTCCTGAACCAGAATCTGCTTGGACAACGGTACGAGGTACTTCTTCACTTCACCGGTCTTGGAAGTAACGATGATTTCGCGATTACCGCGTTTCACCTTACCCATGGTAACCTCACCGTCGATTTCTGAAACCACAGCGGGATTAGACGGGTTACGTGCCTCGAACAACTCAGTGACACGGGGAAGACCACCCGTGATATCACCCGCTTTACCTACGGCACGCGGAATCTTCACGATAACTTCACCGGCCTTTACCTTCTGACCGTCTTCAACCACTACGTGGCCACCTACTGGCAAGTTGTATGTACGGATCAGTTCGCCGTCTTCTGTCATGATGTGTGCGGTAGGCACCTTCGTCTTATCCTTAGACTCAATGATGATGATTTCGCGCAAACCGGTAGATTCATCAGACTCTACCTTATAAGTCACGTTTTCAATAACGCCTTCAAATTCAATCTTACCGGTAGCTTCGGTAATGATAACCGCGTTGAACGGGTCCCAACGGGCAATCATCTTGCCTTTCTCTACCATTTCACCATCGGCTGCATAGAGCGTAGAACCGTAGGGTACATTATGAGTGGAAAGCACAATACCCGTGTTGACATCCACAAAACGCACTTCGGCCAAACGGCCTACCACTACCTTTGCCGGTTCGCCTGCTTCGTCGATAACGTCTACCGTACGGAGTTCTTCGAATTCCAGACGGGCAGGATTCTTGGCCACGATGCTTGCGTTGGCAGCAATATTGGCTGCCGTACCACCGGCATGGAATGTACGCAGTGTCAACTGTGTACCCGGCTCACCGATAGACTGTGCAGCGATTACGCCGACTGCCTCGCCCTTCTGAACCATACGGCTGGAAGCCAGGTTACGTCCGTAACACTTGGCACAAACACCTTTCTTGGATTCGCAGGTCAATACAGAACGGATTTCAACGCTCTCGATTGGAGAGTCTTCAATGCGTTGTGCAATGTCCTCGGTAATTTCCTCACCGCCGGCCACAATCAGTTCGCCAGTTGTAGGATGAACAATATCATGTACGGATACACGACCCAGGATACGTTCATACAGAGTGGCAATGGTTTCATCATTGTTCTTCAGTGCCGTACAAACCAATCCGCGGAGCGTGCCGCAGTCTTCTTCATTAATAATCACATCATGCGATACGTCAACCAGACGACGGGTCAGGTATCCGGCATCGGCCGTCTTCAAAGCGGTATCGGCAAGACCCTTACGGGCACCGTGGGTAGAGATAAAGTACTCCAACACGGACAGACCTTCCTTAAAGTTAGAAAGAATCGGGTTTTCGATAATCTGACCGCCTTCGGCACCTGCTTTCTGGGGCTTCGCCATCAAACCACGCATACCGGAGAGCTGACGAATCTGTTCCTTAGAACCACGGGCACCGGAATCCAGCATCATGTATACAGAGTTGAAACCCTGGTCGTCGCTTGAAATGGTTTTCATCAGGATGTTGGACAACTCAGAGTTCACGTGCGTCCAGATATCGATTACCTGGTTGTAACGCTCGTTGTTCGTGATGAAACCCATGTTATAGTTATTGATTACCTGCTCTACTTCATCATAACCTTTCTGTACTAATGCTTCCTTCTCTTCCGGGATAATGATATCGCCCAAGTTGAACGACAAACCACCCTTGAAGGCCATGTAATAACCGAGGTTCTTGATTCCGTCGAGGAAGTCGGCTGCCTTGGCAACACCACACACCTTGATTACGTGACTGATGATGTCTCGGAGTGACTTCTTGGAGATAATCGTATTGATATATCCTGCTTCTGCCGGAACAATTTCGTTGACAATGACACGGCCCACGGAGGTATCGTGCATCATCTTGTCCACAATGTTACCATTCTCGTCAACGTCTTTCACTATTACGCTTACCGGAGCATGGATGTCGCACTTACCTTCATTGTAGGCAATCAGCGCTTCCTCAGGACCGTAGAATGTCAGGCCTTCACCCTTGGCACCCTTGCGCAGCTTCGTAATATAGTACAGACCAAGTACCATATCCTGAGCAGGCACAGTGATAGGAGCACCGTTGGCAGGGTTCAATATATTGTGTGACTGGAGCATTAGCATCTGTGCTTCCAGAATCGCTTCGTTGCTCAACGGCAAGTGCACGGCCATCTGGTCACCGTCGAAGTCGGCATTGAACGCCGTACATGCCAACGGGTGCAGCTGGATTGCCTTACCTTCAATCATTTTAGGCTGGAATGCCTGGATACCCAGACGGTGAAGTGTCGGGGCACGGTTCAACAGCACCGGATGCCCCTTCATCACGTGTTCCAAAATGTCCCAGATAACGGGTTCCTTGCGGTCTACAATCTTCTTGGCGCTCTTTACCGTCTTCACGATACCACGCTCAATGAGCTTACGAATGATGAACGGCTTGTAAAGCTCGGCTGCCATCAGTTTAGGGATACCGCATTCGCCCATCTTCAGCTCCGGACCTACAACGATTACAGAACGTGCGGAATAGTCGACACGCTTACCCAACAAGTTCTGACGGAAACGTCCTTGCTTACCCTTCAAACTGTCGGAAAGTGACTTCAACGGACGGTTAGCGTCGGTCTTCACTGCACTCGATTTACGGGAGTTATCAAACAGAGAGTCGACAGCTTCCTGCAACATACGTTTTTCATTACGCAAAATCACTTCAGGAGCTTTGATTTCAATCAATCTCTTCAGACGGTTGTTACGGATGATGACACGACGGTAAAGGTCATTCAAGTCAGAAGTTGCGAAACGGCCGCCATCCAATGGGACCAACGGACGAAGTTCGGGTGGAATAACCGGTACAATGCGTACAATCATCCACTCGGGCTTGTTGCGTCCGCGTGATGCACGGAACGACTCAACTACCTGAAGACGTTTCAGAGCTTCGGTCTTGCGTTGCTGTGAAGCATCGCTTCCGGCACGGTTACGCAGTTCGTAAGACAAAGAGTCAAGGTCGAGGCGTGACAGCAAATCGTAGATAGCTTCCGCGCCCATCTTGGCAATGAACTTATTGGGATCTGAATCTTCGAGGAACTGGTTGTCTTTCGGCAACTTTTCCAGCAAGTCCAGGTATTCTCCTTCTTCAAGCAAGTCATACTGTGCCACTTCATCGGACAGTACACCCGGCTGAATGACAACATAACGCTCGTAATAGATAATGGCATCCAGCTTCTTGGTGGGCAAGCCCAACAAGTAACCGATTTTGTTGGGAAGTGAACGGAAGTACCAGATGTGAGCCACGGGCACAACGAGCTGGATGTGTCCCATACGCTCACGGCGCACTTTCTTTTCAGTCACTTCCACACCACAACGGTCGCAGACGATGCCTTTGTAACGGATACGCTTGTACTTACCGCAATGGCACTCGTAATCCTTGATAGGACCAAAGATGCGCTCGCAGAACAATCCGTCGCGTTCGGGCTTATACGTACGATAGTTGATGGTTTCAGGCTTTAAAACTTCACCACTCGAATTCTCAAGGATTTCCTCAGGAGAAGCCAAACCGATAGAGATTTTCGAGAAATTACTCTTTATCTTGTTATCTTTTCTAAAAGCCATAAATTTATTTAATTGATAATTGACAATGGAAAATTGAAATTGAAAAACTGAAAACCGATAATTGAGAATGGTAACTTGCATTATCCACTCTCAATTATCAATTATCCATTATTCTAAGTTGATGCTCAAGCCCAAACCTCTCAACTCGTGCAGCAATACGTTCAGTGACTCGGGGATACCCGGAGCAGGCATCGGTTCACCCTTCACGATTGCTTCATAAGCCTTGGAACGTCCTACAACGTCATCAGACTTGATAGTCAGGATTTCCTGCAGAATGTGTGCGGCACCGAACGCTTCGAGTGCCCAAACTTCCATTTCTCCAAAACGCTGACCACCGAACTGTGCCTTACCACCCAACGGCTGTTGCGTAATGAGTGAGTACGGACCGATGGAACGTGCGTGCATCTTGTCTTCAACCATGTGACCGAGCTTCAGCATGTAAGTCACACCTACCGTAGCCTGCTGCTCGAATGCTTCACCGGTACCACCATCATACAGCGTTGTCTTGCCGTAGCGAGGCAAGCCGGCCTTATCGGTCCATTCGTTCAAATCGTCCAAAGATGCACCGTCAAAGATAGGAGTGGCAAACTTCACGCCCAGGTTTTTTCCGGCACGCCCGAGAACGGCCTCGAATATCTGACCGATGTTCATACGTGAAGGCACACCCAACGGATTCAGCACGATGTCTACCGGAGTACCGTCAGCAAGGAACGGCATGTCTTCCTGGCGTACCACACGGGAAACAATACCCTTGTTACCGTGACGACCGGCCATCTTGTCACCGACACCAATCTTACGTTTCTTGGCAATGTATACCTTGGCCATCTGAATGATACCTGCGGGCAACTCGTCACCGATAGTGATGGCGAACTTCTTGCGTTTCAGCTCGGCATCGAGTTCCTTGTACTTCTTGATGAAGTTCATCACCAATGCACGAATCAGTCCGTTGGTATGTTCATCCTTCGTCCAGTTGCTCAACTGAACAGCGGTGAAGTCCAAATCGCTGAAGTCGGAAGCAGAGAATCTGGCGCCTTTGGAAATAATGTCGGCACCCATGTAATCCTTCACACCTTCCGATGTATAATTTTCTGTAAGCTTCAACAGCTTGTTTATCAACACTTTCTTGAGGTCACCAATCTTAGCGTCGAACTCATCGTCAATCTTCGGTAACAGAGCCTTGTCGGCCAGCTTGGAGCTGCGGGTCTTGACAACACGGGAGAACAGACGCTTACCGATAACAACACCCTTCAAAGAAGGAGAGGCTTTCAAAGAAGCATCCTTCACATCACCGGCCTTGTCACCGAAGATGGCACGGAGCAGTTTCTCTTCCGGAGAAGGATCCGATTCACCCTTCGGAGTAATCTTACCGATAAGGATATCACCCGGTTCGATGCGGGCACCCACACGAACAATACCGTTTTCGTCAAGGTCTTTAGTCGCTTCCTCACTTACGTTAGGAATGTCAGAGGTCAACTCTTCCATACCACGCTTCGTTTCGCGAACTTCCAAAGAATATTCTTCTACGTGTACAGAGGTCAAAAGGTCCTCACGAACCACACGTTCATTCAGTACGATAGCATCCTCATAGTTATAGCCCTTCCACGGCATGTAAGCAACCAGCAGGTTCTTACCCAGTGCAAGTTCTCCGTCTTCGGTTGAATAACCTTCCGTCAGGATTTGACCTGCAGTCACGCGCTGACCCTTCTCGCAAATCGGACGGAGGTCAATCGTCATATTCTGGTTGGTACGGCGCCACTTCGGGATATTATATTCTTTCAATGCAGGCTCGAAGCTTACGAACTCTTCCTCCTCCGTACGGTCGTACAGAATACGGATAGTCGTTGCATCCACGAATTCAACCACACCGTCACCCTCGGCAGTAATCTGCGTACGAGAATCGCGTGCCAGCTGGCGTTCGATACCGGTACCTACAATCGGAGCTTCGCTCTTCAATAAAGGAACAGCCTGGCGCATCATGTTTGATCCCATCAATGCACGGTTGGCGTCATCATGCTCCAAGAACGGAATCAAAGAAGCCGCAATAGAAGCAATCTGCTGGGGAGATACGTCCATCAATTCCACCTCGGAAGGAGGAACCACCGGATAGTCGGCATCCTGACGGGATTTTACTTTATCACGTACAAAAGTACCGTCATCGTTCAAAGGAGCATTACCCTGAGCAATAATCTTGGCTTCCTCTTCTTCTGCGGTGAGGTAAACCAAACCTTCGTCAGAAAGATCAACCTTACCCTCTGCCACCTTGCGGTACGGAGTTTCAATGAAGCCAAGCTCGTTGATTTTCGCGAACACACAGAGTGAAGAAATCAAACCGATGTTCGGACCTTCAGGAGTCTCGATAGGACAAAGACGTCCGTAGTGAGTATAGTGTACGTCACGAACCTCGAAGCCTGCACGCTCGCGTGACAGACCGCCGGGACCCAGGGCAGACATACGGCGTTTGTGAGTAATCTCGGCCAGCGGGTTGGTCTGGTCCATGAACTGTGACAAAGCATTCGTTCCAAAGAATGAATTGATAACGGAAGAGATTGTCTTGGCGTTAATCAGGTCAATCGGAGTAAAGACTTCATTGTCACGGACGTTCATACGCTCGCGGATAGTACGCGACATACGTGCCAGACCGATGGCAAACTGATTGGACAACTGTTCGCCCACTGTACGCACACGACGGTTGCTCAAGTGGTCGATATCGTCCACATCCGCTTTCGAGTTAATCAACTCGATGAGATATTTGATAATTTCGATAATATCTTCCTTGGTAAGGACACGCACGTCCATATCGGTCGTCAAGTTCAACTTTCTGTTGATACGATAACGGCCTACATCACCCAGGTCATATCTCTTCTCTGAGAAGAACAGGTTATTGATAACCTCGCGTGCACTGGCATCATCGGCAGGGTCTGCATTACGCAACTGGCGGTAGATGTAGAGTACAGCTTCTTTTTCCGAGTTACTCGGATCCTTCTGCAGAGTATTATATATGATAGAATAGTCAGACTGGTTCGGTTCTTCCTTGTGTACGAGGATATTCTGAACGCCCGACTCTAATATAATGTCAACATGTTCCGGCTCGATTACAGTTTCACGGTCAATAACGACTTCGTTACGCTCGATGGAAACAACTTCACCGGTATCTTCGTCTACAAAATCCTCAATCCATGTTTTCAACACACGTGCGGCCAACTTACGTCCCACCATCTTCTTGAGGTTCGTCTTGTTCACCTTCACGTCTTCCGCCAAATTAAAAATCTCGAGAATGTCCTTGTCATTCTCAAATCCGATGGCTCTCAGCAAAGTGGTAACCGGCAATTTCTTCTTACGGTCAATGTACGCATACATGACGTTGTTGATGTCGGTGGCAAACTCAATCCACGAACCCTTGAACGGGATGATACGGGCTGAGTACAACTTGGTACCGTTGGCATGTACGCTCTGTCCGAAGAATACGCCCGGTGAACGGTGAAGCTGGGATACAACCACACGTTCCGCACCGTTGATGACGAATGTTGCCTTATCCGTCATGTAAGGAATAGGACCGAGGAACACGTCCTGAATGACCGTGTCAAAATCTTCGTGGTCGGGGTCGGTACAATATAATTTCAATTTTGCCTTCAAAGGCACGCTATATGTAAGCCCTCGCTCTATACATTCATCAATGGTATAGCGCGGCGGATCAATATAGTAGTCCAAAAACTCAAGAACAAAATTATTTCTTGTATCGGCAATGGGGAAGTTTTCAGCAAATACTTTATACAGTCCCTCGTTCTTACGTTTCTCGGGTGGGGTGTCCAGTTGTAGAAAGTCTTTGAATGACTTCAATTGTACTTCCAGAAAATCCGGATATTCAAGCGGATTCTTAGTCGAAGCAAAATTAACTCTTTGATTTACAGTATTTGAAGACATCTGTTAATGGATTTGTAGAACTTAATTTTAAATATATACACAAAAAGGTTAAGAACCCTTTTCACGAAGGGTTCCTAACCGAATTACCTGATTTACAGGCTAATGTTATTTAAGTTCAACTTCAGCTCCAGCTTCTTCCAATGTTTTCTTCAATGATTCTGCTTCGTCCTTAGCCAAACCTTCTTTTACTACGCTAGGAGCACCGTCTACCATGTCCTTAGCTTCCTTCAAGCCAAGACCGCAAGCTTCCTTAACGGCTTTAACTACCTGAAGTTTAGCTGAGCCAGCGCTCTTCAATACTACGTCGAAAGAAGTCTTTTCTTCTGCGGCAGCAGCACCACCGGCTGCAGGACCAGCAGCAACAGCTACAGCTGCAGCAGCAGGTTCAATACCATATTCTTCTTTCAGGATTGTTGCAAGTTCATTAACTTCTTTTACTGTCAAGTTAACTAATTGTTCTGCAAAAGCTTTCAAATCTGCCATTTTTGTATGATTTTTAATTGTTTAAATACTAAATAAATTGATATAATTCTTTTTCCGAAATTTACGCTTCGGGACGTTCACCAAGAGTCTTGAGAACTCCGTGGAGGGTGTTACCACCTGATTGCAGAGCAGAAATAACATTCTTGGCCGGTGACTGCAGCAATGCAACGATATCGGCAATAACTTCATTCTTACTCTTGATACTTACGAGAGCATCCAACTGGTCAGCACCAACATAGAAGCTTTCTTCTGCATATGCAGCCTTCAGTCCGGGAATACCGTTCTTAGCCTTATCTTTAATCAACTTGGCCGGAGCGTTAGCAACGTTGCTGAACATTACGGCAGTTGTACCTTTCAGAGAACCATAAAGCGGAGAAAAGTCTTCTTCCAGGCTCTCCAATGCCTTGTGAAGCAATGTATTCTTAACTACCATCAATTTGATGTCAGCCTTAAAACATTCTCTTCTCAACATGCTGGTTGTAGCAGCATTCATGGCAGTGGTATCCACCAAATAGAAGTGACCGTATTCCTTCACTGTAGCAGCAATCTGCTCAATAATCGTACTTTTATCTTCCTTTCTCATTATTACTCCGTTTTATTAGATTTCTTCTACTGTTTTCGGGTCAATCTTGATGCCCGCACTCATCGTGCTAGAAAGATAAATACTCTTAATATATGTACCCTTGGCTGCAGTCGGTTTCAATTTATTCAAAGTAGAGATGAATTCTTTCGCATTGTCGCGAATTTGCTCAGCGCTAAATGAAACTTTACCGATAGAAGTATGAACAATACCGCTCTTGTCAACCTTAAAGTCGATTTTGCCTTGTTTTACTTCTCTTACAGCTTTAGCAACATCCATAGTTACAGTGCCACTCTTGGGGTTAGGCATCAATCCACGAGGACCGAGCACACGACCGAGTGCACCAATCTTACCCATGATGGACGGCATAGTGATAATCACATCAATATCAGTCCATCCACCTTTGATCTTTTCAATATATTCGTCAAGACCAACATAGTCAGCTCCGGCTTCTTTTGCAGCAGCTTCAGCATCTGGTGTACAAAGCACCAAAACGCGTACAACCTTACCAGTACCGTGAGGAAGTGATACAACACCTCTCACCATCTGGTTGGCCTTACGCGGGTCAACGCCCAAACGTACGTCGATATCCAGAGAAGCGTCAAACTTGGTATAAGTGATTTCCTTTACCAACTGAGCAGCTTCCTTGAGAGAGTATGCTTTCCCTGCTTCAATTTTTTCTGCAGCCAACTTTTGATTTTTTGTCAGTTTACCCATTCTAATTGAAGTTTATTAATTATTAACCGGGAACTCCCCTTTTACAGCGATACCCATACTTCTAGCTGTACCGGCAACCATTTTCATGGCAGCTTCTACAGTGAAACAGTTCAAGTCAACCATTTTGTCCTGAGCAATCGTACGAACCTGTTCCCAAGTAATCTCGGCAACTTTCTTACGGTTAGGCTCAGCAGAACCACTCTTTTGCTTCGTCACTTCCAACAACTGGATAGCCACGGGAGGAGTCTTGATTACAAAATCGAAAGACTTGTCTGCGTAGTAAGTGATAATCACAGGAAGAATCTTTCCTGCTTTGTCTTGGGTTCTGGCGTTGAATTGCTTGCAAAACTCCATGATATTGATACCCTTGGAACCCAATGCAGGTCCTACTGGGGGTGATGGATTTGCCGCGCCTCCTTTAATCTGTAATTTGATTAGTCCAGCAACTTCTTTAGCCATTTTCTAATTGATTTATATATATAAACATTAATGAAGAATACTACAGCGTAACACCTGCACTATTCTTTTTCAACTTGCATAAAGCCCAATTCGAGCGGAGTCTTCCGTCCGAATATCTTGACCATGACCTTCAGTTTCTTCTTCTCGGTGTTCACTTCTTCAATGATTCCACTGAATCCACTGAACGGACCGTAATTCACCTTTACAGTCTCGCCGACTACATACGGGATACTCAAGTCTTCACCTGATTCCTGCAATTCGTCGACCGTACCAAGTATACGATTCACTTCCGACTGTCTCAGAGGTACGGGTTTTTCCGAACCACCCAAGAACCCTATCACATTAGGAGTATTTCTCAGATGATGAGCAACCTCACCCACCAGAGCAGCCTCCACCAAAACGTAACCAGGGAGATAACTTCTCTCTTTCACAATTTTCTTACCATTGCGAACCTGATATACCTTTTCGGTAGGAATCAATACCTGAGATACGTAATCACCAAGGTCGCTGTTTTTAATATCAGCTTCAAGGTATTCCTTTACCTTAGCTTCTTTTCCGCTAATAGCACGCAAAACGTACCATTTCTTTTCAATCTCAGACATTTCTCCTTACTTTTAATGTGGATAAACAAATTCCATCAGATGCTGGAAACAGAAGTCCATCGCAAATACTACCACTGCAATTAGTAGGGAAGCATATAAAACAACTACTGCACTGTTAGTAAGTTCAGAATACGTAGGCCACGACACTTTATGAACAAGTTCGTCGTAAGTTTCTTTAAAATAAGCTACAATCTTCTTCATTTCAAAAATATTAGCACGGGAGGAGAGGCTCGAACTCCCGACACCCGGTTTTGGAGACCGGTGCTCTACCAACTGAGCTACTCCCGTTTGTACATAATCAGTTCCCGATGTATACCGGGAACTGATTAAGATTATATTGGTTATTAGTCAAGAATTTCAGTAATCTGACCAGAACCTACTGTACGACCACCTTCACGGATAGCGAAACGCAAACCTACGTTCAATGCTACCGGGTAGATCAGTTCTACAGTGATTTCTACGTTATCACCAGGCATTACCATTTCAGTTCCTTCCGGAAGAGTGATTTCACCTGTACAGTCCATAGTACGCAGATAGAACTGAGGACGGTATTTGTTGTGGAACGGAGTGTGACGACCACCTTCTTCTTTCTTCAAAACGTAGATAGAAGCTTTGAACTTAGAGTGAGGTTTAATCTGGCCGGGCTTACAAAGAACCATACCACGTTTGATTTCGTTCTTGTCGATACCACGGAGCAACAGACCTACGTTGTCACCAGCTTCACCTTGATCCAGCAACTTGCGGAACATTTCAACACCAGTTACAACAGACTTCTTGTCTTCACCCAAACCGAGGATTTCAACTTCGTCACCTACATGGATAACACCAGCTTCGATACGACCAGTAGCTACAGTACCACGACCAGTGATTGAGAATACGTCTTCAACCGGCATCAAGAACGGTTTGTCAATATCACGCGGAGGCAGAGGAATCCAAGTGTCGCAAGCATCCATCAGCTCCATAACCTTCTCTTCCCACTTTTCAACGCCATTCAACGCACCAAGAGCAGAACCCTGAATGAACGGAGTGTTGTCGCCGTCGAATTCGTAGGCTGAAAGCAGTTCACGCATTTCCATTTCAACGAGTTCCAACATTTCAGCGTCGTCTACCATGTCACACTTGTTCATGAATACAACCAGTCTCGGTACGTTTACCTGACGAGCCAGCAAGATATGCTCACGAGTCTGAGGCATCGGACCATCAGTAGCAGCAACTACGATGATAGCACCGTCCATCTGAGCAGCACCAGTTACCATGTTCTTTACGTAGTCGGCGTGACCCGGGCAGTCTACGTGAGCGTAGTGACGGTTAGCTGTTTCATACTCTACGTGAGAAGTGTTGATAGTGATACCTCTTTCCTTTTCTTCAGGAGCGTTATCGATAGAATCGAAAGAACGCAATTCAGAAAGACCTTTCTTTGCCAACACTGTAGTGATAGCAGCTGTCAACGTGGTTTTACCGTGGTCAACGTGACCAATTGTACCAATGTTTACGTGCGGTTTGGTACGTTCGAATTTCTCTTTAGCCATAGCTTTACTTGTTATTTATTTGATTAATAATCAGCTTTTACATCTTTGTGAGCTGTTACCGGGACTTGAACCCGGGACCTCTTCCTTACCAAGGAAGTGCTCTACCGCTGAGCTATAACAGCAAGGAGAATAAGAGTTGTGGGCAAAGATGGATTCGAACCACCGAAGGCGTAAGCCAGCAGATTTACAGTCTGCCCCATTTGGCCACTCTGGTATTTGCCCCTACATTACAAAAAGAACTCTTTTCCTTACTAAATCATCGCAGAGTGAACTTTACCCGGACGATTTCCGTTCTCATATCATCTCCACCTCGTGAAGAAAGACTCATTCCACTCATCCTTGAGCGAGCCTCTTGTCGGATTCGAACCAACGACCCCGAGATTACAAATCACGTGCTCTGGCCAACTGAGCTAAAGAGGCAAGCTAAAAAATGCAACCGTAACGTTCATAGTGTGAGCGAAACGGCTGCAAATTTAGGCATTTATTTTTTACCCGCAAAATTTTAGCGGAAAATTATTTGCTCCGTTGCTTTTCCTTGTACTTAACCAGCTGTTTTTCCAAAGCTTCCAGGCATAAATCCACTGCTTCTTCAAACGTATCACAAACCTTGTTTGCATAAAACTCGCCATTGGGAACCAATACTTTCACTCCGGCTTCTTTATTTTCGGCTGTTTCTGGTTTTACTACCTTTAATGACACCTCTACTTTCTTTATATCGTCGTAAAATTTCTCCAACTTAGCAACTTTCTTTTGAACGAAAGACTGCAATTGCTCTGACGCATCAAAGTGAATCGATTGAATTCTTACTTCCATACTTACCTCCTTTTTACTTTAGGCTCGGGGATGAGCCTGATTATACACTTTTTTAAGCTCTTCAAAAGTAGTATGCGTATAAACTTCCGTTGTCGCCAGACTCTCGTGTCCGAGGAGTTCTTTTATCGAGCCTAAATCAGCACCATTGTTCAGCATAGCCGTTGCAAAGGTGTGCCTCAGCACGTGGGGACTTCTTTTTTTTACAGTCACTACCTTCGAAAGGTTTCGTTTCACAAGGCATGCTACGATACTGCGGTAAAGCCTTTTTCCATTCTTCCGGACAAAAAAAGCATCCGAGCGAACCGGGACAGCTTCATTCCGCACATTGACATATTCTCGCATCGAGCGTCCCAGCTCCTCATCGAAAGGTATAAGACGTTGTTTATTCCGTTTTCCCGTCACTTTAACGAGAGAAGCCGAAAAATCGACATCCTTATCATCCAACCCTATCAATTCTGAAAGTCGCATGCCGGTAGCATAAAACATTTCAATAATCATATGGTCGCGACACCCTTCAAAACCTTCACCAAAGTCCATATCATCCAGCAACCTATTCATCTCACCCTCTCTCAGAAATACCGGAAGCGGCTTTTTCTTCTTGGGCCCCGTCACTTTCCGCAACGGATCTACCGCGACCTCGCCTCTCCTCAAAAGGAATTTATAGTATGTCCGGATAGAACTCAGCTTTCGGTTTATCGTATTAGAAGCAAGTCCTTTGTCCATCAAGGAAGCAATCCATTCACGAACAAGTTCCGCATCTACATCCGATGGAGTCAAGTCTCCCAACATTTCTTCTCCAAACCTCTGCAGTTCAAGAATATCTGCCCGATAGTACTCAACCGTACCTTTGGAATAGTTCCGCTCATGCAGAAGATAGTCAAGAAAAGAATCTGTCAACAACATATCGCTACATATCTAAAATCATGCAACGAATGTATGAAAAAGAATTCAATAATTCAAAGGAATTTACGAATTATTAATCTTCTACTTGCTGAAGTTGTTGAACGTAAACAGCACGTTCTTTCTTAAGTCTTTTAGTCACAGACGGTTTATCAAATTGTTGTCTGCGTCTCAATTCCTTAACTGTGCCAGTTTTTTCAAACTTTCTTTTGAATTTCTTCAGCGCTTTTTCAATGTTTTCGCCTTCTTTTACAGGTACTACAATCATTTTCTTTTAATTAAATGTTAATGGTTTAAAAATCTCACGATTAAATTGAGCGGCAAAATTACACATACTTTCTTTATTCACAAAACTTTCTGCAAAAAAATTACCCATGATTCCTAATTATCAAACGAATGAGCAAAGGGAAAGATGTTTTTATTGAGCCAATCCGCTAAAATCCGTGAAGCATAGCACATTTTTAAAAGAGAATGTGTAACTTTGAAAGCAGAGAATGGAGAGATTATAAACTCATTTACACGCCTACTTAATTACATTTATAAAAATATGGCTCAGACAATCAATCAACGTATAGATGCTCTACGGGCATTGTTAAAAAGAGAAGGCATAGACGCTTTCATTATCCCCAGTACCGACCCGCACCTAAGTGAGTACGTAGCACCGTACTGGAAATCAAGAGAATGGATATCAGGCTTCACCGGTTCGGCAGGCACGGCGGTGATCACCAGCGACAAGGCGGGACTGTGGACAGATTCCCGCTATTTTCTCCAAGCCGAGCAGCAGCTGGAAGGCAGCGGCATCGACTTATACAAGGAAATGCTGCCCGAAACGCCCAGCATCCTCGATTTCCTGCGGGAGAACCTTACAGCGAATTCAGTTGTAGGTATAGACGGGAAGGTATTTTCCACCACACAAGCCATAGCCCTGCAAGAGGATCTGGCAAAAAACGACATCACCGTAAAGAGCATTGCCGACCCGATGAATGAGATATGGACAGACCGCCCTCCCATGCCCGAAGCACCCGCCTTTATCCACGAGATGAAATACGCCGGGAAAAGCTGTCCGGACAAACTGGCTGCTATCCGCCGGGAGATGAAAAAGAGTGAAGCGGACGTATTATTGGTGTCGGCATTGGACGAGATAGCATGGACACTCAACATACGCGGCAACGATGTGCATTGCAACCCCGTAGTAGTAAGCTACCTGATAATCAACGAACAAGAAACACACTTTTTCATCCAGCCCGAGAAAGTAACGGAAGAGCTTTCAGCCTATCTGGAAGAAGCCGGCGTCACCATCCATGCTTATGGGGACACCGAATCCTTTGTGACAAGAATACCGGACGGCAGCATCATGCTCGACATGGGAAAGACGAATTATGCCGTTTATTCCGCCCTCCCCCCTTCCTGCCGGGTACTTGACGAGCGCTCACCGATAGCCTTGCTGAAAGCGGTCCGCAATGACCGGGAAATAGCCGGCATCCACGCAGCCATGCAACGCGACGGAGTGGCACTGGTGAAGTTCCTGAAATGGCTGGAGGAGGCCGTTCCCGCAGGCAACGAGACAGAAATCAGCGTAGACAAGAAACTGCACGAATTCCGTGCCGCACAGCCACTCTACATGGGAGAAAGCTTCGACACCATTGCCGGGTACAAGGAACATGGAGCCATCGTACACTACGAAGCCACTCCGGCAACGGACGTGCCACTGAAACCCGAGGGATTCCTGCTGCTGGACTCGGGTGCGCAATACCTGGACGGCACTACCGACATCACCCGCACCATCGCACTGGGGAAACTGACCGAAGAAGAGAAGACGGACTACACCCTGATACTGAAAGGACATATCGACCTCGCCATGGCTGTCTTCCCGGAAGGTACGCGAGGAGCGCAACTGGATGTACTGGCCCGCATGCCGATATGGCAATACCACATGAACTTCCTGCATGGTACCGGGCACGGCGTAGGCCATTTCCTCAATGTGCACGAAGGTCCGCAAAGCATCCGCATGAATGAGAATCCGGTAACCCTACGGCCGGGAATGGTCACTTCCAACGAACCGGGCGTTTATAAAGCCGGAAGCCATGGAATACGCACGGAAAACCTGGTGCTGACCGTGAAGGACGGTGAAGGCATGTTCGGAAATTACCTGAAGTTCGAAACCATTACCCTCTGCCCCATCTGCAAGAAAGGTATCATCAAAGAGATGCTGACGGCAGAGGAAACGGCATGGCTGGACAACTATCACCAGCATGTATACGAGGCACTTTCGCCAAGCCTGAACGAAGGAGAACGGGAATGGCTGAAGGAAGCATGCAGTAACCTAACCACTAATCACTAAAAAAATGGCATTAATAAAATCAGTAAGAGGATTCACTCCCGAAATCGGGGAGAATTGTTTTTTGGCGGACAATGCGGTTGTCATTGGCGACGTCAAGACGGGACGGGATTGCAGCATCTGGTTCAGCACCGTGCTGCGGGGTGACGTAAACTCAATCCGCATAGGGAACGGAGTAAACATCCAGGATGGAAGCGTGCTCCACACCTTGTACGAGAAATCGACCATAGAGATAGGAGACCACGTATCCGTGGGGCACAACGTGACCATCCACGGAGCCACTATCAAGAACTATGCTTTGGTAGGGATGGGTTCCACCATCCTTGACCACGCAGTAGTGGGCGAAGGGGCTATTGTCGCCGCTGGTTCCCTGGTATTGAGCAATACGGTCATCGAGCCGGGAAGCATCTGGGGAGGAGTCCCCGCCAAGTTCATCAAGAAAGTAGATCCGGAGCAGGCCAAGGAGCTGAACCAGAAGATTGCACACAACTATCTGATGTATTCCGACTGGTACAAATAAAGGGAGCAAGGCGCCCCAAAAAGGCAGGGCGATAAAGGGATGCCATTCCATCACCTTTACCGCCCTATCGCTTTTATCACTCTTTACTTTTCTAAAAGTTTATCATACTCATTATCTTATCCGTTGCACCGGCGTTGCCGGTCACATAATTGCTTGCATTCATGCCTGATTCGCGCAAAAAGACTTCATCTGTCAGCATACGGTCGAGCAAAGTTTTCAGTTCCTCATAATCCTTCACCGAGAAAGCGCCTTTTGCCTCCAGCAACTGGATGGCCTCCTGGAATTTCTGATACTTCGGTCCGAAAATCACCGGAATGCCATAAACTGCAGCCTCAAGAGTATTGTGGATTCCCACTCCGAAACCACCTCCGATATAGGCAATCTCGCCATAGCGGTAGATGGAAGAGAGCAACCCGAAGCAGTCGATAATCAGGCAGTCGGCCTTACGGACATTCTTCTCGTCGGCACGGGTATAGCGCACGTAGGGGCGTTTCAGTTTACGGATAATCTCTACCAGATGGTTTTCGTCGATAACGTGCGGAGCGATAACCAACTTCACCTCTGGATGCTGGTTAAAGTATTCAATAAACAAATCCTCGTCCGGCTGCCAGGAGCTTCCTGCCACGAAAGTCATCGTGTTGTTCTTGAAAAGCTCCACCAAAGGCAGATGTTTGGCCTCCTCACGAATCTGCAGCACACGGTCAAAACGGGTATCCCCCACCACCGTGACACGGCTGATACCTATCTTCGCCAGATAGCGTTTGGAGCGTTCATTCTGCACAAACAAATGGTCGAAGTCGCGCAGCACATGTCTGTACGTACCGCCATACCACTTGAAGAATACTTGTCCGCGGCGGAAAATGGAAGAAATGCTGTACACCGGAATACGGCGCTTGTGCAGTTCGTCCAGATAGTTCTTCCAGAACTCGTACTTGATGAAGAATGCCATGCAGGGATTCACGATATCCAGGAACTTCTTCACATTGCGGGACTTGTCGAAAGGCAAGTAACAGACAACGTCTGCCCCCCTATAATTCTTGCGGACCTCATAGCCCGACGGCGAGAAGAAAGTCAGCAGAATACCGTAATCCGGATATTTGGCACGAATTTTCTCAATCAACGGCCGTCCCTGCTCGAACTCCCCCAAAGAAGCGGCATGGAACCATATATAGCGCACGTCCTTCTCCAACTGCTGCCGGAGAAGTTCATAGACCACCCAGTGTCCCTTCATCATTTTTCGGGGCTTACGGCTAAATGGAGCAGCCAGATGCACCAGAATATCGTAGATGGCTATTGCCAAGTCATATAGCATACTATATGGATTAAGGATGAAGAAGATTTATTCACTTTAAAGCATCAACAGCACGCTGTATACGGGCCAACGTCTCTTCCTTGCCAATCAGCTCGGTAATGTCGAACATGTGCGGGCCTTTACACTCGCCCACCACTGACAAGCGGAAGGCATTCATCACATTTCCCATGTGATAGCCACGCTCAGTAATCCAACCAATCACAATATCTTCGGAAGGCTTGGAGGAGAAATCTCCGATGCCGCGCAACACATCCATCAATTCGGTCATGATGCGGGGAGTATCTTCCGACCAACGCTTCTTCACATCCTTTGCCGCATATTCCGTGGGGGCTACGAAGAAAAAACGGGTCTGGTCCCACAGTTCCTTTACGAAGTTGACGCGTCCCTTCACCAGTGAAACCACTTTCGTAAGGAACTCGTCGCTATAGTTGGAGGCGTCTATGCCGTTGGACTCCAGCACCGGTCTGAAAAGACAAGCTATCTCCGCATCCGGTTTCATCATGATGTACTCATGGTTGAACCAGATACCTTTCTTATAGTCGAATTTGGCACCCGACTTGCTGCAATGGCTCAAATCAAACAATTTCACCAATTCATCCATAGACATCAGTTCCTGGTCATTGCCCGGATTCCAGCCCAGCAGAGCCAGGAAATTAATGACCGCTTCGGGCAGATAGCCTGATTCGCGGTAGCCTGAAGAGACATCTCCCGACTTGGGGTCATGCCACTCCAACGGGAAAACCGGGAAGCCCAGACGGTCGCCGTCACGCTTACTCAATTTGCCGTTACCCTCGGGCTTCAGCAACAAGGGCAAATGCGCAAAGGCAGGCATGGTATCCTCCCACCCAAAGGCACGGTAGAGCAATACATGCAACGGTGCGGAAGGCAACCATTCCTCACCGCGTATCACATGGGACACTTCCATCAAATGGTCGTCCACAATATTGGCCAGATGGTAAGTAGGAAGTTCATCTGCCGATTTATAAAGAACCTTGTCATCAAGAATGGAAGAGTTTATCACTACTTCCCCACGAATCAGGTCGTTCACATGCACATCTTCGTTCGGCTCTATCTTGAAACGCACCACGTACTGCTTACCGGCAGCAATCAGCGCGTCTACCTCTTCTTTAGGAAGGGTCAGTGAATTGCGCATCTGCATGCGGGTAGAAGCATCGTACTGGAAATTCGCAATCTCCGCACGCTTTGCTTCCAGCTCCTCAGGAGTATCGAAAGCGATGTAGGCTTTTCCGGCCTCCAGCAGAATCTGAACATACTTCTTGTATATTTCCCGACGTTCCGACTGACGGTACGGGCCATGGTCTCCACCGAAACTCACGCCCTCGTCAAACGGGATGCCCAACCACTTGAAAGACTCCAGGATATATTCTTCCGCACCCGGTACAAACCGGTTGGAATCAGTATCTTCAATACGAAATATAAAATCTCCTCCATGCTGACGCGCAAAGAGATAATTGTATAAAGCTGTACGCACACCGCCGATGTGCAACGCCCCCGTAGGACTCGGGGCAAAACGGACTCTGACCTTTCTTTCTGTCATAATCTACCTTACTTATGAATATTTTAGACGGCAAAATTAAACCTTTTTTTCCACACTAATGTTTTTTTTTGTACTTTTCGCAAAAATTTCAGCCGATATGAGTTATTTCAATACAAAAAAAGAGTTCTCGCTCAGAGATTTGCTATACAGAGCACTGATATTCATCGGCACTGTGGGGATTATTGTCTATTTTCTGCCACGTGACGGTAAATTCAACTACCAGTTCGACATTGACAAGCCCTGGAAGTACGGACAGCTCATGGCCACCTTCGACTTCCCCATCTATAAGGCCGATGAAGTGGTGAAACGCGAGCAAGACAGTATCCTCGCCGCCTTCCAGCCGTATTTCCAGCTGGACAAAAGCATTGAGAAAAGTGTGCTCGCCAAGTTGAAGGCAGACTATCAGACCCACCTGCGCGGCCTGCTTCCCTCCACCGACTACGTCCGCTTTCTGGAAAGGAAACTCTCTGAAGTATATCGCGCCGGCATCGTTTCTACCGAAGAGCTGAACCAACTGCATAAGGACAGCACAACCGCCATCATGGTCATTAACGACAAACTGGCCAACCAGCAGGACATCAACAAGGTATATTCGGTGAAGGATGCCTATAACTATATACTCACGGCCGATACCGCCCACTACCGCCCGGACATTCTACGGCAATGCTCGCTGAACGAATATCTGTTCCCTAATCTGACCTATGACGAGCAGCGGACCGAAACCGCTAAGAAGGAGATGCTCGACAACTATTCATGGGCCAACGGCATCGTACTGAGCGGACAGAAAATCATCGACCGCGGCGAGATTGTCAGCCAGGAGACATACAACATCCTTGAGAGTCTACGGAAAGAATCCATCAAACGCAGTGAGTCCATCGGGCAAAAACGGTTGATGCTGGCGGGGCAGGTATTGTTTGTCAGTATCTTCATGCTGTGTTTCATGCTCTACCTCGACTTGTTCCGTAAAGATTACTACAAGCGCAAGGGCAGCCTCTCCCTGCTCTTCGCCCTCATCATGTTCTATTGCGTGGTGACGGCCATCATGGTTGCCAACAACATATTCAATGTCTATATCATCCCGTATGCCATGCTGCCGGTCATCATCCGGGTGTTCCTCGACTCACGCACGGCCTTCATCGCACAAGTCACCACCATACTGATATGCTCCATCTGCCTGCGCTATCCGCATGAATTCATTCTTCTGCAACTCTCGGCGGGACTGGTTGCCATCTTCAGTCTGAGGGAACTTTCACAACGGTCGCAACTGTTCCGGACAGCCTTCCTCGTCATATTGACCTACGCTGCCGTCTACTTTGCTTTCGAGCTGATTACAGAAAACGACTTGACAAAAATCAACGGAAGCATGTACACTTATTTCGTCATTAACGGAGTGTTGCTGCTGTTCACCTATCCCCTGCTCTTCCTGGTGGAAAAGACGTTTGGCTTTACCTCCAATGTCACCCTGGTCGAATTGTCCAACATCAACAACAGCCTGCTGCGCCGCATGTCCGAGACAGTTCCCGGCACCTTCCAGCATTCCATGCAGGTTGCCAACCTTGCGGCGGAAGCGGCCAACCGTATCGGAGCCAAAAGCCAGCTGGTACGTACCGGAGCGCTGTATCATGACATCGGCAAGATGGAGAATCCGGTGTTCTTCACCGAGAACCAGTCGGGTGGAGTCAATCCGCACAAGAATCTGGGCTATGAGCAAAGTGCCCAAGTCGTCATCAGCCATGTGACGGACGGGCTGAAGCTGGCCGAGAAGAACAATCTCCCCAAAGTAATCAAGGATTTCATCACCACTCACCATGGCCGTGGGAAAACGAAGTATTTCTATATCTCCTGGAAAAACGAGCACCCCGGTGAAGACCCTAACGAGGAGGCATTCACCTACCCCGGTCCCAACCCGTTCACCAAAGAGCAGGCTATCCTGATGATGGCCGATTCGGTGGAAGCCGCTTCACGCAGTCTGCCCGAATATACGGAAGAGAGCATCAGCAACCTGGTAGACAAGATTATCGATTCGCAAGTGGCAGAAGGCTATTTCAAGGAATGCCCCATCACCTTCAAGGATATTGCCACCGTGAAGAACGTATTCAAGGAGAAGCTGAAGACTATATACCATACCCGCATCAGTTATCCCGAACTTAAAAAATAAGAACTATGGAAGTGACCAGTAAAGAACAGAAAAGAGCCGAACAACTGCTGCAAAGCCAGCACATCGGACTGCACCAAATCAAGAGTTTCAGTTTCATGAAGCGTTACCACCAGGTTCCCCGCAAAAGCAACTTGGCTGCGAAAGACAAATATGGTCCGGGCATACTGACTTTACATCTAAAGGAAGGAAAAGAAAAAGTAATCTATCTGCCTCCTTTCCGTCACCCTTCCTCGGTCATCCGCTACCTGGTCTCCCAAGAAATCCCCTTCGACAACTACGCACCGAGGGAACGGACAGTCGCAGAGGTTCCCACAGAAACATACCAGCGTCCGTCACTCTATATGTTCTGGTTCTTTGTCTTATTCCTGATATTCCTTATATTGGGATATTATTCCATCAGTGGCAGGGGCTTCATCCCGGCTATCATTTCGTTTGCATTAAGTCTTTTTTTCATCAGCATGCTGATGACCCGCTTCTGCTACCTGACGTTGGACAATAACGGCCTCATCATACACAGCGTAGGCAGGACTATCCGCTATCCGTACCAGAACCTAAGAAAAGTAAACTTCGACTTTGCCCGCGAACAGAATTTCACGCACGTCATGGAATTGCTGGACAACGATTACCGCTACCGTCTGTTCTATATCGGAAGGGTTTCGAGGAAGAAACTGAATGAGATTGCCGAACGCCTGCAACAAGCCGGAGTGGATGCCACTTGCAGCCTGAATGATAACAAGCGGTTCTTCCAGGATACGTATATCAGCCACTAAACAGACGTTAGCCAACAAATAAGCTGTCGGATACGGCATCATTCCCGTTTCGCAGATTTCAGAATGATGCCTTTGCACTTGCTCTCAATTTATTTATAATTGCAGGATAAACCTTTTTATAAATAATTTGGAAATGAGCAGAAATGAAATTACCTTACAAGAGATGTTCTCCTCAGTCATCGGGGAACTCCGGGAAGGCGGCAGGTGGGGAACGGCACACATCTACCAGTCAGCGGTGAATGCATTCTCGGTATTCACCAAATGGCAACCGATGCCCATGCGCAAGCTGAGCCCGACCGTACTGAAGAGATTCGAAAACTTCCTCAGACAGAGGAATTGTAGTTGGAATACGGTGTCCACTTATATCAAAGCGATACGTTCGGTTTACAACCGGGCAGTGGACAGAAAGATGGTGCGATATGTACCCAGGCTGTTTGAGCATGTGTATACCGGTACACGGACAGATAGGAAAAAGGCGCTCGAAGCTTCCGACATAGGCTGCTTGGTACGGGAGACAGAGATGAGCCTGCAGGACGGCCAATCTCCCAACACCCGACAGAAAACAAAAATTTTCTTTGTACTGATGTTTATGCTAAGAGGGATTCCTTTTGTGGACCTGGCCTATTTGCATAAGAGGGATTTACAAGGAAACACCTTGTCTTATAGACGCAGGAAGACGGGACGGGCACTGACCGTGTCATTGACGCCGGAAGCTATGCAAATGGTGAGAATGATAGCGAACAAGGACAAGGACTCTCCTTATTTATTCCCCATATTACAAAGTGAGGAAGGCACGGAAGCGGCATACCGGGAATACCAGGCGGCGCTCAGGGCATTCAACCAACGTCTGGCAGTGCTCAGGCAGTGCCTAGGAATGCAGTCGGCACTCAGTAGTTATGCAGCCAGACACACCTGGGCCACAATGGCCTACCATTGCGAGATACACCCCGGAATCATATCGGAAGCCATGGGGCACTCCTCCATCACGGTGACGGAAACCTATCTGAAGCCTTTCAGCAACAGAAAGATTGACGAAGCCAATCAGAAGGTAATTTCTTTTGTAAAAAACGAAGGATATCCAGTATAAAAGAGATTACTTCTTTTGAGGAAGTAGAGCAAACTTGTTGTTTCTTTTTTATAGTCTTCAAACAAAGTTTTGAGGAGCGGATTGATATTGGCTTTACAAAAAGTTTCCCAACGTAAGCAATAAACTGAGAGATAGAATCTTATATTGAAAATTAGAGACTTTTTCACTTCATAATTTCTATTGCAGCTTTTCTATGATGTTGGAGATTAAGACTATATATTATCTTTCCAATATCCCAACGGACTGTTTTTTACTATTCCAAACAAAACCGGTCTATTTTCTCCTTATTCCCTGAT
>NZ_QSOX01000022.1:77882-84266 GCF_003466325.1 Bacteroides sp. 4_1_36
TTTTTTACTATTCCAAACAAAACCGGTCTATTTTCTCCTTATTCCCTGATTATTAACGGAATTAACAGGATTTCATTACCTGCGAAGTAACGGAATACTTGACAACAAAACAAGTATGCGAAAGGGATTTAAAATGAGAGATTATTCACTTTTTATTTTTTTTAAATTTATAAATTTAAAGTTTTCAATTATGAACAAAAAGTTTCTAAGTGTGATCCTGTTCAGCGCCTTAATGGTGGGCACTGCAGGAACGTTCACGTCTTGTAAGGACTATGATGACGACATCAAGGACTTGCAAGGACAACTGGACAAAAAAGCTTCACTTGATGACCTAAATGCAAAAGTTGCTACTTTGCAGACAGCCGTAGATGAAGCCAAAACTGCCGCAAACGAAGCCAAAGCCAAAGCTCAGGAAGCTCTGGATAAGGCTGGTTCAAGCGAAGGTGGAGTATCTGAAGCTGATTTAGAGAAATTACAAGATGCTTTGGAAAAAGAAATGGAAAAACTGGCATCTTTAGAGGTTGTTGACACTAAGATCAAAGAACTGAAGGAGAGTCTGGCAAGTGAGTTTATTTCTGAAGCTGATTTGAAGAAATTGGCTACAGATGTCGAAACTCTGAGTGTTAAAGTTATGGCTTTGATTGGTCACCGATTGACCAGCCTTACGCTGATTCCAACTACGCACATCAACGGCATTCCTTCAATTGAACTGCTGACACTGACGTATACACCGCAGGTTTTTGCTGCCAAGAACTATGCTGACCACGAAGCAGACCCGTCTAAGCACACTGATCGCCCGGTTTTGGACCACACTGCTGTAAAGGGCGCCAAGGCACTCAGCATTTCTACCGAAAAGAATGAGGTAAGCTACAAGATTAGCCCGAGCATCGGTGTGATGAAAGAAGATGTTAAGCTTCCTATGTTTGAATGCTTTACCTCTCAGAACGTAACAAAGGCTGCTCCTGAACTTTCTCAGAACAAGCCTCTCGAAGTTGTAGACTACGATGTAAAAGACGGTGTAATGACTGTTCTTTATAAGAAGAATGCAGATTACGTAGGCAAGAGCATCGGCACAACCGGTAGCGCTCACGGTGAAGGTAAACTTGAAAAGTTCTGGATGGCTTCTCTGAAGACTCCTATTGCTGACAAAAACCTGACAGATGCTGAGAAAGAAGCTGGTAAAGACGTATTTGTAAATTCCGAATACAGCCGTATCGAAGAATCTACTGTATATCCTTATTTGGCTAACAAGAAGATTGACTTCACGAAGGACTTCACGACTGATTTTGCAGACGAAATGCAGGATGGTAAATACGTTCATTATCATGACTCTCTCTGCTTGTATAAATCAGGCAACGAACAATTGGTTGATGTTAAGCAGTCATATGACAGTCCACTTGACTTGAGAACGTTGGTTACTGTATGCTATACTTATACTGACAAACAACACGCTTCTCACAAGGAATTGACGAACTACGCCGACTATGGCCTGGAATTCCGTTTCTCTTTAGCAAAAGCTAAGTATCTGCAAGGTGACCGTAAGACTGACGAACAGGCATTCGGCCGCATCTTGTCTGACGGCTACACGCTGAAGTCTGAAGTTTACGACGTAGAGTTGGGAGATACAGAATATTCCAAGACTTCCATCGGTCGCGAACCTATCATTCGTGCTGAATTGTGGGACAAGAATAATGGCAATATGATTGCTGTACGTTACATCAAGATTCGTTGGACCGGTGAAAAGGATCAAACGATTGCTGCTATTACATTCCCGAACGATACTGTAACTTGCAAGGATATGTTCCAGCAGTTGTTCTCTAAGGAAATGAACGAGAAGATCTATCATATGGTTAAGTTCGACGGTGGTCAGAGTATGAGTAAGACTCAGTTCCACAGCATCTATACAGATATGGAGATCCTTGAACTGAGAAAAGACGGCAAGAAGGTAGATTTGTCTAAATTAGCTGTTTCTAAGGTGGCTACTGACTGGAAAGAAGGTTCTGACAAAGTTGGCAAAGACGGTAAGGAAGCGATTGAAAACAATAAAGACCTTGTATTTGCTTTATTGCACGATGCTGAAGACAATACGTCTTACAACTTAGTTTGGGCTATGAACCCGAAGACTGTTGGTACATTGGCTTACAATGAGTCTACCAAGACTTATGCTTCTACATTCGAAATCGACGTTAAGTACATTGACGAAACTGGTTTGAATGGTGATATCAAGCAGACATTCAAGCAGACAATCGTTGTTCCTGCACAGAAGTTTGCATACCAAGGTACATTCTGGAAGAATGGTAAGGGCGAAGGTGTCTTCAATGTGAATCCGATTGTTTACACTACTGCAAATGACGGTGGAACACAGAAAGACCCGCATGTATATCCGGGTATTACTGACGGTTGTACGCTGAAAGACTATAGCCACATCGAAGCTGACTTGGTTAATGGCTTTGTATACGAACCGACCAAAGAAAAGCCAGCCAACTTGGCTCAATTCATCCAGTATATTCGTGAGTGTGCAAAGGTTAAGTTTATCTTTGACGAAACACGCATGAAAGACCTGACTACTTATCCGCATTTGAAAGACTTTGTCACAAGCGATGACAAAACTCAATTGTGGTATAAGACTAAAGGTACAGCAAAAGACGAAGTCGTAAGTGACAACAGCAACATCGGTAGAACGGATGCAGGAATTAATGATTATAAACAATCTAACGATTTGGCTGCCACTATCAATAACCTGATGGGTGCTGATGTTACAGAAAACAAAAAGAACTTGCCTTGGAATTATGATGAAACATTAGGTAATAGCGTAAATGAATGCTCCAGTATCATCCGTCTCCACGAAAAAGATGACTTGAACGGTACTGATGCCGCCCTCAAGTTGATTGGCAAGGAAGTTCCTGTACAGCTAGTTGTTGCATACAATGAGTTCAATGTTATTCCAGTTCAAGAATTTGAGGTACACTTCATCAACCCGTTGACTATTGACGGTTCTATCAGCGACAACTTCGTTGATGCTGAAATTGACGGTAGCTTCTTGAGCGTTGCCAAGAACTTCACATTCACTGACTGGAATAATAAACCGGTAGCTGCTGCTGTAGCTGACAAGGCCACTGGTGATGAAGTTTATGCACATGCTTTGTATGACTACTATGCCGTACGTGAGGTCAAGTTCTTGACTGATAAGACCACTACCAGCTTGGCTTGGAATGCTGCAACCAGCACTTATGAGCACAAGGAGGGTACTACTGACGGTAAATTGCCGACCAATGCTTCATTGAAGATGATGAATTGGGATGAGTCTACAGACAAGTCAACAGCTAAACCTGTCGATGCTGACCCGACTCACTTGGCATACTTCAACAACCATGGTACACCGGTTAACGTTGACTACAATATGTTCTTGACAGTAAATGTCAACTACAAGTGGGGGGTATTGAGCAAGGATAACCTGAAAGTCATCGTTAAGAAGGCTGCCGGTACACCGAGTGCCAAATAATTAAGAAGAGATTCTTGATATAATTTAATAAAAGGGACGTCCTCTTGCAGGGCGTCCTTTTTTTCAATCTTTCATTTATAAATATCAGATATGAAGAAAATACTATTCATTTTGACTGTGTCAGTTTCACTCATCTGCTTTTCTTCATGTAAGAAGTCAGCAGCTACACATCCTTTTCCAGGCAAATTCGTTACTGAAACCGGTATCCAATTCGACCTTCGAGCCGACTCCACCACCCTGATTCAATATGATGATTCCAGTTCGTACGAGGGTACATGGAAAGTCTATAATCAAGGAGATACACTAAAGTATGCCACTATTGAGTTTGCCGGTTACTTTAACTATTATTATCTGCGTAATGGTAAACTCTATCGCAATGAACATAATATGATACGTCAAGCTCTTGGTGAAGAAATTGAATATCAAGATTAAAACAGAAAATGGCTATTACTATTCCTCTATTCTTTGGATGAGGAAAAGAATAGCCATTTCATATGATAGTCAACCACACATTTCCAATAATAATCGTTTTATGATTATCATCTTATGATTATCGTGATATTTTCCTTATATTTGCGTGTAAACTCAATAATCATATGAAAAATCCATTTGTTACGAACGGCTATGTATCACCGGAATATTTCTGTGACAGAGAGAAAGAAACGGCTAAAATTGTCTCACTTTTGACGAATGAGAACAACATTGCATTGATTTCCCCACGCAGATTAGGCAAAACAGACTTGCTGCGGCATTGTTTTGGACAGCCGGAAATCAAGGAGCATTACCACACTTTCATCATCGATATTTATGCCACAAGCTCTGTACGCGATTTTGTGAATGTTTTCGGCAAGGCTGTACTGGATGAACTACGTCCAAAAGGAAAATCCGTATGGGGTACCTTCTTGAATGTACTGGCCTCCCTTCGTTCCGAAATAACATTCGACATGAATGGACAGCCTACCTGGGGAATCGGTCTGGGAGCTATAACTAATCCCTCTGCAACATTGGATGAGATATTCTCCTATCTGAATAATGCCGGGAAGCCTTGCCTAATCGCCATTGATGAATTCCAGCAAATAACCAAATATGCAGACGATCCCAACATAGAAGCGGCACTACGGACACATATACAACGCTGTTCCAATGCCCACTTTGTCTTCTCCGGGTCCCATAGGCATCTGATGGGGGCAATGTTTACTTCTCCGGCACGTCCATTCTATCAATCAGTCACATTGATAAACCTGCCTCCCATTTCTGTTGATAAATACGCAGAGTTCTGTCTTAAGCACTTTGAACGGGTAAGCAAACACTTGGACACATTAGTGGTAACAGAGCTATATGAGCGCTTCAATGGTATAACTTCGTATATGCAGAAGGTTATGAACATTTTATTTTCCATGACTGGAACTGGAGAAATATGTATCCCCTCAATGATAGATACTGCCATTAACGACCTTCTGGACTTTTCTGCCGACACCTATGATGCCTTATTATATCAGATGCCCGAAAAGCAACGTATTGTATTTATGGCAATTGCGGCAGAAGGGAAAGCCAAGGCCATCTCAAGCGGTGATTTTGTGCGTAAATACAAGTTGCAATCTGCCAGTTCTGTCTCTTCAGCTGTAAAAGGACTACTGGAAAAAGACTTTATTACCTATGATAAAGGCATTTACCAGGTATATGATCAGTTCTTCCAACTTTGGTTGCAAAGGAATAAGCTTTAATGGTTTCTTTCTTGAATCTTATATTCATTCTATAAACAATTTAGAAATGAGTAGAAATGCAGCAGGCTTTGCAAAATATAATTATAAGACTAAAGTAAATACCTTCAATATGGTTCCAACGGATAAAATGTTGTAGCAAATCATTGTTGTTTGAAGGATAATAACTATCTTTGTTCTAAAGACTCGAAATATGGATAGTAAAGTAACCTTATTGGATTGAGATGTCAGATTATGATTTGGAAACAGCGAATGCAATGCTGCTTACAGGCCGTTATCTCTATGTCGGTTCATGTGCCATCAAACAATAGAGAAAATTCTCAAAGCATATTGGACTAATTGCTTAATGGAAGTTCCTCTAAAGATACATTCACTATCCAGACTTGCGGAGAGAACGGGATTGGACAAGCAATTGTCGGAGGAGCAGTTAGACTTTATAGACAAACTTGAACCTCTTAATATAGAAGCCCGTTACCCCTCTTATAAAGAAAGATTAATGAAGAGCTTAACCAAAGAATACTGTGCTGAACTTTTGAGCCAAACTAAAGAGTTGCAATTATGGATAAAGAACAAGCTATAAACCTTGCCAAACGCTATAAGGAAATGGTAGCGGAGAAGTTACCATTAAAGGCCCTTTATCTTTATGGTTCGTACAGTAAAGGAAATTATAGAGCAGACAGCGATATAGATATTGCTGTGATAGTAGAACGCCTGGATGACGATTATTTTAAAGATACTCCTCTATTGTGGAAACTTAGACGCAAGATAAGTAACCTTATAGAGCCAGTCCTACTTACAGAAGATATGGACAATCCTCTTTATTGTGATATTAGAAAAACTGGAATTCTAATACAATGAAGTCTTGTTTATCACATGCCATCTATTTCTATAATTTATATTCTTTTTTACTTCCAACGCATATTCTTCTTCTAAATCTTCGTACCATACCAAGTACTGCGAAATACATACCTGAGCGTTTTTCTCTTACTTATTCCCTTCTTCATCCAATCCCTATCATGACTTAAACATTTTTCTCTTGCAGCAATAATCACTTGATATTGCAAAAAATGAAGAATATGAAATCATTGTATTTGCAGCTATAATTGTATATACTTGTAAGGTAAACCTTTTATAAATAAATTGGAAATGAATAGAAATGAA
>NZ_QSOX01000023.1:0-72559 GCF_003466325.1 Bacteroides sp. 4_1_36
TTGATACTTTGGATTTTATTTTGGATTCAGTGGCGGACACGGGATTACATTTTCATGCCTTTGTTGTTCTTCTTTTTCGGCTTCTCCTGCTGCTGTTGCTGGCGGTCGTCCTTTGGGGCGGTCTGACCTTTCTGCAAAGGCTCTTTCAGGTTCTTTGTCGCCTCGTTGGTTTTGCCCTCGTTGTTCACCGCCACCTGTGTGCGGCTCTCGTTGGACGGGGCGACCTGCTGGGCGTTGTCGGGGTTCGTTTCGTAGCGGTACGGGCGGCCCTTCTCCGGGTTGAACTTGATATACATCGTGGCATGGAAGCCCTGCTTGTCGGTCACGTTCTCCAGTTTCACGGCTTTACCCGCCACGTAGTCGGCTTTCTGCTTGTCGGTGAAGTTCACGCCGCTCCATTTGCTGATGGGGCGGATGCTGCCGTCCTCGTTCATCCACGTGTTGCGGCGTTGCTCCTTCTTGGTCTGTGCGGCATTTTCCCCGCCTTGCGCCTGACTTTTCGAGGTGTCACCTTTGGCTTCCTGCGTCTGTGCGGTACGGGGCGACCTTCCGGTTCCCGGCACGAACTCCACGCCGCGCTGCTCCACGTTCACTTGAAGGGTGGTGACGAACTTCCTGCCGTCGTTGCGCTCGATGAGCTTGTCGCGCACGGGCAGTCCGGCGCGGAGCATGTCCTGCTCCTGTTTGGTGATTTCCGTCTTGCCGATGCGCTCCGGGATGCGCACCTTGTTTGCCGGAATGTCCGTGATTTCATTCGTCTTGCGGTCGATGCTGATGTAGGAGGGGATGATTTCGCCCGTTTCCCTGTCCACAATGTCCACGACCCTGCCGAGGTTGCCCGTTTCGCGCAGGTTCTTCCGGTCATCGTCGGAGAATTTGTGTTCCTTGTACTCATCTAACTTCTGCTCCTTGCGGATGAAGTGCGGCACGAGGCTGACATTTCCCTCGCCGTCCTTCTTGAAGGAGAGGCGGGCGTCCAGCTCGAATGATTCGCCGCCGAAGGTGGGCTTGACCTTTACCAAGTCGGACTTGCCGTAGTGGAGCATCTTCGTAAGGTCTCCGGACTTTTCAAGGTCGTCACGCTTCACGCCCCATCTGTCCTCCAGCTCCTGCCAGTTGATTTTGCTCTCGTTGATGGGTTGGTAGCCCTGTCTGCCCTGCGTCTGTTGCGGGCTTTCCTGCTGTTCTTTCTGTTGTTCCATGTTTTCCTGTTTTTGAGGTTCTTGTTTCTCTGTCTTTTGTGCCGCCATCTCTTCCTGCACCTGCTGTTGATAAGGGAAGGTGTCGATTTTGTGCGGTGCAAGGATTTGTTTGTTCTGGTACGGATGCTGAAGCAGGTCTTTCATCACGCCAAGCATGGAATCCACTTGGTCTGCCGCGATGCGGTAGAAACCGAAGCGGCTGGGTTCCTTGCACTGCCGGAAGAAGTTCTTGAAGAAGTTGTCCAGCACGTCGCCGTGTCGGTCGAATTGCAGGAAACTCTGCGCGTTCTCAGCTTTCGCAGGGGTACGCTTGGGTGTGTCGTCTGCATTCAGCCCGGCTACCACGCTGATCTCGCCCGTCTTCTCGTCACGGACTACCAGCACGTCCTTTTCGTCTTTTTTCTTTGCCATTTGAAAAATGTTTTAATGGGTTATTTATGAAAGAAATTATGGATACGAGCCTTGTAGAAGGCTATATCTTCTTTTTTGAAGTCCTTGATATGGTTGGAAAGGAATGTCAGCACATCCTCCTCGCTGTAATAGGTTTTCTTGCCCAGTGTCTTGTAGGGCAATGCGCCGACACTGCGGTAGCGTTGCAGTGTGCGCTTGCTTATCTGGAGCAGCATGCACAAATCCTGATTGTCGAAAAGGCGGATGCTTTCCGTGATAGTAGGCTGTTTCCCCTCAGCCTTCATCGCCAGCAGCAGTTCGTCCTGACGGTCGAGCCGTTCCATCAGCTTCTGCATCCAGCCCTCGAAGTTGTTTCGTGTGAGCAGTTCCATGACCTATGTCCTCCTTCCTTTTGGTTTGCCGCCAGTGCGCAGCGTGTGGTTGCGTTTCAATTCCTGCGGTGTCGCCGCGTCCTCGTTGACGGCACACGCTTCAAGCAGGCGGTCTATTTCCGACTGCCGGTAGCGGCATTTACCGCGAAGCACGACATAACCGATGCGTTGCTCGCTGCGCATACGCTGGAGGGTGCGGGTACTCACGTTAAGCAGGTGCGCCGCCTCGCGTGTGGTGAGCAACCTGTCGGGCGATGCCGCTTTCTTGTCGCCGGAGGCGGCACGGACGTGTGCCGCAATCTCCGCTATCTGTTCCGTCAATGACCGGAAGGCAGAACTTTCCATCGTTATCACTTTCATATTCAGTCCTTTATTTTTGTTTATTTTCATGAACATAGGCTGCGCCTCGGCATACCGTTCAAGCAAGTTTGACGCTCTACACTCGGCTTGCTCTATGTTTCTGCGACAAAATTCGGCAATAAACAAAAGGGGCTTTAACAACTCACTACGTGACTCACGTAAGATTTTTACGGAAGATGGCTCCGTAACCCGGTCAAACGGTGCAACAGGCAGCCTTTCAGCGGAAAACGGTACGTGTTAAGGGCTGCATCGTTACCTTTGCGGGCAAACCGATAATTGCATGAATATGGAAATAGTATCTATCGAGAAAAAGACTTTCGAGATGATGGTGGCGGCATTCGGCGCACTCTCGGAGAAGGTCGCCGCCCTAAGGCGCAAAAGCGACACGGGGCGCATGGAAAGATGGCTCACGGGCGAGGAGGTCTGCGGGCAGTTGAGAATAAGCCCGCGCACGTTGCAGACGCTGCGCGACAGGCGGCTTATCGGCTACTCGCAGATAAACCGCAGGTTCTATTACAAGCCGGAGGAGGTTAAGAGGTTGATACCGCTTATCGGCACGCTCTATTCGCACGGCAGATGATTTGATTTATTCACCCACTGAATCCGAAGTTATGATGAACGAGACCAACGATGTTTTTACGATGGAAGACGAGCCGATAGCCTCTGTGATGCAGGATATGCGCAAAGGCTCGAAATGGCTGTCTGTATTTCTGGAAAGTTACCGCCCTCCGCTGGACGGGGAACGTTACCTGACTGACGGTGAGGTGGCGGAACTGCTCCGTGTCAGCCGACGCACCTTGCAGGAATACCGCAACAACCGCGTGTTGTCCTTCATACTTTTGGGAGGGAAGGTGCTTTACCCGGAAACGGGGCTGCGCGAGGTGCTGGAAGCGAACTACCGCAAGCCGCTGGAGTGAGGCGGCCAACATGAAAAAGGAAACGGGCGACATTTTGTGGTGCTGCCCGTTTACTTTTTATATACTTGGGTGTTTTAATGACCTTAAAACCAGTTTTTTGATTGATCCAACCAATTTCTATCGTTAGAAATTCATATAGTTAATAAAAAGTTGTAACTTTGCATTTAACGCAATCTAAAAATTAATTGTAATGGCAATTTTAAACAACATTAAAAATGTACTATCAGAAAAAGGAGTTATGAGCAAATGGTTGGCAAAACAATTACAGAAAGATCCTGCAACAGTATCTAAATGGTGTAATAATCATTCTCAACCTGATTTGTACACATTTGTTCGTATTGCAAATTTGCTTGATGTTGATGTTCATGAACTTATTTGTCATACAAAAAAATAGTATCTAAAGGAATATAGATGTTTCACCATTTTTAAGCATGTAAATAAAGTGTATGAGCAATAAAATTTGGAATTTTGATATATTAGTTGATGATTGTTTTGTTAATTTTAATACAAAAAAGCAAGAAATAAATCCAGATCATAATGACAGGTTATTATCAGTTGCTAATGGCTTTGAAGATGGCAGTTGGAGATATCGTCAATTCAAAGAATTTGTTTTCAGTAATATTGCAGAAACAGCTTTGTCTGCACAAGAACGAGAGAAATTAATAGATAATGATTACGGTAGGCTTATTGAGGCTGCCAAACATTTACGACTTGTTGACAAAGAGCAGAATGGAAAGGGAAGTGAAATAGCGGAAATTATTCTATATGGCATAATGAAGAACCATTATAAAGCCTTATCTGCAATACCTAAAATTTTTTATAAACAGAATGATAATGATAATGCAAAGGGCTCTGATTCTGTACACATTGTAATTGACCCAAATGGAGGCTTTCAACTTTGGTTAGGAGAAGCTAAATTTTATAATTCTCTTGAGGATGCGCGATTATACGAACCAATAAATTCTGTTGAACAAATGTTGCGCAAACCTATTATGAAAAAGGAATGCGGAATAATGACCAATCTCAATGAACTTGATAAACAAATTGAAAACCAAACATTACTTAAAAAGATAAAAGAATGTTTCGATGAGAATACTTCCATTGACGAAATAAAACCCAAACTACATATACCTATTCTTTTATTACATGAATGCCAGATAACAGCAAGTACTACTGAAATGAGTGATGAGTATAAAAATAGTATTATTTCTTTTCATAGAGATCGTGCTCATTCGTTTTTTAAGAAGCAGATCAACAAGCTTAGTTCTGTTCATAAGTATTCGGAAATAAACTTTCATTTGATTCTTTTTCCTGTTCCTGATAAAACAAAAATAGTAAACTGGTTTATTTCACAAGCAAAAAATCTCAAAAATGATGCAGACGAATGATATATATAATACATGTTTAGATATAAGTAATGTTCTAAATGCTGGTGATATAAGTAATGCAAGATCCAAAGTAATTACATTACTTCATGAGATTAATGGTACTAACAATAATTCATATATGGAATTAGTCAACCATCTTATTCGTGAAGTGGGGCTTTTACCGTATATTGATACATATACTGCATCTTGGGAAGATCGGTTTGTATGTGAAGTTTTTAAAGTTAATATTGGAGAAAGAAAACCTTGTGTCTTACATACTGCTCAATCACAGGTATTAAAGAAGTTATTAGAAGGGAAAAGCGTTGCGGTGAGTGCTCCTACAAGTTTTGGTAAAAGTTTTGTTATTGATGCATTTATTGCGATTAAACAACCAATTAATGTTGTAATATTAGTACCTACGGTTGCTCTTGCAGATGAAACAAGAAGACGAATTTGCCGAAAATTCTCTCATCAATATAAAATAATTACAACAACAGATGTAGAACTTGCGGAGAAAAACATATTGGTATTTCCGCAAGAAAGAGCTTTTGCCTATATAGATAAACTTCCTTCAATTGATATTCTAATCGTTGATGAGTTTTATAAGGCAAGTACAAATTTTGATCTTGAAAGAAGCTCCACTTTACTCAGTTCAATGGTAGAACTCGGAAAGAAAGCTAAACAAAGATATTATCTTGCCCCAAATATCCATGAAATAGAAGAAAATGTATTCACTGAAGGGATGACATTTCTGCGTATGGATTTTAAGACCGTTGTAACGCATGCATGGCGGTTATATAAAAGCAGACCAAAGAATGAAGATAAACAGAGTTTTAAGACACGTAAACTTATTGAATTAATAAATACAGGTATAGGTAAAGCTTTGATATATACCGGCACATATAAGGGAATTGAAGAAGTAACAACAATTCTTAACAGAAATTTATATAATAAAGACTCTGAACTGCTTGCTAATTTTTCTGATTGGCTGGAATGCAATTATGGAGAAAAGTATATTCTTAAAGATTTAGTCAAACATGGTATTGGTATTCATAATGGTCAGCTACATCGTTCTCTTAGTCAAATTCAAATAAAACTATTTGAAGAACAGAATGGGTTAGATTATTTGGTATCGACCTCGTCTATAATTGAAGGAGTAAATACTCAAGCAGAGAGTGTCGTTTTATGGTCAAATAAGAACGGGGCTCATAAGATTGATTATTTTACCTTTCGCAACATCATTGGACGCGCAGGCAGAATGTTTCGTTATTTTGTAGGTCGTGTCTATATGCTTGAAGAGCCACCAAGTCAAGAAAATACTAAATTGAGATTAGAGTTTCCTGATGATGTAGTAAAAAAACTTGATGGAAATGACCCCGGTATAAAATTGAATAATGAACAATATGTAAAAATTCAACGATATCAAGATGAAATGATAGAACTTCTTGGAACGGATATTTGGCATAGAATTGAAAGAATACCACAAATCAGAAGTTGTAAACCATCAATGTTAAAGATAATTGCGGAAAAATTGAAAACTGATTCCAATTGGCCAACAAATTGCGATGCTTTACAAAACAATAATACATGGGAATGGAGGGATGCTTTAGGAGATATCATAGAAATTTTGGAATATCATCGAAAAGGACATTTACGGTATTATGCATGTGCATGTAGTAATGGATGGAAAATGACTATAAAAGAGCTATATAACACAGTAAAAGATTATGGTATTACATATGAGGATATATTTACATTTGAAAGATATGTATCCTTTAATCTCTCATCTATTATTGCGGTAATTAATATTATACGTCAAGAACTTTATCCTAATTCCTCAAATATCGCCAATTTTGTATATAAAGCATCAAATGCCTTTTTACCTAAAATTGTATTTCAACTTGAAGAATACGGATTACCGAGGATGATTAGTAAAAAGATACAAAATGCAGGTCTTATAAATCTTGAAGACGATTCTAAAGAGATTACAATCGTTATACAGGAATTTAACACGATAGGAATTGAATACCTTGAACAAAAAATACCTAATCTCCATTCATTTGACAAATATATATTAAAACATTTTATGAACGGAATTCGTTGCATAACGACAAATCAAAAGAATTAAATAATAGCCATATTATTACCTCTATATTTTTTGAGATATGATATGGCTATTTAGATAAGGATCCATATAGAAATTCTTTCGTATAATTTTCATTTGATATCTTCAACAGTACGCAGTTTTTCCGTTCTGTATAAACATCACGTATGTTTGCCGCTTCTCTTGTGAGAGAACCTTTCCTACCAGCCACATGCGGAACAGGTAGGTGTTGTAGGTGTTCAGCCGAAAAGCAATCAGAATAATGATTTCAGGCGCGTACACGTCCGCGTACAGCCCGTTTTCAAGCTGCATGTAGCGGCACACCTTGTAGTCGTTCAGCACGTCAGACTTGCGGACGGCTTTGATGACGGCGTTCACTGCCGGGACGGTCGTATGGAACAGTCCGGCTATTTCGGTGGCGGTCATCCACACATCGTTACCGGTTACGCTGACCGCCTTGTCCTCTATGATGATTATGTCACGTTTCATGGCTCCTCTTTTTTAGATGGTGCAACCTGCAAATTCCTCGACGTTGTTTAACCTTGCGGCAAGGTTTTCCATATCCTGATTGAGTTTTTCTTTGGTTATCTTCGCGTAAATCTGCGTCGTCTTTATGCTCTTGTGTCCAAGCATGGAGCTGACCGTTTCGATGGGTACGCCGTTGGAAAGGAAAACTGTCGTGGCTGCCGTGTGGCGGCTTTGATGCCACGTGATATGCTTGGTGATGCCGCAACGCTTGGCGACGGCACGGATACCGGCAAGGCACGTGTTATAATGCGGAACGGGGAATATCCTGCCGTTCTCGCATAGCCCACGGTATTTGCCGATTATGCGGTTGGCGATGTCAAGCAGGCGGATGTTGGACACCACGCCCGTTTTCTTGCGGTTGATGTTTATCCACTCGTGTTCGTCGAAATAGGTACGGATATTCTCTTCCGTGAGGTTGCGCATATCCGCGAACGACAATCCGGTGAACGCACAGAACAGGTAGAGGTCGCGGTACAGTTCCTGTTTGGCGTTTTTCAGTTTCCCCTCCATCAGCAGGCGTATTTCGTCTTTGGTCAGGAAACTGCGTGTCGTTTCCTCCTTCTTGATTTCATACTCGCGGAACGGGTCGCGTGTCAGCCACTCGTTGTTGATGGCTATGAACACCATTGTCCGTAGCGGGCAGACGTACAGCCACACGGTATTGGTGCAGCAGTGCTTGTCCGTGCGCAGGAACATCTCGAAGTCGGAGATGAAAGCGGGAGTAAGCTCTTTTAGGGCGATGTCCTTCACATGGTAGCGGATGTCGAGGAACTCTTGCAGGTGCTTGTAAACGACACGGTACTTTTCCAGTGTACCTTTTGCTTTCATGCCTGCTTCCACCTGTTTCTCATAGTTCTCGTTGTGCCGACGGAACACCTGCATCAGCGTGTGGTAGCGGTGTTCCAGTCCGAGAAAGGCGTTCTTTACCTTCTCCGCCGTGACGAAGTTGTCACGCTCCATGATTTCCTGATAGTGTCTGTTGATGCGCACCCGCATCTTGTCAAGCATACGGTTCGTTTCGAGTGCCGCCGCGCTTCTGCCCGTGACACGTCCCCCTTTGGTGTCCCACAGCTTCGGATCGACACTCAACTTGCAACTGAACTGCGTCTGGCTGCCGTCCACCGTGATGCGTCCCATGACGGGAACCGTCCCGTCCTTTTTCACTACCTGACGCTTGAGGTAGTAGATTACTGAAAATGTACTCTTCATCGTTCTTAATTTTTGGATTTCAAAATTAGTTGGTGAAGAGTCCGGTGTCGGTACGCAAAACGGGGAGGAACGGCGCAATCTTTTTTCCGTAACCGTATTTGTTACGTGAGTTGTGGGTAACTCACTATAACATAGTGTCTTGTTTCGCCATTCGTACCCGTTTGTCGCATTTTCGGACATGGTTACGAACAAGTAACGTTGCGGCGTCAAGATTTGGCTTCGGCAAGGATTGTAATGGCTTCACGAATTATCGCCACTTTAACTAAAACCCTTGTAACTCAATTCTATCACTATATCTTTCCGCATTTCACTTTTTTGTAGTAACTTTGCATCGAATATTTATAATATTTAAGCTTCAGACGTCTCACCTTTACTGCCTTAGGCAGCATACCTCAAGATGGAAAACAAGAACTATACCATTAAAGACATAGCACGCATGTCCGGCGTCTCTGCCGGCACTGTAGACCGCGTACTGCACAACCGCGGAGACGTATCCGTTTCCAGTAGGGAAAAAGTCCAGAAAGTACTCGATGAGATAGATTATCATCCCAATATGTTTGCCATCGGGCTGGCGGCTAAAAAGCGCTATCATATTGTCTGCATTATACCTTATTATATAGAACATGATTATTGGCATGCTGTAGTAGCGGGAATTGACCGTGCCGCACAAGAATTACGGCCGTTCAATGTTGGAGTTAGCTATCTGTACTATCGGCATGCGGACAAATCCTCCTATAAAGAAGCATGTGCTGTGCTCCGGGAGGAAAATACCGACGCCGTACTTGTTGCCCCGAATTTCCGAGAGGAGACCATAAAACTCACTGCTTATTTGGAGGGAGCGGATATTCCCTATGCATTCATAGACTTCAATATTGAACAGACGCATGCCTTGTGTTATATCGGACAAGATTCCAAAACCAGCGGATACATCGCTGCCAAGATTCTGATGCGTAGCTATGAAAAAGGGCAGGAGCTTGTGTTATTCCTGAACAATCAGAAAAACAATCCAGCAGAAATCCAGATGCAACGCCGCCTCGAGGGGTTCATGCAATACCTTTCCGAGGAACATAAGGATTTGACTATCCATGACATTGTGTTGCACAAGGAAGATACTGACGGCAACAGACGGATATTGGATGCTTTTTTTAAAGAACATCCCCAAGCCGTACTGGGAGCTGTTTTTAATTCCCGTGTTTATCAAGTGGCAAGTTATCTGCACGAAAAGGGGTGGAAGCTGGCAGGACTTGTGGGATATGACCTTTTACACAAAAATACAGAGCTCCTGAAAACCGGTGAAGTAACCTTTCTCATCGGTCAACGTCCAGGCCTGCAAGGCTATTGTGGCGTAAAGACTTTATGCAACCACGTGGTATTTAAAAGACCGGTCACTGCAGTGAAATACATGCCCATCGACATATTGATGAAGGAAAACATAGACTTTTACTTTGAGTTTGAATAATTAAAAAATTACATATCAACCATTTAAATCATTTTTTAAATGAAAGCATTAAACAAAGAAACTGCTCCCAAAGCACAACGCCCGGAACGCATTATCCAGTTTGGCGAAGGTAATTTCCTTCGCGCATTTGTGGATTGGATTATTTATAACATGAATCAAAAGACCGATTTCAACAGCAATGTGGTAGTAGTCCAACCCATCGATAAAGGTATGGTTAACATGCTGAATGCCCAGGATGACCTTTATCATGTAAATCTGCAAGGTCTGGATAAAGGAGAAACCATCAACAGTCTGACTATGATAGATGTAATCAGCCGTGCCTTAAACCCCTATACTCAAAACGATGAGTTCATGAAATTGGCCGAACAACCGGAAATGCGTTTTGTCATTTCCAACACGACGGAAGCAGGTATAGCCTTTGACCCTGCTTGTAAGCTGACAGATACACCGGCGTCTTCTTATCCGGGCAAACTGACACAGCTGTTGTATCACCGCTTCAAGACATTCAACGGCGACAAGAGCAAAGGACTGATTATCTTCCCTTGCGAACTCATCTTCCTGAATGGCCACAAGTTGAAGGAGACAATCTATCAATACATTGAATTATGGCAATTGGGTGATGAGTTCAGAGCTTGGTTTGAGGAAGCCTGCGGTGTGTATGCAACACTGGTGGACCGTATCGTTCCAGGATTCCCCCGCAAAGACATTGCCGCTATAAAAGAAAAGATACAGTACGATGACAATCTGGTAGTGCAGGCTGAAATTTTCCATTTATGGGTCATCGAGGCTCCGCAAGAAGTCGCCGAAGAATTCCCTGCCGACAAAGCCGGACTGAATGTATTGTTTGTTCCTTCTGAAGAACCTTACCACGAAAGAAAAGTAACCTTGCTGAATGGACCTCATACCGTATTGTCTCCAGTAGCCTATCTGTCGGAGGTAAATATTGTACGCGATGCCTGCCAGCATCCTATAATCGGACAATACATCCATAAAGTGATGTTTGACGAGCTGATGGAAACGTTGAACCTGCCGAAAAACGAATTGAAAAAGTTTGCAGAAGATGTATTGGAGCGCTTCAACAATCCGTTTGTTGACCATGCCGTAACCAGTATTATGCTGAACTCTTTCCCTAAATACCAAACCCGTGACCTTCCTGGCCTGAAAACCTACTTGAAACGTAAAGGAGAACTGCCGAAAGGTCTGGTATTGGGACTGGCTGCCATCATCACGTACTACAAAGGAGGTACCCGCGCAGACGGCACAGAAATCATCCCGAATGATGCTCCCGAAATCATGCAGTTATTGAAAGACCTTTGGGCAACGGGGGATACCCGCAAAGTGGCAGAAGGCGTATTGGCAGCCAAAGACCTTATCTGGGGGGAACACGGAGACTTGAATACCGTTCCAGGATTGACAGACATGATTACCTGCTTCTTAAAATCCATCCAAGAAAAAGGCATGCAGGAAACAGTAAAAGGTATTCTTTAATTCCTATGATTTTAAACAAGCAGACCGTACAAAAGGAGTTTTTATACGGTCTGCTTTATTTATACCACATTTGATGGGAAATAATTAAGCCACAGTTTTCTTTTTTGTCTAAAGGCTTTCCTGCTCTGCTGCCCGCAATATAAAAGTAGTGGCACCAATAGTTACAATGGCTCCATCCTCAATGCGAATACGGTCTTTGTCACCCAAAATTTCATTATTAAGGAAAGTTCCCGTCAGGCTGGGAGCATCGCGTAAGGTATAAATCAACACTCCCTGCTTATTACGCTTTACATTAATGATACAGTGACGCCGGTCCATACTCATATCCGAAGTCTCAATCGGCACATCGATAACATTCCCCACGCAACGCCGGCCTATGATATTGTCACCTTCTTGCAATGGAAGTACCTGCTTAAAACCAAACACGTTCTCAATGACCGTGATGCTGCCAAAAGCCTCTTTAAACTCCGCTTCATCCGGACGTTCTTCCTTTTGAGGGGCTTTCATCTTTGATTTACCTAAACGGATACTGAACTGCTTCTTACACTGGTCACATACAAAGACCAGTGATTGGCCTTCGGTATACTTGGTTTCATCGAATGTTAAGTAATTCTCACATTTGGGACAACGGATACGCTTCATGATAGTTAAAAATTAAAGAATTAAAAAATAAAGCAAGGGTAGATTACTTTCTACTTCTTTAATACCCAAGCGTTCTTATACGTTTCATTCTGGCGAACTCTGTTCAATGCCTGATATGCTTCTGTTTCTGTGCCACAAGACTCAATGCTGACACGCATTTTACCATCTCCAACAATTGCTTTTGCATGAGGGTAACCTTTTTCAATCAGTTGCTTTGCCATTGCTTCGGCATCCTTCTCAGTACCTACACTGGCAATGATGACGTGGTATTTCTGTGTAGAGACAAGTGACGGGGCGACAGTCCCTGCTGTGGTCTTTTGAATTTCACTCTTTGTTGTTACAGATGTTGAAGAGGACACTTCTGCCGCCTGCTGCTTAGGCTGAGAAACAACCGGAGCATTCTGCGCGTTAGCTTGGCCCACCTTAACCTCTCTTACGGCAACCGGAACCACCTTTTTCTTTGCCTTCTGCCCCGTGTTTTTTTGAGCCGACGCTTTCGGAGTGTCGGCCTTCCGGCTAACAACAATCGGATTAATGGCAAGGGATTCCTTTTCTATCATCTCAAAAAGTTCATTCGGAAGTAATTGCGCATAATTTCCTTCAACCACTTCCGTATTCTCTATCGGTGTAGACAAAAAGAAAAACAAGGCAACCACTGCAATCATGGCAACCGCATTCGACAAATAGGAACGGTTGAATTTAATCTCAAACCTTCGCTTTTTGTCTTCCGGCACAACTGAAACAGAATAACGGATGGTCTTTTCCATGTACGGTTTCTTCAGTTCCGCCAGTTCCTGCATTTCAAAACTATCCAACCCATATAAGTAAGGAGTGGTTATCTTGTGGTCATAGGGAACAAAGTCATAAATACCATGAATGGAGTAACGCAATTCGCCAATGTTGGGCAAATCCACCTTACCTTCTTCATGGAGAGCAGTGAATATATGCGCCACTTCTTTTTCTACAATCCGCGTAGCATCAGAAAAATCAGTATCATAGACAGCCATATAGGATTGTACAAGTAAGCCGTCATTCATCTTCAGTTGAGGATTGAAACCGATAATACGGGTAGGGGGCAGAAAAACATTCTCTTCCGCTACTCTCATTGCCGGAGTATAATGAGCTACAAATCCTCCCAAACCGGGAACAATGACACAATCGTTCTCCAATAACAATACTTCTATGTGCTGTGCTAATTCAATCATGCTACAAAAGTAGCGGAAATATCGGATATACGCTAGTTTCAGAGCATTTTTCTTATCAACAAATTATGAACATTGCACATTGAAAATGTATTTGAAAAAGGTTTTTTGGCAAGAGAAGGAATTTTTACCGGAAAAATTTCTACTTTTGTACCGTTTAACTATACTCGTCAAGAATAGAAGGACAATTGCCCTCGCAAGAGTATACAAACCTAAACACTTAACAAAAGACTATTATGCGTATTATTTTCTGTCTGATGGTTTTCTTGTTCATAGGAAAGAACACGATGCTGGCACAGCAGCTGTCCTCATTCGTAGAATATGGAGCAGCCCTGCATACCGGTGACAATACTCCTCTTTGGCAGGTCAGCAACCAGCAAGGACTCACTTCGCTCGACAACAATACTTACATACGTGGAGGAATATCCTACAAACACCAACTTGGAAAATGGAAGTTTGAAGAAGCACTGGATTTGGTTGCAGCAGCCGGATTCAGCACGACCTCCTTCATTGTACAGCAGGCTTACGTAGACATCCGTTACAAGTGGTTTGGATTCTTTGCCGGAAGCCGGGAACAGAATTCTCCATTGCTGAATCAAGAGCTGAGCAGTGGTGGCATGACCTGGTCGGGTAATGCGCGTCCCATCCCACAAGTACAGATAGGCATACCCGAGTATGTACAGTTGCTACCCCGTTTAGGCCTGAAAGGAGAAATCTCGTACGGATGGTTTACAGATAACAAATACCAGCGGGAGCAAGTCGGAGAAAAATACTGGTACACCAAGAGTATCAAATACCATCATAAAGAAGGGTTCCTGCGTATCGGTATACCCAAAGGAAAATGGCAACTGGAACTCGGAATGACCCTCGACACCCAATTCGGAGGATACAAGATTGGAGGTTCCGAATCGGGAGACTTGGGCAACGGATGGAAGGATTACGTACGCGTATTCTTCCCCGGCCACGGGCGTGAGGACGGACCGGTAGGTGAACATCTGGCTTTCCAAGGCAATTTTCTGGGTAGCGAATATATCAAAATGACTTATCGTCCTAAGGAAGATTTCTCCATCAGCGCCTATCTGGACAATCATTTCGATGACTTCTCCGCCATGGCCAAACTCAACGGTTGGGATGGCTTATGGGGTGTGGAATATAAATCCAACCATAGACAAGCCATCAACGGAATCGTTATCGAATATCTCCAGACTACCAATATGAGCGGTCCTCTGCACGGTTTGCAAAATTCTGTAGTAGGTAAGACCGGAGGAGCCGACAACTACTACAACAACGGTTACTACCCAGGATGGGCACATTGGGGTATGGCGATAGCCAATCCGTTGATAGCATCGCCTATCTATAATAAGGATGGCGATATGAGTTTCAAGTACAATCGCGTTAAGGCCCTGCATCTGGGATGGAGCGGCGACATCAGCAGTGAGTGGAGATATGTGGCAAAATTGTCCCACAACAGAACTTGGGGAACTCCTCATCGTCCAATACCCGATATATTAGAAAATTTTTCTACTTTTGCATCGTTTTACTATATTCCCCGTAAATGGAAGGGCTGGTGCTTCAACGCGTCCCTTGCATTGGATATGGGAGAGATATATGGAGACAATTTTGGATTCCAACTGAAAGTACATAAAACATTTTAAGAAAATGAACTACATACAAACAGAGATTGACGGCGTATGGCTGATTGAGCCGAAAGTATTCCATGATGCCCGCGGATACTTTATGGAAGCATTTAAGGAAGAAGAGTTCCGTGCACATGTCGGAAACGTTCACTTCATCCAGGACAATGAGTCCAAATCCTCTTTCGGTGTATTACGTGGTCTTCATTACCAGAAGGGTGATTGCAGCCAGGCCAAACTGGTACGTGTCATTAAGGGAAAAGTGCTGGACGTGGCTGTCGACTTAAGAAAATCTTCTCCCACTTTCGGAAAGTATGTCAGTGTGGAGCTAAGTGAGGAGAACAAAAGACAATTCTTCATTCCGCGTGGTTTTGCCCACGGTTTTCTGGTGCTGAGCGATGAAGCTGTCTTTACATACAAGGTAGACAACGTATACGCACCACAATCCGAGGCATCCATCCGTTTTGACGACGAAGCCATCGGTATTGAATGGCCCGTTGCTACGGAACAGCTTCTATTATCAGATAAAGACGGACATGCCGTATCGTTCAAGGATGCGGTCTATTATGAATAAAATATGAAAATAGCCATTGTCGGTACAGGATACGTCGGTTTGGTAACCGGAACCTGCTTTGCGGAAATCGGTGTCAACGTTATTTGCGTAGACACGAACAGTGAAAAGATAGAGTCACTGAAAAAGGGTGTTATTCCTATCTATGAAAATGGACTGGAAGAAATGGTTAGCCGGAATGTGAAAGCAGGACGCCTGCAATTCACCACGTCTCTGGAGAGTTGTCTGAATGAGGTGGAAGTGGTATTCAGTGCCGTAGGTACACCACCCGATGAGGATGGAAGTGCCGACTTGAGCTATGTGCTGGAAGTTGCCCGCACCATTGGACGCAATATGCAGAAATATGTGTTGGTGGTAACCAAAAGTACCGTTCCCGTAGGTACTGCCAGAAAAGTGCGGGCTACCATTCAAGAAGAACTTGATAAGAGAGGGATGAACATTGACTTCGATGTCGCTTCGAATCCCGAGTTTCTGAAAGAAGGTAATGCTATCAACGATTTTATGAGTCCCGACCGTGTAGTGGTGGGAGTAGAGTCCGAACGAGCCAAGAAGATAATGAGCAAGCTCTACAAACCATTCCTGCTGAACAACTTCCGTGTCATCTTTATGGACATCCCTTCTGCAGAAATGACAAAGTATGCAGCTAACTCCATGCTTGCCACCCGCATCAGCTTCATGAACGACATTGCCAATTTGTGCGAATTAGTGGGAGCGGATGTAAACATGGTGCGCAGTGGTATCGGTTCGGATACCCGTATCGGACGCAAGTTCCTCTATCCGGGGATAGGTTACGGCGGTTCATGCTTCCCTAAGGATGTAAAGGCACTGATTAAAACGGCTGAACTGAGCGGCTACAAGATGCGTGTACTCCATGCAGTAGAGGAGGTGAACGAGAAACAGAAGAGTATCTTATTCGAAAAGTTGCAGAAGCATTTCAATAATGATTTGGAGGGAAAGACCATTGCCATTTGGGGGCTGGCCTTTAAACCCGAAACAGATGACATGCGTGAAGCCCCGGCTCTGGTATTGATTGACGAGTTGCTGAAGGCCGGTTGTAAAGTACGTGCCTACGACCCGGCTGCCATGAACGAATGCCGACGCCGCATAGGAGAAAGTATTTATTATGCGACAGATATGTATGATGCCGCACTGGACGCAGATGCACTGATGCTGGTGACCGAATGGAAAGAATTCCGCCTGCCTTCATGGGCAGTCATCAAGAAAACTATGGAACAGCCGTTGGTATTGGACGGACGTAACATTTACGACAAGAAAGATATGGAAGAACAAGGTTTCACATATCATTGCATCGGAAAATAAAGTTGCAGAAAAAAGAAAAGAAATAAATAGGGACGTTATGACAATAAAAAGAAGTGCGATTCTCATTGTACTTGTTGTCTCATTGGCATCATGCAGCAACAGACAAAACGGGGAGGCTTCCGTCAAGGAAGACCTTACTGCAAAACAACTGTTGCAAGGCATCTGGGTGAACGATGAAACAGAAATGCCGTTGATGCGCATCGAAGGGGATACGGTATATTATGCTAACCCGCAAAGCGCTCCCGTATCTTTCAAGGTCGTTCACGATACAATCTACATATACAGCAATAAACCGGTGGCCTATAAGATAGACCGTCAAACGGAATACAGCTTCTGGTTCCACTCGCTGGCCGACGAAGTAATTAAACTGCATAAATCAGAGAATGCGGAAGATTCTTTGGTTTTCACCAGCCGGGAAGTAGAGGTCATTTCCACTACTCCGGAAGTGATAAAGAAAGACAGTATCGTAATATACAAGAATACAAGGTATAGGGGATATGTATATATCAACCCCTCAAAGATGAAGGTTTTCAAGACTTCCTATTCTGAAAATGGAATCAGTGTGGACAATGTGTATTATGATAATGTAATCCATATCTGTGTATACGAAGGGAAGAAGATACTTTACGGCCAGGACATCACTAAAAAGATGTTTGCGGATATATTCCCTGCCGAAATGCTGGACCAGGCCATTCTTGCCGATATGAATTTCATGGGTGTGGATAGTAAGGGGTACCATTATCAGGCAACCCTCGGCATACCCGAAAGTTCCGTATACAATTTGGTAAATATGATTATTGGTTTTGACAATACAATGAACATAGAAAAAGCGGAATAAATCCGCTTTTTCTATTTCTTTTCTTCACCACAATGTTTATTTCTTCTCGCCGCCATTCTGTGGACGTTTGGCTCTGGGCTTTCCACCTTTACTGTTGTTACGGCCGTTCTTGTTTCCTCCTGGCTTACGTCCGTTTCCATGGCCGCCCCGTCTTCCTCCTCCGTCAAATGCTCTCGGCTTGTATTCGGGTGCTTCACCCAGCTCTTCGGGAACCGGTATTTTATAGATGTCCCTATCCAGGAATTTTTCGATATTCTTAAAGCTACCTTGCTCCTTTTCGGAAACGAAGGTGATGGCTACGCCGTCATTATTGGCACGCGCCGTACGTCCGATACGGTGCACATAATCTTCACTGTCGTGGGGAACGTCATAGTTTATCACCAGACGGATGTCATCGATATCAATACCTCTCGCAACGATATCTGTAGCTACCAGGATATTGATACGTCCTGTCTTGAATTCGTACATCACTTCTTCGCGCTGTGCCTGCTCTAAATCGGAGTGCATTTCACCAACGTTCAGTTTCATCTGCTTCAAGGCTTTGGTCACTTCCTTCACTTTCAGTTTGGAAGAAGCAAAAATGATGACGCGTTCCGGCGTCTCCTCTGCAAAGAGGCTACGGATGATGCCCAGCTTCTGATTCTCGTAGCAGACATAGGCTGCCTGCACAATCTTTTCCGCTGGTTTGGAAACCGCCAACTTCACTTCGGCGGGATTGTTCAGAATGTTGCCAGCCAACTGTTGTATCTTGGCAGGCATGGTAGCAGAGAACATAATGGTCTGCCGCTCTTTAGGGAGAAACTTGACAATCTGCATAATGTCATCATAGAATCCCATATCCAGCATCCGGTCTGCTTCATCCAAAATAAAATAAGAGACACGCGAAAGGTCTACATAGCCAAGACTGAGGTGGGCTATCAGACGTCCCGGAGTGGCAATGACAACATCTGCACCCAATGTCAAACCTCTTTTCTGCTGTTCGAACAGAACTCCGTCATTACCGCCATACACTGCCACACTGGAAACCGGCATGAAGTAGGAGAAGCCCTCCATCTGCTGGTCTATCTGTTGTGCCAACTCACGGGTAGGAGCCATGACAATGCAATTGATAGCATCGGCAGGGTGTCCACCTTCTGAAAGCTTGTTCAATATAGGCAACAAATATGCAGCTGTTTTTCCCGTTCCGGTTTGTGCCACCGCTATTAAATCTCGGCCTTCAAGTATAACGGGAATTGATTGTTCTTGTATGGGGGTGCACTCTTCAAAGCGCATGGCATCCAGTGCCTCCAGCACATTGCCATTCAAATGTAGTTCTGAAAACTTCATGTATCTCTTTTAAATTTGAGCACAAAGATAGGACTTTTTTTTGAATGTACTAATGAATTAATGGATATCAATGTATGAATCCTTGAAACCTAAGAAGTAAAGTACCCCGTCCAAACCAATGGTGTTGATGGATTGCTTGGCATTGGCAACTACTTTGGGCTTTGCATGGAAAGCGATTCCAAGGCCGGCAATTCCCAGCATGGGCAGGTCGTTGGCACCGTCGCCTACAGCAATAGTCTGCGCAATATCCACTTTCTCCACCTGAGCTATCAAACGCAGCAACTCTGCCTTACGCTTACCGTCGACTACATCACCGAGATAGCGGCCGGTCAGTTTGCCATCCTCTATTTCCAGCTCGTTGGCATACACATAGTCTATACCGTACTTCTTCTGGAGGTACTGCCCGAAGTAGGTAAACCCTCCCGAAAGAATAGCTATCTTGTAACCGTATTTCTTCAAAACATACATCAGGCGATCCACACCTTCCGTAATGGGAAGATTTTCTGCAATTTCCTGCATCACGGACTCATCCAATCCTTTCAGCAAAGCCACTCGTTCGCGAAAGCTCTCAATGAAATCTATCTCACCACGCATGGCACGTTCGGTAATGGCCTTCACCTGGTCGCCCACACCCGCACGTATGGCCAATTCATCAATTACTTCTGTTTCAATCAGCGTAGAGTCCATATCGAAGCAAATGAGGCGGCGCATCCGGCGGTACATATTGTCCAACTGGAAAGAGAAATCCATTTCCAGTTCGGTTGCCAGTTTCATCAACTGCTCTTGCATGGCAATACGGTCTTTCGGAGTGCCACGAACGGAAAATTCGATGCAGGCGCGTGTACGCGATTCGCATTCGTCCAGCGGGATACGCCCTGTAAGGCGCTTGATGGCATCGATATTCATGCCTTGCTCTGCAAGAATACGGGTAACGGCAGATATTTGACGGGCAGACAACTTACGCCCCAATAAAGTAAGAATATAGCGGTTCTTTCCCTGCATATTCACCCAATCCTCGTACTCTTTGGTAGTAATGGGGTAGAAACGGACAGTCACTCCCAGGGAGGAAGCCTTGAAAAGCAGTTCCTTCATAATGAACCCCGAGTGTTGTTCTTCCGTCTTGCACAAAATGCCCAACGAAAGAGTATTGTGAATATCTGCCTGGCCAATATCCAGAATGGTAGCATCGTATTTAGCCAGAATTTCCGTTACGGAAGCTGTCAGTCCCGGACGGTCTTCACCCGTAATACGTATCAGGATGAGTTCAGTGTTCAATGGTTGCATAAGTCATCTTTTTGATAGAATAATAGGCTACAAAAGTAAGGAAAATTCCCGCTATTTATGCTAAATAACATAAAAATATGACTTTAAAAAGTAAGAAAAATGCTTGTTTATTTGGAAGTTTGTTTAGGAATTACTTACCTTTGCACCCGATTTCAGAATTAAAAGCTTTGATTATCAGTATCTTTATCACTATTCAAGGCTTTGACAAGACGATGTTCCGGGAAGAAATCACTGTTGAAGGACAGTCCCGGATAGTATTAACCAAAACCGTGCCGCATGAAATATGCAAAATGGATTTTTGTTGTATTACTAATAAGTTCCTTGACTTCTTTTGTAGAAAAAGACAAACCTACCGGAGGTTTGAATGTGGGTGACATGGCCCCGGATTTCAAAATCCAAACCATGTCGGCAGAGCAATCCCAAACCGAACTTTCAGACTTGAAAGGAAAGTATGTATTGCTCAGTTTTTGGGCAAGTTACGACGCGCAGTCCCGGATGCAAAACGCAAGTTTGAGCAATGCGCTTCGCTCTACTGCCCGCAACAATGTGAAGATGGTTTCAGTTTCATTCGATGAGTATCAGTCAATCTTTGAAGAAACCATCCGTAAGGACCAAATAGTTACGCCCACTTGTTTCGTGGAAACTAAAGGCGAATATTCCGGCCTCTTTAAGAAATATCGCTTAGGCCGCGGATTCACTAACTATTTACTGGATGATAATGGTGTAATTATTGCCAAAAACATCTCTGCTGCAGAACTTTCCGCTTACTTGAATTAAGCTTGCTGATGCCCGGTGCATACAACAGCAACTTAAAAAACCTGTAAGACGAAAGTGAGGGTGTTCCCTAGAAACCGACGTCTCTTTCCGGCAAAAAAGGGAACAGAACAAAAGAGGAAAATGAATACAACAAAAAGCCCCTCCCGCACTTGTACAACGCAAAAGTGGGAGGGGCTTCTTATTTTAATGGGCTTCCAGAGACAAACATCCTAAACCTCTGCTTTAGTACGCCAAACCTCAACTTGAGCAAGCTGAAGTAGAGGTTTAGAATGCTTATTTCGGCGCTTTCCTATATAGATAGAATGCAATGAAGGCATACATTATATTCGGTATCCACACAGCGATGACCGGAGGCATGTTGCCGTTCACGGCAAATGTGGAAGCAATGGTCTGAAACAGAATATAAGAGAAACTCAATGCCAAGCCTATACCTAAATGCAATCCCATTCCACCTTTCGTTTTCTTGGAAGACAAAGACACTCCAATCAGCGTCAGGATAAAGGAGGCAAACGACATGGCAATGCGTTTGTGGTACTCTATCTCAAATTCCTTAATGTTGGCAAAGCCGCGTTGCCGCTGCCTGTTGATGTACTCGCTTAGCTGAGGGCTGGTCAACATCTCCTGCTGGTTCTTCATAATCAGGAAGTCGGCAGGCTCCATAAAAAGGGTAGTGTCTATGCGGTCACCCTTCGTGATACTCTCCTTCATGCCATCCATCTGGCGAATCATATAATCCTTGATTTTCCACTTATGCACGGCCGTCGTGTCGTAGGTAATGGAACGGGCTGTAAGGTGGGAGACCAGTTGCTTGTCATTGAACTTGTCCAAAGAAAAGCGATAACCGGTCTTGCTGTAGTCTTCAAAACGTTCGATATAGGCAATTACCCCCGAATCCACTTCCAGCTGGATGTTCCGTGCCGTATTCGCCTTACGGGGTTTGTAGTACTTGTCCTCAAAATTGATACGTGTCACACTGCCTTTGGGAATGACATAGGACCCGAGGCAGAATGTTACTACCGCAATGATTGCTGCAGACACCATGTAAGGACGCAACATACGCTTGAAGCTCATTCCCGTAGAGAACATGGCAATAATTTCCGAGTTCTCCGCCAGTTTGGAAGTAAAGAAGATTACGGCGATAAACACGAACAGCGGACTGAACAGATTGGCAAAGTAGGGGATGAAGTTCAGATAATAATCAAAGACAATAGCATTCCACGGCGCTTCATGAGACATGAAGCGGTCCATCTTCTCGTTGAAGTCGAACACCACCGCAATGGAGATAATCAATGCAATGGCAAAGACATATGTACCCAGGAACTTCTTAATAATGTACCAGTCCAGCCGCTTCAGGAATTTACCTCTCGGCAGCTTTATATTCTTCCATATCCTCCAGTTCATTTTTCTCATAATCTTGTCGATACGCGTTTCACCATCATCGGTTTCCAGGTAGCAAAGTCGCCTGCAATGATATGCTTACGTGCCTCGCCTGCCAGCCACAGATAGAAAGCCAAGTTGTGGATAGATGCTATCTGCATGGCAAGCAGCTCTTGTGCATGGAACAGATGGCGCAAGTATGCCTTGCTGTACATGGTATCTACGTAGGAGGCACCGTCTGCTTCAATGGGAGAGAAATCCATTTCCCATTTTTTGTTGCGCATGTTCATGATGCCGTCCTTGGTAAACAACATGCCGTTGCGTCCGTTGCGGGTAGGCATCACACAGTCGAACATATCGACACCGCGTTCAATGCCTTCCAGGATGTTTACCGGGGTCCCGACTCCCATCAGATAGCGAGGCTTGTCTTTGGGAAGAATACCGTTCACCAGCTCAATCATCTCGTACATCTTGTCTACAGGCTCGCCCACAGCCAGACCGCCAATGGCATTACCGTCAGCACCTTTAGAGGCGACAAACTCTGCCGACTGCTCGCGGAGGTCGCGATAGACGCAACCCTGCACAATGGGGAATAAGGATTGCTGATAACCGTATTTCGGTTCTGTTTCGTTGAAACGCTTGATACAACGGTCCAGCCAGCGATGTGTCAATCCCAGTGATTTTTTGGCATATTCGTAGTCCGAATCCCCCGGAGGACATTCATCAAAGGCCATCATGATGTCTGCACCGATAGTCCGTTCTATATCCATCACCTTCTCCGGTGTAAAGATATGCTTGCTACCGTCGATGTGTGAACGGAATTCCGCACCTTCTTCGCGCAACTTGCGGATACCGGACAACGAGAATACCTGGAAACCGCCGCTGTCTGTCAGCATAGGACGGTCAAAGCCGTTGAACTTATGCAGTCCACCGGCTTTCTCTATCACTTCCAGTCCCGGACGCAGATAAAGATGATAGGTATTACCCAATATAATCTGCGCCTTTATATCCTCTTTCAGCTCAGGCAGATGCACGCCTTTCACTGTTCCCACTGTACCTACCGGCATAAAGATAGGTGTCTCAATCTGCCCGTGGTCAGTAGTAATCAGTCCGGCACGTGCATTGGTCTTGCTGTCTGTATATTGTAACTCGAATGTCATTCCTCTTTCTTTTCGGTCTTTTCTTTCTTTACGGACAAGTCGATGGCATCGGCTACTTTTTCATCAGTCAGCGCAATGGCAAACACTTCCTTAATATCTTTCACATAGTGGAAAGTCAGTCCTTTCAGATATATATCCTGTATCTCTTCTATATTCTTGCGGTTCTCGTCGCTCAAGATAATCTCCTTGATACCGGCACGCTTGGCAGCCAGTATCTTCTCCTTGATGCCTCCTACCGGAAGTACCTTACCGCGAAGTGTTATCTCTCCCGTCATGGCAAGATTGGCCTTCACCTTTTTCTGGGTGAGGGCAGAAGCGAGGGAGGTAGCCATCGTGATACCGGCAGACGGACCGTCTTTCGGAATGGCGCCTTCGGGCACATGGACATGGATGTTCCAGTTATCAAAAATCTCTTCGTCAAGATTCAGCAGGGAGGCATGCGCCTTGATGTATTCCAATGCCAGCATGGCCGACTCTTTCATTACATCACCCAAATTGCCGGTCAATGTCAAACGTCCACCCTTGCCACGGCTCAGGCTGGTTTCCACGAAAAGTATTTCACCACCTACGGCAGTCCACGCCAGACCGGTCACCACCCCTGCATACTCATTACCCTGATACTTGTCCCGGGTATATTCGGGTGCACCCAGGAATTCATACAAGTCTCCCGGTTTTATTTCGGTCTTCGCAAAATAACCGTCCGTAGCATATTGGCGTGCAGATTTACGGAGTATCTTTCCGATTTTCTTTTCCAGTTCGCGCACGCCGCTCTCACGGGTATAATTCTCTATAATGGTTTCCAGTGTGTTCTTCGGAATCTTGATATCATTCTTTTTCATACCGTTTGCCTCCAATTCCTTCGGAACCAGATGGCGGCGGGCAATCTCAATCTTTTCTTCCGTGATATAGCCGCTTACCTCAATCAGCTCCATACGGTCCAGCAACGGTCCGGGGATGGTATTCAGATTATTGGCAGTAGCGATGAACATCACTTTGGACAAATCATAGTCCACATCCAGAAAATTATCATGGAATGTAGTGTTCTGTTCCGGGTCGAGCACTTCGAGGAGGGCAGAGGAGGGGTCTCCCTGGCGGTCGGCACTCACCTTGTCTATTTCATCCAGAATAAATACCGGATTGGAGGAGCCTGCCTTTATCAGATTCTTGATAATCCGTCCCGGCATGGCACCGATATAGGTTTTACGATGACCGCGAATCTCAGCTTCATCATGCACGCCTCCCAGCGACATACGGATATACTTACGCTTCAAGGCGGCAGCAATGGAACGCCCCAAAGAGGTTTTTCCCACACCCGGAGGGCCATACAGGCAGATGATGGGTGATTTCATATCGCCTTTCAGCTTTAATACAGCAAGATGTTCCAGAATGCGTTCCTTCACCTTCTCCAAACCATAATGGTCTTTGTTCAGTGTCTTTTCTGCATTGACAAGGCTCAGATTATCCGTCGTATAAATGCCCCACGGCAAACTAAGCATCGTCTGCAGATAGTTCAGCTGCACGCTATAGTCGGGAGACTGAGGATGGGTACGTTCCAACTTATCCACCTCTTTCAGGAACGTAGCCTTCACCTCATCATTCCATTTGATGGTCTCCGCCTTCTTACGCATCTCCTCTATTTCCTGCTCTTGACCGCCGCCACCCAGCTCATCCTGAATGGTTTTAATCTGCTGCTGCAGGAAATACTCACGCTGCTGCTGGTCTATATCCTCACGTGCACGCATCTGGATAGACTCTTTGATTTCGGCAAGCTGCACTTCACGATTCAGAATCTCAAGCAGGCGGTAGGTACGCGCCCGCAAAGAGTCGATACGGAGCAGTTCTATCTTTTCGTCTTTCTTGAGTGGCAGGTTCGTACAGATAAAGTCTACCAAAAACATTGGATTGGTAATGTTCTTGATGGCAAATGCCGAATCCTGCGGAAACATATCGGATGACTTGATGTAGCGTACTGTCAAGTCTTTACACGCCTCTACCAATGCATGGAATTCCTTGTCATTCTTCTCCGGAAGTTCTTCATTCAGCGTAGCTATCCGTCCCTTCAGATAAGGAGTCGTATCCGTAATCTCCTTCAGTTCCATACGTTTGGAGCCTTGCAGAATGACTGTAGTTGTCTGGTCTGGCATTTCAAGCACACGTACTATCTTGGCAACTGTACCGATGGTATGTAAATCCTCAAACAGAGGTGTCTCTGTTTCAGCCACCTTTTGGCATACAACAGCTATATAAGAATTTTTCTTTTCTGCTTCACGCACCAATTTGAGGGAAGATTTTCTTCCTACAGATACCGGCATAAACACCCCAGGGAACAATACCATATTTCGGAGAGGCAATATCGGTAAAACCTCTTCTACCTCAATGTCCATCAATTGTTCTTCATTCCCCTCAAAATCAGCAATTACAGAGAAAGCGTTTCCGCTTCTATCTTCGACATCACTCAGGTAATTTCTTTTCTTCATTTCTTTCTTTTTAGTTTATGTCATATTGGCAGGCCAATAAAGCGCCTGCAAAGTTAAGCTATTTCTTCATAAATAAACGTTCTTCACCCTTTAAAAAGACAAAAACAGTGCCAATTTTATGACAAATATGCAGGCTTTGATTATTTTTGAGCCCAATTAAAGAAGATAAACATGCCAAAATCATCTTTTAAGTTTAAACAATTTACCATATTTCATGATAAATGCGCCATGAAGGTCGGCACAGATGGTGTACTACTTGGGGCATGGGCCCCGGCAGACAAAGCAAAGCGTATACTGGACGTTGGAACCGGTACCGGATTAATAGCCTTACAGTTAGCGCAAAGGAATCCGCATGCCCGGATTACTGCAATCGAGATAGATGCGGCTGCAGCCGGACAAGCCACAGAAAATGTATCTCACTCTCCATGGGCCGATAGAGTAGAGGTCATATGTCATGATTTCCGAGATTATCAGCCGGAAAACAGATTTGACCTCATCGTTTCCAATCCTCCCTATTTTATAGATGCGTTGAAATGTCCTGACGAACAAAGGTGCACAGCACGGCATGCGGGCAATTTGAATTACGATTTACTGTTTCATCGTTCGGCATCTTTGCTTGAAGAGCAAGGAGTCGTAAGCATCATTATTCCAGCGGAAGCTGAAAAAACGGTTGTGGATACAGCTTGGAACCATAAGTTGTTTCCATTGCATCGTGTGCAAGTCTTCACCAAGCCCGGAAAACCGTGCAGACGGGTATTGCTGAACTTTGGTTTTGAAGCAAAAGAGTGTAGAGAAGAGAAACTCTGTATTGAGGTGAATCACAATGAGTTTACCCCTGAATATGTAGCTTTAACGAAAGATTTCTATCTGAAAATGTAATTTTAATTGCATAAAACTTGCCTAAATGTTTGGTTGGTATCAGAATTGTTTTTACCTTTGCACTCGCTTTTCAGAAGTAAAGTATTCGGGGTGTAGCGCAGTCCGGTTAGCGCACCTGCTTTGGGAGCAGGGGGTCGTGGGTTCGAATCCCGCTACCCCGACAGAAATTAATAAGCTACTGATTTTTCAGTAGCTTATTTTTGTATATACCCTCTTTCCCACTTATCCAAATAGCAGCGTAAAGCAACTCCCTTTTCCCACAGTAGACTGCACCGTGATATTCCCTCCATGCCGGTTCATCACTTGTTTACATAAACTGAGCCCGATGCCCGAACCGGAAGGCTTGGTGGTGAAGAACGGTACAAAAATCTTATCTTGCACTTCCGGCAGAATGCCTTCACCATTGTCACTGACAGTGATTAGGCATTGCCACGAGAGGGCGGGTAGCATCTTCACTTCTATCCGGGGATGCTCTTTCCTGCTACATGCCTCTTTGGCATTTTTAATCAGATTAATCAGTACTTGTTCTATCTGTGTCCGGTCTATCTGGAGTATGCGGTCGGTCTCCGGAAGCTCTATCCGGATATACTCTTCCGAAAACAGCTTCTGCAAATCCTGCAACAGCTCGCGGACGGCAACCGGACGACGGACGGGGGCGGGAAGTCTTGTCAGCTTCCGGTAATTCTCCACAAACTCCAACAACCCCTTACTACGGCGGTGGATAGTCTGCATTCCCTGCCGCATGACGGGATAGTTCTTTTCCGACATTTCCCGCTCGCTCAAGGTTTCGGAGAGGGAGATGATGGGAGTGATTGAATTCATTATTTCGTGCGTCAGCACACGTATCAGCTTTTGCCACGCTTCCATCTCATTGCGTTCCAGCACGCGGGTACGGAAATTCCTCATCGCTTCGGAAAGCTCGTCCACCATATCCTCCATAGACCGGTTCTTGTAGGGAGAACGGAACGACAGCATCATGTCGTCATAGCGCAGGCTCTCTGCCAGATGGCGCATCATGCGCACCTGCATCATCTGCAGGCGGTACAGATGAACGGCAATCGCCAGCAATATCAAAAAAGCCATCAGTGCACTGAACCACAGTCCGGCATCCACCAGCAGATAAACGCCGACCGAAAGGAAGGCTATGCCGATGATGTGCAGTGCCACAATCAATGAATATCGTTTCATAAGCCCAGTTTTTCAAGTTTCCGGTACAAGGCGAAGCGAGTAATGCCCAAGTATTCGGCGGCACGGGTCACATTTCCTTCACTGAGCCGCATGGCACGTTCCACAGCCTGCCGTTCCAATTGCTCCAAGTTGAGGACTTCTTCTTCCTTCTTCTGACGGGAAACAGAAGCTTGGAACATAAAGTTCTCCGGACGAAGCAGAGAACCGTCTCCCAATATGACAGCACGTTCCACTGTATGCTGCAACTCACGTACATTACCCGGCCAGGCATATTTCAACAACTTGTTTTTCGCCTCCCGGGTCAGCCCGCGCATCTCTTTCTGATATTTGCGGGCATACCGTTGCAGGAAATACTCTGCCAGCAGGAGGATGTCGTTTCCGCGTTCCCGCAGAGGTGGAATATGCAACTCGATGGTGTTGATGCGATACAGCAGGTCTTGGCGGAAGTCTCCTTCGTCCACCAGCCGACGGATGTCTGCATTGGTGGCGCAGATGAGCCGCACATCAATGGGCGTAGCCTGCGTACTTCCCAAACGACTGATACAACGCTTTTCGATGGCAGTCAGCAATTTGGCCTGCATGGGCAGGGAAAGGTTACCTATCTCGTCCAGAAAAAGCGTACCGCCGGTTGCCACTTCCATACGTCCAGCTTTCGCTTTCCGTGCATCGGTGAAGGCGCCTTTCTCGTAGCCGAACAACTCGCTTTCGAACAACTGTTCGGGGATACTGCCGAGGTCTATCGTGACAAACGGCTTTCCATAGCGGGGAGAATTGCGGTAAAGCATACGGGCAATCACATCCTTTCCAGTTCCATTCTCACCTAATATAAGAATGTTGGCATCCGCATCGCGCAACTTCTCCACAGTAGAGAAAACTTGCTGCATGACGGGAGAATCACCGATAATAATCTCTTCGGAGCCTCCCGTTGTGGCATTGCTCAGTACTTCCACCTGCTCTTTCAGCAGATTTATCTCGGTGCGCGAACGGCGCAACTTCATGCCCGAAGAAAGGGTCGCCAACAATTTTTCCTTCTCCCACGGCTTGGGAATGAAATCCGTAGCCCCCGCTTTGATGGCACGCACTGCCTTGTCCGTATCCGCGTAGGCAGTCATGAAGATGACCACTGCTTGCGGGTCGATACTCAGAATCTGCTTCAAGCTGTCGAAACCTTCCTGACCACTGATGGCATCACGGCTGAAATTCATATCCAGCAGAATAATGTCCGGACGGAAAGTGGTCATAAAATGCTCGATGCGGTCGGGGGTCACCGCCACCTTTATCTTCTCGGCGTAGGGTTCGAGAAGAAGGTTCAGTGCAAAAAGCACATCCTCGTTATCATCTACAATCAATATTTTACCAAACTGCTCCATATCTGTTTTCTTTTCGTGCAGGCAAGGCCTACACAATCCCACATCTCTTGTACGGGCAAAGATAAGTATAATATCCATGTGTTGTGCGTGCATTATCGCACTATTTTTGTGCGCAACTGCACACGTTTGGAAAGCTTCGAACCACAACAAACACTTATAATACAACAACTTATACTTATGGCATAGAATTTGAACTTTATAGAGTAAAGAAAACAACTATGCACCGGAATATATTTTTATTGCTTATTACATTCAGTCTGACGTCGAGTGCCGTTGCCCAAGAGCACACGTTGGAGCTGACTTTGGAAGAAACCATCGAGCAGGCCCGCCAGCAGTCGCCCGACGCCCAAAATGCCCGCCATAGCTTCCGTTCCGCTTATTGGAACTACAAATACTACTGTGCCAACTACCTGCCGACGCTCAAGCTTACTTCCAATCCCTATCTGGACCGTGCTATCAACAAAGTGACCCAAAGCGATGGCAACGTCAAGTTCATAGAGCAGAACCTGCTGAGCACTGACCTAACACTGAGCCTGACACAAAACGTGCCGTGGACCGGAGGAACCTTTTTCATTGAAACGGCTGCGCAGCGCCTCGACCTTTTCAGCAGTGACACCTATTCCTGGCAGACTTCACCCGTCAACATCGGATACAGCCAGTCCTTGTTTGGCTACAACAGCCTGAAGTGGGACCGGCGCATCGAACCTATCCGTTATCGCGAAGCCAAGAAAACCTACGTAGAAACCCTTGAGCTTGTTGCCGCCAATGCCACAGAGAAGTTCTTCAACCTGGCCAAAGCACAAAGCAACTACGAAATAGCCAACGCCAACTACGCCAATGCCGACACCTTATATATATATGCGCAAGGACGATATAACATCGGCACCATCAGCGAAAACGAAATGTTGCAGCTCGAACTCAACAAACTGACCGAAGAAACCAACTGCATGAATGCCCGCATCGAAGTGGAAAACTGCATGCAGGAACTCCGTTCCTACCTCGGCATCCAAGAAGACCTCCTTATAAAGGTGAGAATAGACAACCGCGTGCCCGACCTGCACATCGACCTGGATGCCGCGCTGATGCTTGCCAACGAAAACAGTCCGGAGATACAGAACATGCTACGCCGCAAGGTGGAAAGCGAGAGTGCCGTGTCGCGCGCCAAGGCCAATGCCGGACTGAAGGCAGACATCTACCTGCGCTTCGGCTTGACACAAACTGCCGACAAGCTGAAAGATGCCTACCGGAATCCACTGGACCAGCAGTACGTCAGCTTGGGCATTACCCTCCCAATCCTGGACTGGGGGCGCGGAAGGGGACAAGTACGCGTGGCCCGTTCTAACCGAGACCTTGTCTACACGCAGGTAGAGCAAGACAAGACGGATTTCGACTTGAACGTACGGAAACTCGTAAAGCAATTCAACCTGCAGGCGCAACGGGTAAACATAGCCGCCCGCACGGACCATACAGCCCAACGACGCGCCGAAGTAGCCCGAAAACTCTATCTGCTCGGCAAGTCCTCGGTACTCGACCTCAATGCATCCATCACGGAAAAAGATACGGCCCGGAGAAGCTATATAACGGCTTTGTACAACTATTGGAGTTTGTACTATGCACTGAGAAGCATCACGCTATATGACTTTGAAAAAGAGAGGCCACTGGCAGAAGACTTGGAAAGGGTTACTAATGAAGAATCTATACAGTAATAGAATCGTGGAATAGTTTTAGTAAAAACTGGCCGGAGATTTACTAAAACTCCGGTGACGATTTACTAAATCTCCGGTAAAGTTTTAGTAAAACTCGGAACCCTTATTCAGAAGTACTTCTGAAGGGGGTATCTGAAAAGTAAAAAAAGAGTATATAAAATATTGCATTATGGATATAAAACTTGAAAAGAAACCCTGGTACATCCGTTACCGCTACTATCTGGCGGGAGGCGTTGCCTTCCTTGCCTTCCTGATTTATGTAGTCACCCTTTCGCTGGGTCCCAGCAAACTGCGTATCGAGCAGGACAACATACAGATAGCCGAAGTCAAGAACGGCAAATTTATGGAATATGTAGATGTGGAGGGAGTGATTCAGCCCATCCTTACCATCAAGGTCAATGCACGTGAAGCCGGAAGCGTGGAACGCATCATAGGAGAGGAGGGGAGCCTGCTCCGGCAAGGAGATACCATCCTCGTCATGGAAAACCCCGACCTGCTGCGCAGTATCGAAGACCAGCGCGACGACTGGGAAAAGCAGCTTATCACCTACCGCGAAAAAGAAATTGAAATGGAGCAGAAAAGCCTGAACCTGCAACAACAAGCCCTGCAGACCGATTATGACCTCAACCGCCTGCGCAAGAGTTTTGCCCTTGACAAGGAGGAGTACCGCATGGGCATCAAGAGCAAGGCGCAGCTCGAAGTTTCCGAGGACGAATACAACTATAAAGTGAAAAATGCCCATCTTCAAAGGGAAAGCCTCCGTCATGACTCTGCCGTCACCGTCATCCGCAAAGACCTCATCAGGAACGACCGCGAACGGGAACGGAAGAAGTATGAACGCGCCTGCGAACGGCTCGGCAACCTGGTGGTGAAAGCTCCCGTCGCCGGCCAGCTCAGTTTTGTCAAGGTGACTCCGGGACAGCAGGTCGCTTCCGGTGAAAGCATTGCGGAAATCAAGGTGCTGGACCAATATAAAGTGCATACTTCCCTGAGCGAATACTACATCGACCGCATTATCACCGGATTGCCTGCCACCATCAATTATCAGGGAAGAAAATACCCGTTGCGCATCACGAAAGTGGTTCCCGAAGTCAAAGACCGCACGTTCGACGTAGACCTCGTCTTCACCGGTGACATGCCCGACAACGTACGTGTAGGCAAAAGCTTCCGGGTACAGATAGAACTCGGCCAGCCGGAGGAGGCGCTCGTCATTCCGCGCGGCAACTTCTACCAGAGTACCGGAGGACAATGGATTTACAAACTGAACGCCGCAAAGACAAAAGCCGTGCGCGTGCCGCTTGGCATCGGTCGCCAAAATCCGCAACAATACGAGATTACGGAAGGTTTGCAGCCCGGAGATTGGGTAATTACAACGGGATATGATACCTTTGGCGAGGCGGAAGAATTGATAATGAAATAAAACTACGCACTATGAGACAAATAATCTTAGCCATCAATGCATTGCTGAAATTCAAAGCATACACCCTTATCAATGTATTGGGACTGGCGTGCAGTTTGGCTTGCGTACTCACCGTAGCCCGATATATCCACCAAGAAAATACAGTGAACCAATGCTTTCCCGAATATAAACGCATTTGCCTGATAAAAACCTCTACCAGCAGTGGTGAGAACTTCTTGGGAGGCTACCGGTCGGGATTGGAAAAGGATCCTGCCGTAGAACAATTTACGGTGATTTATCAAATATCAGATATGCCCGTTCTGTTCGGTGAACAAGAAATTGCAGCGAACGCTTTTTCCGTAGACAGCACCTTCTTCAAAATCTTTCCATATAGGGTGATTGCCGGAAGCGGAAGAATAGTCCGCCCGAGGGATGTTGTCATCACCCGTTCTTTTTGGAAGAAGAAGCTGGGAGGGAAGAATGCCATAGGCGCTACTTTCAAAAACACAAAAGGGAATAAATTCACTATTATAGGAGTGGTGGACGACCCCGATACCAAGACATCATGGATGCCGGATATATTTATGTCGGATGAACTGGACGAATTCCTTTTTTTCGACCCTATATACGCCATGCTGATGGCACCGGATACAGACATTGCACTGCTGAATAAAAAGTATTCAAAAGAACACCCCCGCAGCAAATGGAGCACTTATGAGACAGTACGCTATCAGTATTTGCCTTTGAAAGATTTATATTACGATAAAGACCACGGAAAAGAAAACAAGAACTATCAATATGGCAACCAAAGCTATGTCCGGGTATTGATGGTAGTAGCCTTCCTGGTAGGTATCATAGGGCTGCTGAACTTCATCAACATCTACACTGTCATCATGTCCAAGCGGTCAAGAGAGTTTGGGGTGAAAAAAGTGTTCGGTGCAGGCAGGACAGACATTTTCCTGCAAATATATGCCGAGAACATCTTATTGACGGGACTGGCATTACTCCTTTGCTGGGCTTTAATAGAAATAACCAGGTTTTTCTTTTTCCATGAACTTTATATACCTACCACAACAGACTCCGGCTTTGACCGGAAGGTCTCTGCCATCGTACTTTTAGGATTGCCATTGCTGACTACTGTTTATCCGTTCTTGAAATACACATGTAGCAGACCCGTCAACTCCATACGCGAGCTGGCATCTTCACGCTTTTCCACACGGTCACGCATGATATTACTGTGTTTTCAATATGTCGTAACCATCTTTATAATAACCGTTTCTCTATTCTTTGTACGGCAGTTGGAGTATATGCTCTGCGCCGACCTCGGTTTCCGCTCGCACGATGTGATAACTTGCCGGATGTATGTCGATAAATTGGGCTTATATAAAACAACTAAAGAGGAGGGATTGGATGAAGGAAAAAGACAGTATATAAGTAATGCTTTGGTCAATAAACGAATGAGTGAAAGCACTCTGTTTGAGCATTGGAGCAGAGGAAACGACTTGCTGTTCACCGACTTCCGTTTTGACAGTTTTGCGCTCAACAGAGCCGAAAACGGTTTCCATCCGGCATTATCTGCACATTTAACGACCCACTCCATGGCAATATACGATTTTCAACTTGTAGAGGGGCGCCTATGGAACGACTCCATAGATGAAGCGTTCACCAAAAACAGTTTCAAGGTAATTATCAACGAAACCGCTAAAAGAGTCTATGGAATAAAAGACATCACCAAAGACAAGCTGCAACCTGAAGAACCACACTACGCCTCAAGCAGCTTACCGGATTTCTACAATCCACCTTGCGAGATAGTAGGGGTCATAAAGGATTTCAATGTTCGGCACCTTTCACAATCCATCCAACCGGTTGTCATCTATTATCACGATGCAAGCATAGGCGGAATTTATACTGTTACAGCCTCGTATAAGCACGAGAATAAAGCCAAAGTCATTGATTTCCTGCGCCGCTTATACGAAGAATCTACGGGAAGAACCGACTTTGAATATACGCTGATAGAAGATGAACTCCAAAAGATGTATCGTGAAGACCGTCAAGTGGTGAACATTTATACGCTCTTTGCCGGAATAGCCATTTTCATCTCTTCATTGGGATTATTGTCAATATCCTTGTTCGATATTCGGCAACGTTACCGTGAGATAGGTTTACGCAAAGTGAACGGTGCGCAAGCAAAGGATATTTACCCCTTACTCATTAAAAAGTATCTCTCGGTCATGGGAGTCGCCACTTTGCTATCCATACCCTTGTCATGGATTGCCATTACCCTCTATTTGCAGGATTTTGCCCACAAAGCCCCTTTGACATTCGACTTGTTTGCCGTAGCAGTAGCCATAACAACTGCCATCTCCTTGTTGACTATTATTAGGCAAATCAGCAAGGCTGCCAACATCAATCCGGCAAGCATTATGAAAAACGAATAAAAGACACGAATATGAAACTCATACTATTATATATCCGAACATTAAGTAGGTTTAAAGTATATACGGTAATCAATATTATCGGACTGGCACTGAGCTTGGCTTGTGTCATTATTATATTCCGCTACGTGAAGCAGGAAAATGATGTAGATTGTTATAGTCCCAACAAAGACCGGATAGGCATCATGGTGCAGGAATACAAAGATGACAACAATAAAACGGCAGTTATCGGAGGTCCCCTCGAAGATGCAGACATAGAAGCGATGTCCACTTTCGTATGGTTCAATAAAGACTATATCATAAAGGAAGAAAAACATATTGATGTAGAAACGATTGTAGCAGACAGCTTGTTTCTAATAGTGACTGATTTTCCCATGAAATATGGAAAAGCCGAATCATGGGCGGCGTCTCCACAAACCGCCTTTATCACAGAAGAGCTGAGTGAGAAACTATTCGGGAACATAAATTCTATCGGCAAAACCATTGAATACTCTACCGGTGACCCTCTTACGGTGACCGGAGTTATCGGCAAAGACAGAGGGAAACGCTCGCTTCATTTCGACTTGCTTGTTCCTGAAACATTGCAGAAGGATTGGGAGTTCCGTTTCCCGATGAAAATGGCATTAATTCATAAAGGGGCTTCCTTTACGAAGATAAATGCACGGCATGCAGCGTTCCGGCAATCTCCACGTGCTGCGGATGTTGAATTCAGGTATCAACTGCTTCCCATGCGTGAAGTGTATTTTCATCCAGCCATTGATGTTTGGCAGGACATGCTGCAAAGGGGGAATTTACCACAGCTACATCTATTGGCACTTGTTGCTGTACTAATTTTAATTGTAGGCATCTTCAATTTTATGAGTCTTTATACGGTTGTATTATTGAAACGAAGCAAAGAATTCGGACTAAAGAAGGTTTTTGGAAACAATTCAGCACAGCTATTCTCCCAACTATATATCGAGAATTTATGTCTGACACTTGTATCATTGTTTATAGCCTGGTTCCTTGTCGAGATTTCTGCCTTTCCCTTAAATAAATATTTTGATGTCATTCAACAGCCTAATGGTATATTTGACATAGGAATAACCATAGCTATCCTGATTTTACTGCCATTGACAGCTTCAATCTATCCGTTTTTTAAATTCAAATACAACACGCCTATCCATTCATTACGGAAAATAGGCAGTGGTGAAAAATCGTCTGTTGTAAGAAACCTCTATCTGAGTATTCAGTATATCGTGGCATTCATTCTAATAGTTGTTTCCATGTTCTTCGCCAAACAACTGTATGAAATGACTCACATAGATTTAGGCTATGACACAGATTCTATCGTTAAAGTCCATTTTGAACGCTATGAACGCAAACAGCCTACCACTGAAGCAGAATATCTGAAACAGACCTCCTTGCGCAAAGCCTCCAAAGAAAATATATCCACTGCAATGAATGCCTCTCCTTTATTCACGGCATGGAATTACTCTTTATCCCCCTATGAATATTTCACCGAATCTCCGGTACTTTTCCGCAAGTTCGGAGAAACCAATTTCAAACAATTGTATTGCATTCCCATTACAGAAGAAGAAATAAGATTTCATGGCTTCCGTTTATCCCAGGGACGTTTATGGGATGCCGACATCGACCATGAAGGTGAAGCCAAACTGATTCTCAATCAAAAAGCCATGCAACTCTTCGGACTCGAAAGCGCAATCAATGCCCGGCTGGAACCCCAACAACCTTTATGGCCGCGTAGGGATTTGAACCCTTATCAGATTATAGGTATCGTCGAAGATTTTTATTGCGGACATTTATCCCAACCGGTTCTTCCTATAGCTTTTATATACGGTGAAACATATCTTTCACAAATTCCTTTGCAAGCTAAAATTGCTCCAGGACATCAAAAAGATGCCGTTGCCTTCCTGGAAAACCTACACAACGACAATGCTGATGGAGCCTTCAATTATACTTTTGCAAAACAGGAAGTTGAGAATCTCTATAAGTCAGACAAGCAAATAACCATCACCTATTCCTTTTTCGCCTTTATGGCCATTCTAATATCCTCAATAGCTTTGTTTGGATTGTCCTTATTTGACATACAACAAAGATACCGGGAAATAGCTATACGAAAAGTACATGGCGCTACACATAAGGAAATTTTATTGTTATTACTCAAAAAATACATTATCATATTAGCAATGTCATTTTTGATTGCCATTTCTATATCTTATTGGGGAATAACCATTTATCTGAAAGATTTTGCCTACAAAGCCAACATCAGCAGCTGGTTGTTCATTATTGCAGCAATCATCATATCATTAATTTCCATATTAACATTGGTTTATCAAGTAAAAAAGGCTGCACGACAGAATCCGGCGGAAGTAATCAAAAGCGAATAATACAATAATGATACTATTATGATAAGACATTATATTAAAACAGCATTCAGAAACCTATTAAAGTACAAGGCACAGAATATCATCTCTATCATCGGACTGTCGGTAGGTATACTTTGTTTTAGTATCTGCCTATATTGCAGCCGCTATATAAATTCTACCGACAAGTGCTTTACCCACTGGGAACGCATTGCAGACATAAACCTATACACTCCAGCAGAAGAACCTTATTCCGGAACTCCCGCTACGTTGTTTGAGAGTCTGCGCCAATTGCAATTCCAAGAAGTAGAAGCATTTACTTTTGTTGCCTATCCCCGCCCACGTAGCTACAATGTGGAAACTATCGACAAGGAAGAACTGCCTTACGAAGATTTATATGCTATGGAAGTAGATACAGCCTACCATAGCGTGTTCACCCCGGAAGTATTACAAGGTTCATGGGCTGTAGCATCGCAAACTCCCAATGCCGTGATACTGACACGCTCTCTGGCACACAAAATATTTGGTCTCGGAGAGAATCCGATAGGAAAGCGAATGACCTTAGCACAACGGCTTTTCTCTTCACCTGATACCACACCACGAACAGGAGGTACCATCTATACCATACAAGCGATAATAGAAGATATTCCATTGAATACCAGCCTTAGCTTTCTCCAAAAGATTGATATGTTAATCTTGAACGACAGCGAAGGACTTATACAATTCGATGGACGAGACAGTATGACCGGTGGACTTACTTTTGCTCTTCTTCGTCCGGGCAAAACATCCGCGCAACTTGAAGCCAGTTTCCGTGCAATGGACTTGAAGCACACAATATTCAATGAGAAAAATACCGTATCAGCCTCGAATTTCGGAAAACTTTTTCGGGAGAAATCCGTTGCCCCTTACTTTGCCGGAATCACATTCATTGTCGGCCTTTTGATTCTACTGACTGGTCTACTCAACTTTTTTCATTTTTTGACGGGGAGTTATCTGAACCGTTCGCACGAGTTCGGCATTCGTAAAGTGAATGGAAGTAATGGCAACAAACTATTTTGGTTACTTTTTACCCAAGCCATTATCATTTCGTTCATAGCCTTCTTATTGACTTTCTGTCTGATAGAAATATTTACCCCTTACCTTTCATTCTCTTTATTTGATTTCACATTAGTCATTGAACGGGACCTATTATTGATACAGACAATAGAATATATGGCAGGCGTTATTTTACTATGCTTATTACTCTGCTTGTTTACCGTATGGAGGATGAAGCATGCCTCCATCCAGTCAAGTATTTACAAGAACAAATCCAAACGCCACAAACAGAAGATACGAAATTGTCTTTTGGGTATCCAATTTTTCATCTGTTGGTTATTCATAGTCTTTACAGTCGCTTTATATTTGCAGGCTAACAAGACCGGTTCCACACTGTTCAACACACTGACAGAAAAAGAAAAGTCCGAAATCATCAGTATTCCTATGGATTACCGTTTTATGAAAAATGACGAAAAGCTTGCTCTCATAGAGCGCATCAGTCAACATCCGGATATAAAAGATAAAATGCTGACAGATATTAATTATCTGAAAGGTATTTCGGGAACAAGCATGCAGACAGAAAAAGATAACCGGGAAAGTAGCCTTGAAGTCAATATAATGAATGTTCCTAATAACTTTTTCGAGTTTATGAATATCCCCATTCTCTCCGGGCATGTCCTGAAGACAAATAGTGACATGGTAGCAGACCGTAAATTGGTAGAACGTATAAAGAAGGATTTACTGGGAACCACCTTGTACAATTATCAAGATAGCTACACGGTATGCGGCATTTGTTCCGATTTTGTAGCCGACACTTACAATCAGAGCCAGGGCTTCGTCTTTCTGCCTTGTGATTTCAAATATTATGTAGGTCATTGCTATTTGAAGTGTGTACCCGGAAAAGCAGAAGAAGTAGAGGCTTTCGTTAAGAAAATGCTGGAAGAGAATCTTCCACCGAGTATACAATTACACATTTCGACCTTGCAGGAAGACATTCACCAAGCGCAAGCCATCGAGAACAACATGAAAGGGATAATCTTATTCTTCTCATTTGTCAGCCTTATAATCACTTTATTAGGCGTCTATTCGGCAATCACACTGGATACGGAACGCAGACAAAAGGAAGTGGCAATCCGTAAAGTAAATGGTGCAGGATTGAAACAGATTATCATATTGTTTGCCCGTACGTATATTTATCAGCTTGTACTCTCGGCAACAATGGCATTTCCTTTATGTTATGCCATACTGCAGTTATGGAAAAACATGTATATCGTATTCTTTAATGACGGCCCGCTATTTTGGATTTCAATCTTCATAATCGTAGCTGTCATTACTACTCTGACTATTATTTTCCGTATTCTGAAAATAGCAAGGACAAATCCGGCAGAAGTCATTAAAAACGAATAAGAAAATATATTTACCTAAAGATTATGACCATACTTACAATCCTAAAAATAATTACCCGCAGTTGGTGGAGAAACAAAGTTTTCTTCTTCATTTCTATAGTCAGTCTGGCTATAGGGCTAGCATGTACAAACTTGCTGTTCACCTATTATGTACATGATTACAATATAGAGAGTGGCAATCGGGACAAGAACCGTATTTTCTGTCTGCGTCAGGATAATCCGATGCAGGACGGAAGCAAGGTGGCCTATGCTGATGCCAATATTCCCCCTATGCTGAAAGAAAAATATGCAGAAGTGGAAGACTACCTGCGTATCAATTCTCTGGTTCCACAATATTGTAAATATGGAGGGGAGATTTACCACGATATAACCTTTATATCTGCCGATACTACTTTGCAACATTTCTTCCACTATCATCCCATTGCCGGTAGTTTAAAGCAAGTATTGGAACAACCGGGCAAAGTAGCACTCAGTGAAGCTTTTGCACATAAACTGTTTGGAGATAAAAATCCATTAGGAGAATTGCTGGAAATAAAAACCATGACTGATACCCAAAGTTATGAAGTGGCAGCCATATTAAAGTCACGGTCACAATCATTGCTCCAATTCGACATGATTACCGGGAATAACAAAGACTTTTGGGGTGGAATGACGTTTCTGAAACTAATTCCAAATACCGATGCCCAACAGTTTACCGAAAAAATCAACCACGACAAGATTCCCACTTTGATTCCGGAAAAGACACAATATTACGTCGACCCTCTGTCCGACATCTACTTTACTACACCGGACTACGATACACAACAACCTCTGCCGTATATCAATCAAAGTAATGTGCAATTATTGTATATCAGCCTTGCTGCCGCCTTGTTGGTACTTATCATAGCCTGCTGCAACTATACCAACATGAGCCTGAGCCGTGTATTGCAACAGCTCAAAATGATACATGTGGAGAAACTGATGGGAAGCAGCTTGAAGGATATCCGCATCCAACTGTTTGGTGATGCATTCCTCACTGTGCTGCTGGCATTCGGATTATCTTTACTCATCATCAACGACTGTCTGTCTTTTTTCAATGGATTATTTGCATCCCATTTAAACGTACATTTCTTTTTCAGCCTACAGATGCTACCCTTGTTAGTACTCTTTGTACTAGTTATGTCCATTGTCCCTGCCTGGTATATCAGCCATAGACTTTCACAACTCTCATTCAGCGAATACAAGACACTTTACGGAGGTAAAAAGAAACAACGTTTCATAGCTTTGCTGGTCATTCTTCAGTTTTCCATTTCTATAGGGCTGATATTCGCTACTCTCGTTGCCAATGAACAAATCAATCTCATCAAGGAACGGGCCTACTGTTACGAAAATCAGATTGAAATAGGAGATTTCAATGCCGCACCGGCTACAATACTTAAAGAAGAGCTGGAGAAACATGTACAAGGAATAGAGTCCATCGCCCTGTCACAAGGCTCCATATTGAATTCATGGATACGTGAGCTATCCATCAAACAAGCCGACGGTACGGAAAAAAGTTCCTACCTATTAATGCTGTATAGTGATGCCAATCTGGTAAAAACGATGGGATTCAAACTCTTGTCCGGCAACGCTCCCGAACAACTGCAAAAACAATATGCCTATCCTGCACTGGTCAACGAAAGCTATGTCAGAATGCTGATTCCAGCAGGAATAAATGCCATTGGAAAACCTTTGAAAGAATTTGACCAGTCTGCCGATTCTTTATACATCATCGGCGGTGTATTAGAGGACTTCCCGTTCAGTTCATTGGAAAATGAAATTACCCCGGTCATACTTTACCTTCCACCTACAGAGAGAATGTCGGGTGCCAACTATCTGCAGATTAAGCTGATTGAAAGCAATAAACAAGAAACACTACATCAAATAGCCCAAATATGGGAAAAGATGAATGAAGGGGAGATATTTCAATACACAGACATGCACCAAGACTTTATGAAACGCAATGGTAAAGTCTTGTCTCTCTCCAAACTCCTTATCGCCTATTCTCTGATTGGCTTGATATTGACCTGCTTCGGCTTATTCGGCATTTCATGGTATGCCACTCGCCAGCGTATCCGCGAAATCAGCATTCGCAAGATTCATGGAGCAACATCCCGACAAATCGTGCTGTTGCTGAATAAACCATTCTGCCTGCAAATTCTGCTTGCATATATTCTAGCTGTCCCCATTGTCTATTGGCTCATGCACCATTGGCATGAACAGTTTGCCTATAAAGCCCCCTTCACCGTTATGGACTTTCTATTGCCACTATGTATTGTCTGGATAATATCTGCCGTCACAGTGTGTCTGCAAAGTTATTTGCTGAACAAAACAAATCCGATTGACTGCATCAAATCCGAGTAAGAAATAATATATTTATAACCCATAAAAACAAAGCATTATGATTAAGACAGTAAACTTACAGAAGATTTTCAAGACCGAGGAAGTACAGACTCTGGCTTTGAACGACGTAAACATTGAAGTGAAAGAAGGGGAGTTTGTTGCTATCATGGGACCTTCAGGCTGCGGAAAATCCACTTTACTGAATATCCTCGGTCTGTTGGACAATCCTACATCCGGAGAATATTACTTGAATGGGACGGAAGTATCCAAATATACAGAAGCCCAACGTACCAACTTGCGTAAAGGAGTCATCGGCTTTGTATTCCAAAGTTTCAACCTGATTGATGAGCTGAATGTATACGAAAACATCGAACTGCCGCTACTCTACATGGGCATTCCTGCCACCGAACGCAAGCGCCGGGTGGAAACCGCTATGGAGCGTATGGCAATCATGCACCGCAGCAAGCACTTCCCGCAACAATTGTCCGGCGGACAACAGCAACGCGTGGCAATCGCCCGTGCAGTCGTATCAAACCCTAAACTGATACTTGCCGATGAGCCTACCGGTAACCTCGATTCAAAGAACGGAAAAGAGGTAATGGAACTACTGAATGAACTGAATAAGGAAGGCACTACGATTGTCATGGTGACACACTCACAACATGATGCCGGATTTGCCGGACGTATCATCAATCTGTTTGACGGGCAGGTAGTGACGGAAGCTAACTTATAATTCACGCTTCTCCCGATTTATATGCAGGTTGCAATGTTTTTTCCATTGTAATCTGCATGTTTTTTTGGAAATAGCTTTCCTTTTTTTTGTTTCTGTCGTCCGAAATGCCTAATATTGCTACCAATAAACTTTTTACTTCCACATTTTAAATAACAGAAAATGAAAACATACACACCGTCCCCTTTGAACGCAGAAAATATCACTTTACCGGATAATTTGACGGAACTCACAGAAGCCATGGCACGCAATGTGCATGAAGTATGGGCTTTGGGAAGAGTGAAAGAAGGATGGAAATACGGAGAGACACGCAATGATGAATTAAAGACACATCCCGGACTTGTACCATACGAAGAGTTACCGGACTCAGAACGAGAATACGACCGGCAAACAGCCATACAGACACTGAAACTGATTATGAAACTGGGATTCGACATACAGAAGAAATAATAATCCAATATCTATTATAGTACTATGAGGACGAGTGAGAACAAGTATTATCCTATCCGGCACTGGTGGAAATTCGTGATTCCTGCCTTTATCATTCTCTTTCTGGTTGCAGCATTGATTGTGACATGCACTACATTCCAAAACCTTATTCAATTCTTTCCATCGCGTGGAATGACCTACCTGATGACACTCCATGCCATCATTTCCCTTAGCGTATGCATCTGTTTTTTTCTATGTATCAAGAGATTAATAGATGTATTCTCATTGAATCTGGAACAAGAAAGAAACATTCTTGCATCCTTGTATCAGGAAAAAGAAAAACGGGAGATTATCAATAACGATGAGAAAGAAATCAATAAACTGAAAGAGAATATCAGAAAAGAATTGAAACAAGAAACTGAAAAAAAGGAAACTGCCTAATGACAAAACAAATATGAATCTGCTAACAAGACTTTTTGCCCTTCATTTTGACCGCTCTTTTTCCGGAAAAGGATGGAGGCAGCTTGCTTGGCTTTTCGGAGTCATAGTAACTGTTTTCTTATTGATATATCTGGTAAGTTTTGCATTTATCTTTCCTGAGCCGTCTCTTGAAGAATGGACCGGTATTGATAAAGACGTACCTATGGGGCGTTTGCTTCAGTTGATTTGTCTGTTCATCGATCCGGGGAATATTGTGGAAGTACCACCTTATCTGCGTTGGTTCTCTCTATTGGTCGTAGTGCTGGGATTAATTTTGTTCTGCGGATTATTGATATCCGTAATCTCCAATATGCTGGAACGCAGAGTTGAGCGATATCGTGAAGGCGATATCGTTTACCCTTTGCAAAACCACATCGTCATTATCGGTTTTGACAACATGGTCCCCACTCTTATCCAGCAAATTTGCGATGACACACATTATGGGAATTGCCATATTCTGATTCAGAGTACCCAACCGGCACAAGAAATCCGTAGCAAAATCCATACGGAACTGGATGCCAAAAATGAAAAAAGAATTGTGGTGCTGCGTGCCCGGCGCGACTCTATCGAGGAGTTGGAAAAACTCTATACTACCAAAGCGCGCGAAGTATTCCTTATCGGAGAGAGGAACGAACATGACCATGACTCACTGAACATAGACTGCCTGAAAAAGATAGTTGACATTCATAAACGATGCAATAAATGTTCCCTCATACCATTCACCGTTCTTTTCGAATATCAGACTACTTTTGCCGCTTTCCAACTGACCGATTTGTCTGCCGAATGGAGAAAATATATAGAATTCCATCCCTTTAACTTCTACGAGGGCTGGGCCCAAAAGATATTGGTAAGCCGGCAATACGGAAAAGGGGAGAACTGCATTGAATATCCTCCTCTCGACCGTGAGGCAATAACCTACGAAAGCGAAAAACATGTTCATCTTGTTATCATCGGTATGAGCCGTATGGGAGTGGCAATAGGAGTGGAAGCTGCCCATCTGTTGCATTTTCCAAACTTCTGCCGGGACAAGAACATAAAAAGTGTCATTACCTTCATTGATGAAAATGCCGACCGGGAAATGAATTTCTTTTGTGGACGATACCGCCATTATTTCGAGATATCGTCTACCCATTATTACGACATGAGCAAGGACGAAAGGCACGAGAGATTTGTCCTTCCCACCCGTTTTAAAGGAAAAGATGCAGACTTTCTGGATGTGGAATTCGAATTTATCAAAGGCCGTGCGGAAACTCCTGCCATCCAGAACCTAATTAAAGAATGGGTACATGACTCAGGCCAGGTATTGACGATTGCCGTCTGTCTCAATTATCCTCCTCAAAGCATGGCAATGGGATTATATCTGCCGGACGATGTATATGATGAAAACATCCCAGTTTTTGTCCGTCAGGAAACCTCCAGTGCACTGCTCAATATGCTTAACAGTAAAAAGAAAGATGAAGCGATTCATAAATATTCCCATGTTTTTCCTTTTGGAATGCTGGACAACTGTTACGACTTGGACAAAAAAAGCCGGAGGGAGGGACAAATCATCAATTATATATACGATTTCAAGAATAAATATGGAAATGTGCCTCAATCATGCCCACCTGACAATGAGCTGAAAGACTCATGGAACAAACTGTCCGTATCCCTTCAGTGGTCCAATTTGTACAGTGCATATTCCATTAGTCCCAAGCTACGCTCCATAGGCATTACGGATGGTTACGTGAAACTGGACAACGACCAGATAACATTGCTTGCCGAAGTCGAACATAACCGTTGGAACATGGAGAAACTGCTGCTTGGCTTCCGTAAACCCACCGCCGAAGAAGAAGAGTTAATCTATGGCAGCAAGGAAATGGGAGATATCTTCAAAAAGAAACGCTTTGTGCATCCCGATATACGTCCGTATGATGAATTGAAGGAAAGCTCAAAAGCGTATGACAGATGTATCACAGCCGGCATTCCGTTAGTCATAAACAACAACACATGGAAAGTAACCAACACTATATTATGAAAACATACCATGTATTTATAGCCTCTTCGCTGAGTTTTCAGAAAGAAAGGGATTTAATGGAAAAAGTCCTGACGGAAAGAAACAACAGCGAACTCAATATTGTAGTGCACCGGCACGAAAAAAATGGAGACAACGATATAGCTAAAGGCGATACGCAGGAAATCATAAATTCAGAGATAAGGCAATGTGACGTCATCATCTTCTTCGCCGGAAACTGGATACGCTCCAAGACCATCGGAGAGTTTAATGTTGCCATCGAAAATGCATCCAACAAACATATCTATTTCTATCAGAATCCGACATTGGAATACACCCAAGAAGACTGGACAAACACTACTTTATGGAAAGACTTCTATGCGGAATACATGCAAAAGCACCTGGACGACGATACCGTTATCGAGCGGTATGAGAAGCAGTGCAATACGCTGGAGCAGCTAAGGGACGCGTTGGTCAAGGATCGTGAAAGTTTTCTCAATAATCCCTTTTGCGCAATCTCTTGCCATAAGATGGAGTATGATAAAATTATTCCCAACAGCCAAGCCAACCGTCGCAGAGGCAACCTGGACTACTATTTTATCCGTCCGGAAGTAGACAACAAACTTAAAGAGGAGTTTGACAGTACAAACAAGACAATCATCGTCACCGGTCAATCCACTTCGGGAAAGACTATTGCCGTTTGCCGAATGCTGAAAAAGCTCCCTCAGGAATATTCTGTGGTCATTTTGAATGCCGATACGACCAAAGAACAGTTAGAACGGCTTTCTGTATCCCAATTCCAGCATGGCAAAAAGATTCTTCTACTGGACGATTTGCAGCTGTTGTTTTGGAAAGAAGAGAATGAAAAGCCGATACCCATTGACAGAGAATTACTTCGCAAGTTGTCGGAAATCCTTCACATCGGCAATCCGGACTTCAAGGTTATTGCCACTACAAGCTATAGCTTCAAGGAAGTGAAATCCATGCTTACTTTCAATGAAATGGTTCCTCCGGCCATAGTCGAAGTGGGCATCAAACCTTTATCCTTCAAGAAAATAAATGAATATGCCCGCGAGCTCAGGACATACGGCTATCTTAAACTCCGACCCGAAGCCGGCATGACTATCGGTTCCTTGTTTTTCGACATAGACAGAATCAAGACCAGATATAACAACCAGTTCCAGAACAGTAATTTAAGCAACCTGCAGAAATCCATGCTTCGACAACTCTGCCACGCCATAAAATGTTTGTGGATGTGGAAAAAGAGAAGCCGCAATAAAATAGACCTATTGCTCGATTTCCTCAAATTCACCTATGAGAACAGTTACGAAAAGGCCGACAGAAGCACCATCTGTGAATTGGCAGGCAAAGTAGATGATTTGATTTATTATCAGGACATTGAAAAGGACACATTTGAAGTTGAAGACATCATAGTAACCCAGGTTTTCCAGTACTATAGCAGTGAACCGTCCGATGACCTACTGGCTACTGAAAAGAAAGCCATAAAGGGCATATTCCGCTATATCTACTACAAAGACAGACCGAACTTTTTCAAAAATACAACCAAGATTCTGCATCGGGTGAAAAACTGTTCGGTAAATGCCCCCGAACTCCAACAGTATATCATCAATGATGTTGTAAGCCGCATTTATAAAAACGAACAAACGCTATATACAAGCAAGGAACTGGGAACAAACCCGGAAGGCGTTTCCATTGATTGGGTGGACGCCTATATTGGCAATATAGCCAATTTTGCTCCTACCAATGCAGAGGCCATCCATATTTGGAAATTAACAAAAAAATATAATAGGAGAGAGCTGAATGTGCTGCGGTGGCTTTTGCCCAGACTGCAGACACAACAAGATAAGGACATTGTACACAAGGATTTGCTCAATGAACAAGGGCAAATGCAAGACAAGTATATAGAAAACTCGTATATTGAATTTCAGACAGAATTGGTACGGTTCCTCGACATGGACGAAGCCAAAGAAATATACCTCAACGCTTCCTTTATATACGAAGCTTCCCCAAGTGCCGATGATGACGACATAGATGATTTCTTCTCTGATTCTGCAGAGAGCACCCATGGGCAGGAAAGCAACAATGAGACTTATCTGACAGAACTGAAAGAGAAAAGAATACGTAATTTCGCCAGGCAGCTTATGCATAAAGCACAGACTCTGGCTGACATACACGACATCAAGAACTTCTTGCAGAAGAATGATAAAGGGGTAGTTCCCCACGACGATGCAGTCTTTTTCTTCAACTTTATTGCTCCCTACACCTGGCTGGAAGTTTTCAAAAGATTCAGCCAGCCGGAAAAGCTGGTTGCATTCTTCAACGAACTGACAGAACTGTCTGTCGACAAAAAAGAGGATACCAGTATGTTCCTGAACAAGACCGAAGTGTTGAATGGAGCACTCGAAAACATACCGTCCTCTTATGCCTATGATTTATGGAACCGTATGGGGAATAACTGTGATGGCTACTCATTGAACTTTATGCTCCAAAAGGCTAAAAATTTTGAGCAAGCCAAAGGAATCTTCAACACTTTTATGGAAAGGTTGGAGCAGCAAGAAGAAGAAAACAAGACCAAACTGAAAGTGGGTGAAATCTACCTGAACGACTTATTGGATACGACCTCCACTTATAGCGGGATTAAGGAATGCGAGGAACTGTTCCATAAATACCATTTACTGGAAGCAGACCAGTCTTTACTGGATTACCCGAGCCAGCACACACAAGGTATCCTATACCAACGCATGACCCTAAAGGAAATCAAGGCACATATGAAGAGACATCGTCCCCAAAACGGCGATGAATCTCGAAATATAAGAACAATCGTACAATTCATTCTGAAAATATCAAATTATGAAGAGGCGTATCAGGCACTGTTCGGAGAAACTCCCGATTGTATTACTCCGGAAGAACAACAGATTTTGAATCATTCGCCCTACGTTGTCTCCGAAATGTTCAATAAGGTAAAGACTCCGGAAGAAGGAGGAGTCGCAAGGGATTTCTTCGAGAACCGGCTGGACAAGTCACTGCTCAATCATCCTGATGCCAATATCTTGAATATCATTATCAATAACCGGTTCATATATCCCTATTATGAACAAAAAGTGGACATGATAAAGCGGATGTCCGAAAAATACACCGTACAACAGAACAGTTATACACATAAACATTTACTCTATCACCTGACCAACCACACCCAAGATTCACTTCCTCCGGAAGAAATACAACTGATTATAAATGAGGAAATAATGAAAAGCCTGGATGCGCCAAAGGATGTATTGAAGCAAATGCTTATCCAGCGATACTATGCCGGAAGAGCACAAGACAACGTTCCGCAGCCTTTTCCCATTTATACATCGGAAGGGTGGAAAATTAAAGAAAGCACTATTCTGGAATATGTGTATTGTCTGCTGGACGTGGGCGTATATGATGGAGGAATTATCTTCTGTTGCATGAAGGCATTGCTCCGTCAGAATGATAAGGAAAACGCCCAACGGCTGCAAGAGCAAGCAATCAATAAAAAGGTTTTTATCAATTACGATTCATATTGTATGTTGAAAAAGTTAGGAGCCGTCATTCCCAAACCCTACCTATTTGTCGAACATTATCCAATTATGAAGGACATATGCTATCAAATGCGGGAACGCGGCATGACCTTCGAAGAAGCCGAAAGCCGTATAAAAGAGATGGAAGATGATTTACATATTTCCATTGCACGCACACAAATCTACTGGAACAATGTCATCAGCCGCATGGCCAACAACAGAACAAACAAAAAACTGGTGCTTCAGAATACTCTGAAATTCATCGATGAACACCATGTGCCGATGAGTCCGGAAATATATTACTCCCTTTTACACACAATCACTTCCATTGAAGACTATACAAAAGTCAAAGGTTTATATAAAGGCGAATTGAATATAGGACATATCTTCGTACTTCTAAAGAAGATTCCAGAATTTGCCAAATATAGAATTGCCGAATGGGCATTTGTCGCCTGCTTGCGTCAGGAGTTTGATGAATGGTATGACATTCTATGTTCCATCAGTGAGAAAGAGCAGGAGAAAAGAATTAAAATCATGTTACAGTCCGAGCGCTACAAGCAACTGCAAGTCATCACCCCCAAAGGGTATCTTAACCAGACTTTCTTGTTCTGGTGGACTATCCGCTACGCCGTCTCAGAGACTGAAGAGCAACGGAAGGCAGAATTGGATACCCTTGTCACAATGATACCCAACCCCTTTGTACCTCAGTATCCGAAAATGATAGAGAAGTTCTTTATACCTTATCCGCAAGACTTGCTTGAAATCATTCGAGAATATATAGGCCGGATTATTTCATCCGAGCCGCAATAGCCAGCAATACCCCGAGCACCACACCCAATATCGCTGCAAACAGCACCCGCATTTCTCCCGGCAGGAGGAATGTGATGGTGTGTGCCGGATACCAGAAGAAAGGAATTGTTTTCTTGAAGACAAAATTCCATTGTGCATCCCAATTCAGATGCGTAATGATGCGGGTCATCGGGATAGGAGTGAGGAGGCTGCGAGGCGAACCGCCACAATCCAGGATATGCGTATCCGTAATCTTATGGAATGTCATGAATACCGGAGCGAAAATGGTATTCATAGCAACTGAAATGGCGAGGGCTATCCATAATTTGTCCAGGCAGAATTCTCCGTTTATAATGGCGGCGGCATTTGCCATTCCCATATATTCCATAAATTGCGGCACACCTTTGGAGAAGATTATCATGGCCGCATTGATACCCATTCCCAGCAGTCCCCACACTACGGCACGCGGCAGTACGCCAAATCCTTTTCGGTTATAGACTCCGGCACTGATACGAAGTCCCAGCATCTCACCCAGTGTAGCAAGAATTCCGAATTTAACGAAACTCATTACCATGCCATGTGCAGCGTTGAAAGACTTATACCAATTGTAGATGGATTCACTCACAAAGAATGGCAGGAATATTATCACCAGAACAAAAATAAAGAGGAAGTCTTGTTTTTTCATACAAAAGTCATGTTTTTCATAAATAATGTGGCAAACATACTAAAATTATTCTAATTTAAAAGCAAATAAGTAAATAAAAGAAGTTTTACCAAACAGAACAAAGTGTTTCCCTTAACCGAACAGTGTGTTTCATTAAAGAGAACACTTCGTTTCCCTTAAAAGAACAGTTTGTTTCCTATAAGAAAACACTTTGTTTTCTATAGCTAAAACAAAGTGTTCAGCACTGTGAACTAACGAACTATCCCATTAGCTTCCTCAGAAGCCCATATCATAGTCTCGGCACAAAAAAAGTGGGATTCAGAGAAACCTCTGATCCCACTTCATCATAGTAAGCAACGGATAGTTATTTCTTATCCTTCATATATTCATCCGCTTTCTCCTTGGCACGTGCCACGCGCTTGGCTGTATCCGGATGAGAAGAGAACATCTTCTGGAACTTGGATTCCTTCGGTGCCTCCGCTGAAAGTTCAAGCAATTTGTTCAAAGCATTGTACATGGCATACGGATCGAGATTATTCTTGATGCAGAATTCAAAGCCGTAATCATCCGCTTCCGTCTCCTGCTTCTGGGAGTATTGAGCACCTGCCAATGCCTCGGCCATGGCACCCAGTTCAGAATCACTCAATTTGGATACCGTAGAACTTGCCGCACCGGCAGCATTCTTCACAGCCGAACGAAGGTAAGCATTCTTCATCGCATCTTTGGAATCCGTATGGATGACGTGACCTATCTCGTGGCCGACAACTGCCATCACTTCATCATCCGTCATGATGTCCATCAGTCCGGCACAGATGCGTACACTACCATCACCGCACGCAAAGGCATTCACATCTATTACTTCATAAACACCGAAGTTCACCTTCAAGCCGTCCACTTCCTTGATATTTCCGGTCAGCTTCTCCAGGCGCTTGCCGTAATCCGTATCGGGCTTTGTCAGCGGATTGTGCGTATCCATCCATTCCATATATTCCTTGCTCATCGCTGCAATGTCAGCATCGGACAATGAAATGGCCTTGACGGCATCTGTACCAGCTTGGACAACTTTGTTCACATTGATTTTCTTTCCACCGATTTTGAACTGCGCATAGGCAGTGGTGGTACAACTCATTCCACATACTACAGCAGTAATGATGAAGAAGTTCTTTTTCATGTACTTTACGATTTAATTTTAATCCTACTTCGCTTTGTCTATAAAAAAAACCGCCTAATCATTATTAAACGGTTTTCCGAATATCTGTTTAAATCAAGTTTACTTGATGATACCCAATTCCTTGAAACATTTAGTCAATTTTTCTACAGCATAATCCACTTGTTCGACCGTATGGGTAGCCATCAACGCTACACGCACCAGTGTATCTTGTGGAGCACATGCAGGTGGAATAACGGGGTTGATGAAGATACCTTCGTCAAAAGCCAGCTTCGTTACTATAAATGTCTTCTCTGTATCACGCACATAGAGAGGAATGATAGGAGATTCTGTCTCACCGATTTCGAAGCCTGCATCGCGGAACTTCTTCAAGGCATAGTTAGTGATGTCCCACAGACGTTGGATGCGTTCAGGTTCGGACTTGATGATGTGAAGCGCCTCGCGGGCTGCAGCCGTAGCAGCAGGTGTGCTACTTGCCTGGAATATATAGGAACGGGCATTGTGGCGCAGCCAATTGATTACCGCCTTGTCTCCAGCAACAAAACCACCGATGGAAGCCAATGACTTGCTGAATGTACCCATAATCAGGTCTACATCTTCGGTAACACCGAAATGGTCGCACACACCACGGCCTTGTTTTCCGAATACACCCAAGCCGTGAGCTTCGTCCACGTAAATGCTGGCATTGTATTTCTTCTTCAGGCGGACAATTTCGGGCAGATTGGCCAAGTCACCTTCCATGGAAAATACTCCATCCACAACAATCAGCTTTACAGCATCCGGTTCGCATTTCTGGAGTTCTTTTTCCAAAGCCTCCATATCGTTATGCTTGTACTTCAACTGAGTGGCAAATGCAAGACGGCGGCCATCTACAATGGAAGCGTGGTCACGGTCATCACAAATAATATAATCCCCACGGCCTACAACGGCAGGAATAATACCTTCGTTTACAGTAAATCCGGTAGAAAAACAGAGTGCTTCATCTTTTCCTACGAATTCAGCCAATTCCTTCTCCAGTTCAACATGTATATCGAGTGTTCCGTTCAGAAAGCGGGAACCTGCACAACCGGTGCCATATTTTTCTGTGGCAGCTATCGAGGCATCAATGATACGCTTGTCATATGTCAGTCCCATATATGCATTAGAGCCGAACATCAGAACCTTTTTACCATCCATCATTACCTCTGTATCCTGATGGCTGTTAATTGTGCGGAAATAAGGATATACGCCTTTTGCCATAAACTGCTGCGGCAGGTCGTATTTCGCAAATTTGTCTTGTAGTAAACCCATGAAATATCTTTTATATAATGAATATTTAATTCTATTAAATACAAGTCTTAAAAAACAGGGGGCAAAGATAGCAAAATATGTCGGTATATGTTCTATTTACATTAAAAAAACTACTTATACTTATTTTAAAAAGAATTATGTGGTTAATTTTTCAGATATTTATATTACTTTTGCCAGTTGGAAAACCTGCATAGCAACAACCCTTGCATGAACGAAAACAAGAAGAAAATAGCATTCATCATAAACCCCATATCCGGCACTCAGAGTAAGGAGCAGATACTGAAGTGGCTCGATGAAAAGCTGGATAAGGAAAGGTATGCACAAGAAGTGATTTATACCGAACGGGCAGGCCATGCCGTAGAGATAGCGGCACAGAAGGCACAAGAAGATGCACATGCCGTCATCGCCATAGGAGGAGACGGCACCATCAATGAGATAGCTCGCTCACTGGTACATACAAAAACCGCTTTGGGCATCATTCCCTGCGGTTCCGGCAACGGACTTGCCCGCCATCTGCAGATTCCGATGGAGCCGAAAAAGGCCATCGACATCATCAATGACGGACTGATAGACATCATTGACTACGGAAAAATCAACGATGTGCCTTTCTTCTGCACCTGCGGCGTGGGATTCGACGCATTTGTAAGCCTGCAATTCTCCAAGGCGGGAAGGAGAGGACCACTCACTTATCTGGAAAAGACTCTGCTCGAAAGCCTGAAGTACCGTCCGGAAACCTATGAACTGGAAATGGACGGCAGCACCCTGCGATACAAGGCGTTCCTAATAGCCTGCGGAAACGCATCGCAATATGGAAACAATGCGTATATTGCCCCACAAGCCACCTTGAACGACGGACTGCTGGACGTCACCATACTCGAGCCGTTCACTGTGCTCGATGTACCGTCGCTCTCTTTCCAGCTCTTCAACAAGACCATTGACCAGAACAGCCGGATTAAGACGTTCCGTTGCCAGACACTCCGTATTCACCGTTCTAAACCGGGGGTAGTCCACTTTGACGGCGACCCGATGATGATGGGAGAGAATGTAGATGTAAAGATTATGAAGAAAGGACTGCAGGTCATTGTTCCCCGGGATGCGGAAAAAGACACTTCGAATGTCTTGCAGCGGGCACAAGACTATATCAACGGACTGAAACAAATTAATGATGCTTTTGTGGAAGACATCGCCCATAAAAACAAGATGATACTGGATAAAGGCAAAAGGCAATTCAAGAAACTGACAAAAATGTAATGTTGTAAAAAAGGTACTAAAGGAGTTTCTGAAAATAACTTTCCCCTTTTGATGCGTCATATAATATGTTTTATGTATTTTTGCAAAGCCAAAATAGTAAATAAGTAAATCGTCAAACAGTAAATAAAAAGATGTATAGATCACACACCTGCGGAGAACTCCGTATCTCCGATGTTAACAAGCAAGTGACGCTGGCAGGTTGGGTACAGCGCAGCCGTAAGATGGGAGGCATGACTTTCATTGACCTCCGCGACCGTTACGGAATTACCCAATTAGTGTTCAACGAAGAGGTGAATGCCGAACTTTGCGAGCGTGCCAACCGCTTGGGCCGTGAATTCGTAATCCAGGTTAAAGGTACCGTAAACGAACGTTTCAGTAAAAACCAGCATATCCCGACGGGAGACATTGAAATCATCGTATCGGAACTGGATGTTCTGAACTCATCGCTGACCCCTCCCTTCACCATCGAGGAAAATACGGACGGTGGCGACGATATCCGCATGAAGTACCGTTATCTAGACCTGCGCCGTGCCAATGTACGCAGCAATCTGGAGCTTCGCCATAAAATGACAATTGAAGTACGCAAATACCTGGACAGCCAGGGATTCATCGAAGTGGAAACTCCGATTCTGGTAGGCTCCACACCCGAAGGTGCACGCGATTTCGTCGTTCCTTCACGCATGAACCCGGGACAATTCTATGCCTTACCTCAAAGCCCGCAGACACTGAAACAGTTGTTGATGGTTTCCGGTTTCGACCGTTACTTCCAGATAGCCAAATGCTTCCGTGACGAAGACCTGCGTGCCGACCGCCAGCCGGAATTCACACAGATTGACTGCGAAATGTCTTTTGTGGAGCAGGATGACGTCATCAACCTCTTCGAAGGCATGGCCAAATATCTGTTCAAGGAAATCCGTGGCGTAGAGATGAACGAGCCGTTCATGCGCATGCCATGGGCAGACGCCATGAAATATTACGGCAGCGACAAGCCCGACCTCCGTTTCGGCATGAAGTTCGTGGAACTGATGGACATCATGAAGGGACACGGATTCCCGGTATTCGACAATGCCGCCTACATCGGCGGTATCTGCGCAGAAGGCGCCGCACACTATACCCGCAAACAGCTGGATGTACTGACCGAATTCGTGAAAAGACCGCAAATCGGTGCCAAAGGTATGGTATACGCGCGCGTAGAGGCAGACGGCAACGTAAAATCAAGTGTCGACAAGTTCTATGCGCAGGAAGTATTGCAGGAGATGAAGGCTGCTTTCAACGCCAAGCCGGGTGACCTGATTCTGATTCTGAGCGGTGACGACGCCATGAAGACCCGCAAGCAACTGAACGAGTTGCGCCTTGAAATGGGTAACCAACTGGGATTGCGCGACAAGAATAAGTTCGTCTGTCTTTGGGTGGTTGACTTCCCGATGTTTGAGTGGAGCGATGAAGAAGGCCGCCTGATGGCTATGCACCACCCGTTCACTCATCCGAAAGACGAAGATATTCCTTTGCTGGATACAGACCCGGCAGCTGTCCGTGCAGATGCATACGACATGGTGTGCAACGGTATTGAAGTGGGTGGAGGTTCCATCCGTATCCACGATGCACAGTTGCAGGCCAAAATGTTCGAGATTCTCGGATTCACTCCCGAGAAGGCTCAGGAGCAGTTCGGCTTCCTGATGAATGCCTTCAAATACGGTGCACCTCCTCACGGTGGTCTGGCATACGGTCTGGACCGTTGGGTCAGCATCTTCGCAGGTCTCGACAGTATCCGCGACTGCATTGCATTCCCCAAAAACAACAGTGGACGCGATGTAATGCTGGATGCACCTTCGGCTATTGACCAGAAGCAGCTGGATGAACTGAATCTGATTGTTGAAGTGAAAGAGTAAAAGCAGGTACGGAGTAGGAGAGTGAAAGAGTCTGCACGCATTTTTCGTTTTGCGGTAATCGGCACGCTGAATGCCTTGATTATGGCTGTTACCGTTTGGGTAATGATGGACGAACTGGACATCAACTATATGCTCTCCAATGTAACCGCATATATACTTGCACAGATACACAACTTCATCTGGTGCAAGTACTGGATATTCCCTACAGAAAAAAAGAGCAACACTTGGCGACAAGTGCTGCTCTTTTCCATAGCTTTCGGAATGGCTTACGGAGCGCAATTCCTTTTCCTCATAGGGCTGGTGGAGGGACTGGACTGCAATGAATACCTTGCCCAGTTCCTGGGATTATTCATCTACGGAAGTGTCAATTTCCTGATGAACAAACGGGTGACATTCCGTTAGTTCTCCCCCAGAGATCCCCGTCGTTATCAGTCAAGAAATCGTTTTGTCAATCCGGCATAGGCATCAATTCTGCGGTCGCGCAGGAAAGGCCACCAACGGCGTACATTTTCCGAGCGTTCCAAGTCCACCTCTACAACGATATTTTCCGGCCGTTCGTTTCCTGCTTGGGCCAGGAACTCGCCTTGCGGTCCGGCCACAAAACTATTTCCCCAAAACAAGATACCATTGGTCTGCATGGAAGGATCCGGCTCATGTCCCACACGGTTCACTGAAACAACCGGCAAGCCGTTGGCCACAGCATGTCCACGCTGGGAGATAATCCAAGCATTGAGCTGACGCGCCTTTTCATCATCCGTATCACTGCTTTCCCAACCGATAGCCGTAGGATATATTAGTATTTCAGCTCCCTTCAGCGCCATCAGACGTGCTGCTTCCGGATACCATTGGTCCCAGCACACCAAAACTCCCAATTTGCCCAAAGATGTCTGAATAGGTTCGAAGCCTATATCACCGGGAGTAAAATAGAATTTCTCATAATAGGCGGGGTCATCAGGAATATGCATCTTCCGGTATTTCCCGGCAATGCTGCCGTCACGTTCAAAAACAACCGCTGTGTTATGATACAATCCGGGAGCGCGTTTCTCGAAGAGAGAAGTGACCAGCACAATATCGTTGGCAGCAGCCAACTCTGAATAGAATCCCGTAGAAGGACCGGGAATCGGTTCTGCCAAGTCGAACAACTGCGTGTTTTCCGTCTGACAGAAATACAGAGAGTTATGCAGCTCCTGCAAAACAACCAATTGAGCCCCATGCGCCGCACATGCCTCTATACTTTTGGCCAAATTCATTAAATTAGTCCTGAGGTCCTTGGTATTGGCCTGCTGGATAATACCTACTTTTATTTTTCTTGTCATCTTATTCTATGGTTTATTGTTTTACTATGTATAATCGACATTACTTCAACACCCCTACAGGATATTGCATGGTAACACAATGCAAAGAGCCGTGTTGCTTAATCAAAGCACGGCAATCTATCCCGATAATTTCATAACCGGGAAAAGCCTCCCGCAACACTTCCCCCGCGCAGGCATCATTCTCCGGCTGGCGATAGGTGGGGTAAAGCACTGCATCATTCAGAATCAAGAAATTAGCGTAAGTGGCAGGAAGCCGTTCCCCTTCCTCTTCTATCTTATCGGCCATGGGCAAAGCCAGCAAACGGTAAGGTTCCCCCTTCAACGTACGGAAAGTCTTCAGTTGCTCCTCCATGCGATGCAGTTCTTCGTAATGCTCATCATCCGCATCCTTGCATTGTACATAGGCTATCGTGTCGGCAGGGCAGAAACGGGCCAGCGTGTCTATATGACTGTCCGTATCGTCACCTGCCAAATAACCGTGGTCCAGCCAAAGAACACGTTGCAGGTGAAAAACGGAACGAAGATATTCCTCAATTTCCACCCGGTTCATCTGTCCGTTCCGGTTAGGCGAAAGCAGGCATTCGGAGGTGGTGAGCAACGTACCCATGCCGTCACTTTCGATGGAACCGCCTTCAAGGACAAACCCCAAGCGATTTACATACTTTCCTTTCATCACTTCCGACTCCACCGCACGACGCGTAATCAAATTATCCTTATCGGATGCAAACTTCAATCCCCACCCGTTGAACTTAAAGTCGAGCAGAGATACACCGTCAGCATCCAGTAGGGTGATGGCTCCATGGTCGCGTGCCCAAGTATCATTCGTCTCACACTTCAGGAAACGGACATTTTCCATATTCACCCTGCCGAGAATCTGTTTCTTCACCTCATCCGGTTCTGGGGTTACAATCAGCAATGTCTCCCGGGCGGCTATTTCGTGGGCAATGGCTACAAAACATTCCTGCACTTCGTCCAACATATAGGTCCAGTCTGTACCCGCATGGGGCCATGTAAGCTGTATGCCGCTTTGCAAAGCCCATTCGGCAGGCAAGTGGGGAGCACGTGTCTCTACCTGAAAAGTCATATTCTTGCCAAAACGCACCTGACAGTCCTTCTCTGCGGCACCACCCAGCGGCAGTCCTACAAAATATCCCATATTATTTATCTTTTCTAATTCGTTACTTTTTAAGTTAGCAGAGAGAGGGAGAATAAACCTTAGGTTTAGAATTGCCAAACCTCTACTTCAGACTTCTAAACCTCTACTCTATGATTGTAAACCTCTACTCTATGATTGTAAACCTCTACTCGTCAATTATCACTTATCTTCCTTCGGTTTCCGGTCGAAGAATGGATTCTTGGAGGATGCACTCACCGGAATGGCAAAGACAGTCTTGCATCCTTTCAGCCAATCCAAACGCTGAGCGGCAAGTCCGGCAGAAAACATGACACGGGTATCCACCCTCAAATCGGCAGCCATGGCACAAGCCGAACCTACAGCTATCCCTACATCCACCGTATTCAAAGCACAAGGTACTCCCTCCGGACGACCGGCACAAGTGGGAAAACCGCAGTGTCCGCAATTCAAACCTTGCGTCTGCTCGCGCGTACCTATTATAATTACACATTCAGCCTGCAAAATGTTGTCCGCATCACGGAGAAAGAACTTCATACCGTGCTCTTCAACCATAGCGACCATCTTTTCAGACAGCTTCTTAATGTCTTCACCCGTAACCAGCGCAGCTTCAATCACATCAATACCTTTTCCTTTCGGTGCCGTGCGCGCAGCAGTCAGCATTTGCCTTGCCACGTCAAGCACATGTTCGTGGCGGCAATCCCGTTCATTCTGTATCATAGTCTTTCTTTCCTGAATTAATTAGTGCGTCAAAGATAGCACAAATATTTTTTTGCACTATCTTTGCGATACAGAAAGATTAAAGGAACACCATGCTGCAAATAGAAAATGCCAGTATCGCCTACGGCAACGATATACTTTTCTCGGGTTTCAACCTGCAATTGGAAAGGGGAGAGATAGCCAGTATCTCCGGCCCTTCGGGATGCGGAAAGTCGTCACTGCTGAATGCCATACTTGGATTTACTCCGTTAAAAGAAGGACGCATCGTCTTGAACGGCATTCTGCTGGATAAAGGAAACGTCGACGTTGTCCGTAAGCAGACTGCATGGATTCCACAAGAACTGGCATTGCCGCTGGAATGGGTAAAGGACATGGTACAATTGCCCTTCGGTTTAAAGGCAAACCGGGGTACACCCTTTTCTGAAACCCGTTTATTTGCATGTTTCGAGGATTTGGGTCTGGAACAAGAGTTATATTACAAACGGGTGAACGAAATATCCGGAGGCCAACGCCAACGGATGATGATAGCCGTAGCCTCAATGATTGGCAAACCACTGACCATTGTCGATGAACCGACTTCCGCTCTCGACTCCGGTTCCGCGGAAAAAGTACTCTCTTTCTTCCGCAGGCAGACAGAAAATGGAAGTGCCATACTGACCGTATCCCATGACAAAAGATTCGCCAACGGATGTGACCGACATATAATCATGAAATAACATACACACTATTGGGAACCATAGATATATCATACCTCAGCCTGGGCATCGGATTATTGCTATTATTAATACCGCTGTTTTACATCTGGAAGTTCAAGACCGGACTGTTGCGCGCTACTGTGATAGGTACGGCACGCATGATTGTCCAGTTGTTCTTCATCGGCATATACTTGAACTACCTCTTTTTATGGGATAACCCGTGGATAAACTTTCTATGGGTAATTGTCATGATATTTGTAGCATCGCAGACGGCATTGGCACGAACACAATTGAAGAGGAAGATTCTGCTCCTGCCCATATCCGCAGGTTTCTTATGCAGTGTAGTATGTGTAGGCTTGTACTTTATCGGAATAGTACTGAGAGTGGAAAACGTATTCAGCGCCCGGTATTTCATCCCTATTTTCGGCATACTGATGGGCAACATGCTATCCAGTAACGTCATAGCCCTCAACACCTATTATAGTGGACTGAAACGGGAACAACAGCTTTACCGGTATCTTCTCGGCAATGGTGCTACAAAAGCGGAAGCACAGGCACCTTTCATCCGCCAAGCCATCATCAAATCCTTCAGTCCGCTGATTGCCAATATATCCGTGATGGGGCTGGTTGCTTTTCCGGGAACCATGATTGGCCAGATATTGGGTGGCAGCAGCCCGAATGTGGCCATCAAATATCAGATGATGATTATGGTCATCACCTTTACCGCCTCCATGCTGTCACTGATGATTACAATCTCTCTGGCTTCCCGCAAGTCGTTCGATGCCTACGGCAAGCTACTGCCGGTGATGGTAGAGAAGAAGGGAAAAAAGGAGCATAAATAACTTCAACGGTGGTGGGCATCCAGTTTTCCGGGGAGATAGCGTAGCTGCACATATTGTACGCCCGGTTTCACAAAGCCGCTGTCCAACATCACTTTCTTTACACGGAATTCTTCAAGCCTATACTGCAGGTAACTTTTGATGCGTTGACTTTGCGGCTTGGTATATGCCAGCAGATTAACTTTTCCCAGCGAATCAATCTCTACCCTTGCCTTGACGGTGCGTAGAGAAAGAGGACCGTCTTTTTTCTTAGCCTGATAATCTTTATCCTTGTCTACCCAAAAGATAGCCGTAGCCTTGGGAGTAGTATCTACCGGCTCCTCCATATCCTCAGATACATCTTTACCGGAACAGTTCGTATCCTGACAAGACAATAACGATAAAAGGAAAAGAAACAAAACAAGTAATGTTTTCATAATAAAGGAGATTAATGTGTCCAACTAATCAAACGTACCCGATGAAGCATATATTATCGGATATATAAAATGTTCTTCACCTTCCGTTTGCGGTTGTTCAAACAATTGTTTGTAGATAGGTTCCGGCTCTGTTTCAGAGAAAAAATCTGCATCAGCAGGATAAATACCATAATACCACCAGGGAGTTCCTTCCATATTATAAGGCTCAATACCCTCGATTACAAACTTATATAATCCAACTGTATCACCATCTTTTATAATGCTTGTATAGGTTCCATAATTGGTCCCCATATTATATCTCAATCCTTTTAAAGGAGCATATTCTTCTTCAGTAAACTCGCCTGCTACATATTTTTTTCTTTTGCATGCAAAAGGAATCTCATATTTTCCTCCATCAGGAGAAAGAATAAAAGGATTGGGTCCATCAACCTCTATTGTATATTCATATTCTACTCCGACTTTTGATAACACCTCGACCAGTTCGTATGCAATATTACTGGCATCGGCGGGAGGGTTGAGCAAAGTTGTTTTTTTCACCAATAAGGTGTATTCATACCCCTTGCTATAATCAAACCCGGCAATTCCTAAAAAGTCCAACGCTTCATATTCATTTTTACCTTCCTCCTTTACCAACATACAATCAATGAAATGATCACTTCCCCAAGGCTGGTAAGTGCCAATCTCGGAAGAGACCTTCATTTTAATGTTTTCTACATTGTCTTGTGGAGTATCACTGTTACAAGAGGTCACACCAATTATAATCAAGAGCGATAAAATTCCGAATAGTTTTTTAGTTTTCATAGATTTAGTTTTATAATAATCGCTCGCAAAGATAGTCTTTTTCGTGATAAAACATTTTTCGATAAGAGTTTTTGTTGGAAGAAAACCGTCTATTACTCAAATTTGTTACTGATATTTTATAAAAAGAATAAAAAACATTCTCAATCCATTGCTTTTTACTATATTTGCAACCAAATTTTCTGTTCACAATGAAAATTAAGGAATTAGTAAGCGCCCTTGAACGGTTCGCGCCTCTGCCATTGCAAGACGGATTTGATAATGCCGGCCTGCAAATCGGATTGACAGATGCGGAAGCAACAGGGGCTTTGTTGTGTCTTGACGTTACTGAAGCTGTACTGGATGAAGCCATTGCATTGGGATATAATGTGGTTATATCACATCACCCTCTCATTTTCAAAGGGTATAAATCCATCACGGGCAGGGATTATGTGGAACGTTGTATCTTGAAAGCCATCAAGAATGACATCGTTGTTTATGCTGCGCACACTAACCTGGATAATGCACCGGGAGGAGTGAACTTCAAGATTGCCGAGAAAATCGGTTTGAAGAATGTCCGTATCCTGGAAGCCAAGGAAAATGCGCTGGTAAAGCTGACCACATTTGTACCGACCGCCCAAGCGGAAGACGTGAGGAAAGCCTTGTTCGACGCTGGATGCGGCAATATCGGCAACTATGATTTGTGCAGTTATAACATGGAAGGCGAGGGGACATTCCGAGCCCGGGAAGGTGCCACCCCATACTGTGGAGCGATAGGGGAGCTGCATACCGAACGTGAAGTACGTATTGAGACAATCATACCCGCCTACAAAAAAGCGGCAACTGTCAAGGCACTGCTTGCGGCACATCCATATGAAGAACCGGTCTATGATATTTATCCCTTGCAAAACTCATGGCCACAAGCCGGAGCCGGTGTCATTGGCGAATTGGAAGTACCGGAGACAGAACTTGAATTCCTGAAACGGATAAAGAAAACCTTCGAAGTAGGGTGTCTCAGACATAACAAACTCCTCGGGCGGGAAATACAGACTGTTGCATTATGTGGCGGCGCCGGCGCTTTCCTAATGCCGCTTGCCATCCGCAACCGTGCAGATGTCTTTATCACCGGCGAGATAAAATACCATGACTATTTCGGACATGATACCGATATATTATTGGCTGAAATAGGGCATTATGAAAGTGAGCAATATACGAAAGAAATATTTTATACAATAATCCGGGATTTGTTTCCTCATTTTGAGGTCCAAATGACCAAAGTGAATACAAACCCCATAAAATACATGTAAGTAAAATGGCTAAAGAAGCAAAAAAAGATCCTCAGGAATTAACCGTAGAACAGAAGTTGAAAGCTTTGTTCCAATTGCAGACAATGCTGTCCAAAATCGATGAAATCAAGACGTTGAGAGGTGAACTTCCACTGGAAGTACAGGACTTGGAAGACGAAATAGCCGGTCTGAGTACCCGTATAGACAGAATCAAGGCAGAAGTTGCCGAGTTGAAATCCTCCATTGCAGGAAAGAAAGTTGAAATTGAAACCGCAAAGGCTTCTGTAGCTAAATATAAAGACCAGCAGGACAACGTACGCAACAACCGCGAATATGACTTCTTAAGCAAGGAAATCGAATTCCAGACATTGGAAATCGAACTCTGCGAAAAGCGTATCAAGGAATTTGCCGCACAAGAGGAAGAAAAATCTCAAGAAGTAGCAGAAAGCACTGCTGCTCTGGAAGAAAGACAAAAAGACCTCGACGTAAAGAAGAGCGAACTGGACGAAATCATCTCCGAGACCAAGCAAGAGGAAGAGAAGCTGAGAGACAAAGCCAAAGAACTGGAAACAAAGATTGAACCCCGTCTGCTTCAGTCCTTCAAACGTATCCGTAAGAATTCACGCAATGGACTGGGTATTGTATACGTACAGCGTGATGCTTGCGGTGGTTGCTTCAACAAGATTCCGCCCCAGAGACAATTGGACATCCGCTCACGCAAGAAAATTATCGTTTGCGAATATTGTGGCCGTATCATGATTGACCCGGAATTAGCAGGTATAACTCCCGAACAGAAAGTGGAAGTTGTAAAGGAAAAGCCAGTAAGAGCCAAAAGAAAAATCGTACATATCGGCTCAGATAATTAAAAATAGAACATTTTCTATATATAAAACGGCAATAGTAAAGCACCTATTGCCGTTTTTTTGTTAAATAAGCTCATAAAAACCTGCTATTAGAGAAAAAAGAAGTAGTTTTGTTGCTTGAAAAATTAATAGAATTAAATTAAAAAGCATGAGACTAAACAAATTATTCATACTCTATTCACTTTTCGGAATATTGATGGCATCGTGCATAAAAGATGAAGCACCCAATGCTGAAGCTGATATAACAGGCATCTCTTTTGAAGAAGATGTACTGGCAAGCGCTCGTTTCAATTTAAATCCGTCTTACAATGATAATCTGCAGGCCTACCCCATATTAGTAAAAGTAAAAGAGGGCACTCCTTTAAACAAACTATCCCCCCTGTTTGAGTTGACGCCGGGCGCTACCATTAGTCCGGAAAGTGGTAGTGAACACGATTTCTCTGACGGAAAAAGGGTAAAGTATACCGTAACTTCTGAGAACAAGGCTTGGCAGCGAGTATATTCCATCGGTGTACGCGAACAATCGGTATCAGACATCCCAAATGAATTCCATTTTGAAGACATACGACTTATCAATGGAATTAACCCCAAATACAAATATCAGGAGTTCTATGAAGAACAAGACGGATTGGAACTGACATGGGCCAGTGGAAATGAAGGATTCAACTGGGCAGCCAGTTCATCAGCTACTGAAAATTACCCTACGTCACAATATGACAATGGTAAAAACGGAAAGTGTGCCAAATTAGAAACTCGGCTTACCGGCTCTCTGGGAGCAATGGTAGGTATGCCGATAGCTGCTGGAAATTTGTTTATCGGTGAGTTTGATATGACGAATGCTCTCACCAGCCCATTGAAAGCCACACATTTCGGCACTCCTTTCTGTTATAAGCCCTCACGTCTAAAAGGTTGGTACAAGTACAAAGCCGGTGAACGTTTTTATGAAAACGGTGGATACACCGACCGTAAAGATGTGATGAACATCTATGCAATCTTTTATGAAGGCGAAAGTTACAACGAAGCAGGAGAAGTTACGGAAGTAATATTGGATGGAAATCTGCCAAACCAGAACTATGAACATCCCAGTATGGTAGCTTTAGCTCTAATATCCAATCCCCACGAAACCGATGATTGGGAAGCTTTCGACATTCCTTTTGACTATCAGAGATATGGAAAAGAAATAGATGAAACCAAACTGGCAAAAGGAAAATATAAACTAAGTATCATTTTTGCATCCAGCAAGAACGGTGCAACTTTCGAGGGTGCGCCCGGAAGTACCCTTTTAGTGGATGATGTGGAACTGATTTTCGAATAAGAACCCTGTAGAATTGGAATACAACATGATAAAGAAAATAGTAGCATTTATCGCATTGGCAGTTTACATGCAAACCGCCCTATACGCTCAAGAGAATCAGAATCGTACGCTTATAAACGCTGCCCTGCACGGATGGGAATATGAGATAAGGGCCGGTGTCAGCATCGGTGGTACTTCCCCGCTTCCATTGCCCGTAGAAATACGGAGTATCGATGCCTACAATCCTACTTTAGCTCTTATGCTGGAAGGAAATGCCATCAAGTGGTTAGGAAAAACTAAAAAATGGGGAGTAATAACCGGGGTAAGACTGGAAACCAAAAATATGATTACCAAAGCGACAGTAAAGAACTATGGCATGGAAATCATAGGAAATGACGGTAACCGCTTGAAAGGTAACTGGACGGGAGGAGTAAAAACCAAAGTACGCAATGCCTACATTACTGTCCCCGTACTTGGAGCATATAAAATCAACTCACGATTGCGAGCCAAAGCAGGTGCATATGTATCCTACCTGATGGATGAGGAATTCTCCGGATATGTATATGAAGGTTATCTGCGTGAAGGTAATCCTACCGGAAAGAAAGTCAACTTCTCCGACGGTGCCATTGCCACTTACGACTTTTCGGATGATTTGCGCAAGTTTGCCTGGGGCGTGCAAGCTGGTGTAGACTGGCGTGCCTTCAAACATCTGAGTGTATTTGCCGACCTTACATGGGGATTGAATGATATTTTCAAGAAAGATTTCAATACAATTACCTTTGCCATGTATCCCATCTACTTGAATGTGGGTTTCGGGTATGCCTTCTAAGATACTCGGGTATACCGAGTAAATACTCATAAACAAATAAAGGTTTAGGTTGTTATCAATCCCATAAAAAGATAACCACCTAAACCTTTATTTATGAATATAAAAGCTTGGAGCACCGCGTTGCTCATATTATGCCTATGTCCTGCGGCTATGGCACAGAAAGCCAACCGCTATCTTGAGAAACCACTCCCACAAGGCTGGGGAAAGGATGTCTCCCATGCCATTCCCGGAGATGACAATCTGTTCAGCAGACAGATACCACCCATTGACGACAAGTGGTGGAAAGCCTTCGATGACCCGATGCTGGATTCATTGATTACGGTAGCCTCCACTCAAAACTATTCCGTACTTTCTGCCATGGCCCGTATGGATATGGCTAAATCCAACCTGCGGATAGAACGCGGCAGCTTTTTCCCTTCCATCTCATTGGACGGAGGATGGGCACGGCAGCAAAGCAGCGGCAATGTCAACGCACTTCCGCAATCCATTACCGGTGCATACAGTGCCTCGCTCAACGCCAGTTGGGAGCTGGACGTATTCGGAAGTATCCGCCAACGGGTAAAGGCACAGCGGGAAACCTTCATGGCAAGCAAGGAGGAATATACCTCTGTCATGGTATCCCTCTGTGCCCAGATAGCTTCTGCCTACATCGGACTCCGCGAACTGCAGCAAGAGCTAAGTGTAGTGACCCACAATTGCCATACCCAGGCAGCCGTACTTAACATTACCGAAGTACGCTACAAAACCGGACTGGTGTCCAAACTGGACGTTTCACAAGCCAAATCCGTATATTACAGTACCAAAGCCTCCATCCCACAACTGGAGGCAGGCATCAACCAATACATCACGACGCTCGCAATCTTACTCGGTACTTACCCCCAGCATATCCGCCCCATATTGGAGAAGCCCGGCAAACTGCCCGACTATATGGAACCCATAGGCATCGGTGTTCCTGCCGACCTGCTGCTCCGCCGCCCCGATATACGGCAAGCCGAACGCCAAGTCAACGCGCAGGCGGCAACACTCGGCGCATCTCAAAGTGACTGGCTGCCGCAAGTGTTCCTAAAAGGTTCCATCGGCTATTCCTCCCATGACTTGAAGGACTTGACTAAACGGAACAGTATGACGTTTGAAATTGCTCCAAGCATCAGCTGGACCTTATTCAGCGGTACCAAACTGGTGAATGCCACCCGTCTGGCACGTGCCCAGCTCGATGAATCCATTCACCAGTTCAACCAGACAGTGCTTACCGCCGTGCAGGAAACGGATAATGCCATGAACTCCTATCGCAACTCCATCCAACAGATTGTTGCCATGCGCGAAGTATGCAACCAGGGAGAAGAAACTCTGAAACTCTCCCTCGATTTGTACAAACAAGGACTTACTCCCTTCCAGAACGTACTGGACGCACTACGCTCACTCCTGACATACGAAAATCAGCTGGTGCAGGCACAAGGCAGCTCCTTGCTGCATCTGATAGCCTTATACCAGGCATTGGGAGGTGGATATGAAATGAATCAGAAATAAGAATATAAACTAAACCGAACCGTATATGAAAAATCAAATGTACATCACCCTGCTCATCCTGCCATTGCTGGCAACGGGATGCGGGGGAAGGAAAGAAACGGCACAAACGATGCCCGTTCCCGAGATAAGCGTGGCCCGTCCGACAGTGCAGAACATTACGCTGACGAAAGAATATCCGGGCTACCTGACTTCTGAAAAGACCGTAGACCTGGTAGGCAGAGTCAGCGGAACCTTACAGACCATCGCTTACGCTCCCGGCAGCCGGGTACGCCAGGGACAAGTACTTTTTGTCATCGAACCGACAGTCTATCAAGACAATGTGCGGCAGGCAGAAGCAGAACTCAACACTGCCCGCGCCAACCTGGAATACGCCCAAAACAACTACACACGTATGCAGGAAGCCATGAAAAGCGATGCTGTAAGCCGTATACAAGTGCTGCAAGCACAATCCAACGTGGCAACTTCGCAGGCTGCAGTGAGCAATGCGGAAGCAGCCCTGAACACAGCACGCACCAATCTGAGCTACTGCACCGTCCGTGCTCCCTTCGACGGCACCGTAAGCCGTAACCTGGTGGATGCCGGAGGCTATGTAGGCGGCAGCGTGCAGCCCGTCACATTGGCAACCATCTACAAAGACGACCATTTGTACACCTACTTCAATGTGGCAGACAACCAATGGCTCTCCATGCTGATGCAGCAGGGAGACAGTATCCCCCGGCAAGTGAGTGTCAGCCTGGGTAAAGACGAACTCCTCACTTATCCCGCACAGCTGGACTATCTTTCGCCCAACGTAGACTTGAACACCGGAACTTTGAACATCCGCGCCCGTCTCGACAACCCTAAAGGACTGTTGAAAAGCGGCCTCTACGTCAGCATCACCTTGCCCTACGGAGAGCAACAGCAGGCCATCCTGCTGCCGGACGCCTCCATCGGTACCGACCAGTTGGGGAAATACATATACGTAGTCAACGATTCGAATATAGTGCGCTACCGCCATATAGAAACCGGACAACTGATAGGGGACAGCCTGCGCCAGATAAGGGCAGGCATCACTCCCCGGGAGCGCTACGTCACCAAAGCACTGATGAAGGTAAGGGATGGAATGAAAGTACATCCCATTGACAACTAATATGAATTGATTAATACCAAAGCCTATGTTTTCAAAATTCTTCATAGACCGTCCTATCTTTGCTACCGTATTGGCGCTGCTCATCGTCGTAGCAGGACTGGTCACACTGGGCATCCTGCCCATTGCCCAATATCCGGACATCACACCACCCACCGTGCAGGTCAGTGCCGTATATCCCGGAGCCAATGCGCAGACGGTGGCACAAACCGTCGGCATCCCCATCGAGCAGCAAGTCAACGGAGTGGACGGAATGCTTTACATGTCCTCCAACTCCAGCTCATCGGGCGCTTACTCTCTTACCATTACTTTTGCCGTAGGCACAGACATTGATATGGCTACCGTGCAGGTCCAGAACCGGGTAAGCGTGGCCCAGTCGTCACTGCCTACTCCCGTTGTGGTGCAAGGCGTCACTGTGCAGAAACAGTCATCGAACATCGTGATGTTCCTCACGATGACGTCGGACAGCAAAGACTACGACGGACTTTACCTCAGCAACTATGCCAAGCTGAATCTCGTAGACCAGTTAACACGCGTGCCCGGTGTAGGCGCCGTCAATGTGATGGGAGCAGGGGACTACTCCATGCGTATCTGGCTCGACCCTGCCGCCATGCGCATCCGCTATCTTTCGCCGGCCGATGTATACCAAGCTATCCAATCACAGAATGTGGAGGTCAGCGCAGGTAACGTAGGGCAACCCATCGGCACAGACAATAAAAATGCCTATCAATACAGCCTGACCGTAAAAGGGCGCCTTACCTCACCCGAAGAGTTCGGCAACATTATCCTGCGTACCGAAACCGGAGGGAAGATACTCCGTCTGCGCGACGTGGCGCATATCGACCTGGGCTCGGCCTCTTACAGCGTAGTATCCCAACTGGACGGGAAACCCACCGCTGCCATCGCTATCTATCAGCAACCTGGCAGCAACTCGCTGGACGTTTCCAAAGGAGTAAAGGCAAAAATGCAGGAACTCTCGCAAAATTTCCCTGCAGGCATACAATACAATGTAACCCTGGACACTACGGATGTCATTCATGCTTCCATAGACGAAGTGATGGTGACGTTCCTTGAAACAACCCTGCTGGTAGTTCTCGTCATCTTCCTGTTCCTGCAGAACTGGCGGGCGGTCGTCATTCCCTGCATCACTATTCCGGTATCACTCATCGGCACACTGGCCGTCATGTCCTTGTTCGGCTTCTCCATCAATACGCTGACACTATTCGGACTGATACTTGCCGTGGCCATCGTGGTAGATGATGCCATTGTGGTGGTGGAGAACTCCACGCGTCTGCTGGACACGGGGCGCTACACCTCCCGCCAGGCTGTGACCGAAGCGATGGGAGAGATTACCGGCCCCATTGTCGGGGTAGTGCTGGTGCTGCTTGCCGTATTTATCCCGACAACACTCGTCAGCGGCATATCAGGACAACTGTATAAACAGTTTGCCTTGACCATTGCAGCCAGCACCGTACTTAGCGGATTCAACTCATTGACCCTTACTCCGGCACTCTGTGCCTTGATGCTGCAACCTACCCGGCCTTCCAAAAATCCCCTATATCGGGGGTTCAACCATCTGTACGACAAGACACAAGGAGTCTACGACCGGATAGTGGAGTACCTGCTCCAACGCCCTGTCGCTTCCATCGTTTCATATGCGGTTTTCACATTGATTGCTGTCCTGCTGTTTGTCAAATGGCCGTCCACATTTGTTCCGGAAGAAGATGACGGCTATTTCCTCGCAGTGGTACAGCTTCCCCCTGCATCGAGCCTGGAGCGCACCCAAGCCGTAGGAAAGCAGATAAATAAGATTCTCGATTCTTACCCCGAAATAAAGGACTACATCGGCATATCCGGCTTCTCCGTGATGGGAGGTGGAGAGCAAAGCAATGCGGCCACTTACTTCATCGTACTGAAAAACTGGAATGAACGCAAGGGAAAGGAACATACGGCTGAAGCCGTAGTACAGCGCTTCAATATGGAAGTATATGGCATCCAGGAAGCAGAGATATTTGCCATGGTCCCGCCTGCCATCCCCGGACTGGGAGCTACCGGAGGCCTGCAACTCCAATTGGAAGACCGCCACAACCTCGGCGCCACCGAGATGCAGCGTGCTGTAGAGACCTTGATGGAGCATTACCGCAATTATCCGGCACTGGCATCGGTCAGCAGCCAGTACCAAGCCAATGTACCGCAATATTTTTTGAATATAGACCGCGACAAGGTACAGTTGATGGGTATCCCGCTGAACAGTGTATTCACCGCCTTGGGTTACTATATGGGGGAGGCCTACGTCAACGACTATGTACAGTTCGGACACATCTACCAAGTGAAATTGGGGGCGGGCGACCGTGCCCAGCGTGTCATCGACGATGTTCTGAAATTGAGCGTTCCCAATGCATCGGGAGAAATGGTACCTTTCTCTTCCTTCACCCGGGTGGAAGAGCAGTTAGGCATGGACCAGATAAACAGATATAACATGTACTCCACAGCAGCCGTGACCTGCAATGTGGCTCCGGGCAGTAGTTCGGGAGAGGGTATCCGGCAAATGGAAAGTCTAATCAAAGAGCATCTCGGAGACGAGTTCGGCTATGAATGGACTTCGGTAGCCTATCAGGAGACGCAGGCGGGAACCACGACGACTGTCGTATTCGTCATGGCACTGCTGGTTGCCTTCCTTGTACTCGCCGCACAATACGAAAGCTGGACCAGTCCGGTAGCTGCCGTAATGGGACTTCCGGTTGCACTGCTCGGTGCCATGCTGGGATGCTATGTCATGGGGACTCCGGTCAGCATCTACACACAAATTGGAATCATTCTGCTTGTCGCCTTGTCTGCCAAAAACGGTATTCTGATTGTGGAGTTTGCACGTGACTTTCGTGCACAAGGCAATTCAATCCGCGATGCGGCATTCCAGGCCGGACATATCCGCCTGCGACCTATTCTGATGACATCGCTTGCATTCGTATTCGGGGTTATGCCGCTGCTTTTTGCAACCGGAGCAGGGGCGGGAAGCCGTATTGCACTGGGAGCCGCCGTAGTGTTCGGTATGGCACTGAATACCTTGCTTGCCACGGTCTATATTCCTAATTTCTACGAATTGATGCAGAAGTTGCAGGAGAAGTTCAGTAAGAAACAATAGGGAGGATGAGCTACAAGTTATGGATTATGGGTTATAGGCTATCACACTTATAGCTCATAATCCATAACTCATTTTAGCAACTTGCTGCTAAAAGTTGTATCTTTGCGTGCGAATTGCCTCTTACCTCAAATCCGCAACTAAGCTCTTCAGCGTCCTTCTTGCGTCTAAACGTCCTCTCATCA
>NZ_QSOX01000024.1:0-382 GCF_003466325.1 Bacteroides sp. 4_1_36
CTGCCGTTGTACCTGGCAGTGCCGTTACCGGTATTGTAGTACAGGTTCTGTGTGAACTTCGTTCCACTGATACCCGTCAGCCAGCCACGGACATTATAGGCATACGTCAGCTTGTTGGTGGCACTTCCGTGCAGGGACTTTGATTGCAGTCTGCCCAAGTTGTCATACGCATAGTCGGCAAGGGTTATCTTGGTGCCGCCTAGCGTATGCTCCACCTTCAAGAGTCTGTCCGCATGGTCGTAGCTGTAAGTATACACTTCCGTGCGGGTTGTTTTTCCGCTTGCCGTGTGGGTATGGGTCACTGTAGCAGGCTTGTTTGTAAAAGTATAGACGGTAGCTGCTACATCATAACCACCCAAAGGATTACTTTGTACAGTCTTCA
>NZ_QSOX01000024.1:392-70537 GCF_003466325.1 Bacteroides sp. 4_1_36
GCCCAAGTTGTCATACGCATAGTCGGCAAGGGTTATCTTGGTGCCGCCTAATGTATGCTCTACTTTCAAGAGTCTGTCCGCATGGTTGTAGCTGTAAGTATACACTTCCGTGCGGGTTGTTTTTCCGCTTGCCGTGTGGGTATGGGTCACTGTAGCAGGCTTGTTTGTAAAAGTATAGACGGTAGCTGCTACATCATAACCACCCAAAGGATTACTTTGCACAGTCTTCACCACACGTCCCTTGATGTCGTAGTAGTGTGCCGTATAAATCTTGTTGCTGCTACCGAGTACCGTTGCCACACTTGCCGTCAGTGCCCCTTTCCCGTTGCCCGAAGCATCATCAGGGAAATTGCTGTTATTGAAACCTGCTTGCGCACGGAAAGCGTAGTTGTCATAGTAATTCCTGATGTGCACAGTGGTGCCCGAAGTAGTCACTTTGTTGGTGCATACACCTTGCTCCGTCAGACGGTTCAAGCCGTCGTACTTGTAGTACGTCCAGTTACCGGATGTAAGGGCACGCTGGTTGCCGTCCTGCGAGAATACCAGGCGGTCGGCATTGTCATACACCATTTCCATATATCCCGCACCGGGAAGCTTCTTCCAGATACAACGGTTACGTCCGTCGTATTTGTACTGGAAGGCATACTGGTCGAGATTGGCCGAGCTCTGGTACATAGGCTGGAGCACGAAACAAAGATTGCTTTTGTCGTCATACACATAGTAAGTGTCGTGCGTTTCGCTGCCCTTCATCTGACGGGACAATACAACATGTCCCATCTTGTCGGTGAAGGTGTAGCTCACGTTCAGGTCTTCATCGGTGGTCTTGACGACCGAAAGCTGGCCGGAAGCATAGCTGCCGTTGCTCGTCAGTGCGCCTGCACTGCTTACGCTATAGTTGATGCAGTTCAACTGCGCGTTAGCCGTACTGTTGGCCAGATAGTCCGTATTGACGGAATGCCCGCCATGCCATGCGGCTCCCGGTCCGTATTCCTTGACGGTACGGTTCAGCGGAGAAGCCTCGTACACCGGCTGGCCGTAAGGACGCGAGTCGTTGCCATAGTTGCCGGGCGCACTGCTCTTGAAAGAAGCAGGCGCCACATACTCGGCAGACGAGACTATCGGCAGCCAGGAATTCGCGGCACGTCCTGCAACGTCATACTCCTGCAACGTCACCAGATTGCTGCTGCTTGCCGTCACCTTCTTCAATACCGTCTGGAACGGACGTCCCAGGCCATCAAAATACTCCACCTTGTCCAGATATTTACCTCCCGTTTCATCCAGCATGCTACGGGTACGCACATAATTATGGCTGGCATCCTGCGCCGCTGTTGTCAATGCATAACACAACAACGCCATAAACATATATTTTCGTTTCATACAGTTCTTTCGTTTCATTGGGGTTTGTAATTATACTGATATTCATTCACTACCTTTCCATTATGCTCCTTAACCTGGAACAAGCGGTTGAAGTCATCATAGGTAAAGGTCGCTTTCTCTTTATTCGGTTCTACAATTTCCGTAACACCCACAAGCGGGCGATAGAGATAGGTAGTAACCAAAGCATTGTCGTTGGCAAGCCCGTTTCGCACTGTGTTCAGGACAGCTGTAATAGACGCAGTATTCGCATTGGCCGGCAGTTGGCTGATGCTCGCCGACGAGATTTTCTCTACAGCCTCATACGTCTTTCCTTCTATCTTGGCCACCGGATAAAGATTGTTATAGGCCCATAGGAAGCTCACCGGCAAATTGTTGCGTATATAACCCAGCAGCCGGCCTCTTGAAGTGTACTTGCCAAACCAAATATCCTGCACATAGGCTCCCGCATAATCGGCCAGTGTCTTGGGAGTAGTAGAGCTGAATTTCAACGTACGTTTGGGCAATATCATGTTGAGCGTGTCTTTATATTCCGTCTTCGACGCATTCACCACTTTGCCGGCAGAGAGTTCGACGCGTTCTATGGGTATGCCCACCATATATTTCCCTTTCATCTTGACGGAAACGGCATCCGTAAAGCTGTTTGCATATTTAAACTGCTTTTCTTTCTCCACCCCGTGCTTGTTGCTCTTCAAGGAAGAAAGTACCCCATAGTCAGTATAGGCATATCTCTCTTCGTCCACTATATTGCCTTCAGCGCGATAGTCGGTAGTCACTTTCTTGCTGAGATAGTACGATTGTGCCCACAGATTGTAAGGCTGCATGGTACGGGTAGGATGGGAATAATCCGGATTGAAATAATAGTTGCGTATTTTCGGTGCCCAAACCTCTTCCGAAGAAGAAGGTGAGTAGGTGTACTCCTCTCTCTTCAGCAGTTTATGATTTTTATCCCTATATTCTACCGACGAAAGTTTACCGTTCTCATAGTCAGGCACCGTAGGAATGCCGGCCAGGTATATATCAGTAACCTCATCCGGAACGTTATGGTATCTGTAAGTGGTATATCCCTGAGTATCCATGTCGCCATATGATTCACTGACCGCCGTATATCCCACAAGGTTTCCTCTGGAAAGATTCGTCAAAGGGATATAAGGAGCAGATTGAATCAGTTCATAGTAAGCATTCATCCAGTTTCCCGCCCAACTTTGCATTTGTTCTACATAGACCGGTGCGTTGAATACCGGCTTCACCATCAGCTTTGCATCCTGATATTCAAACTTACGCCAACTCTGGTTACCGTTGCCGTCCGTATTCGTGATGGACTTGATGCGCAGCCCGGCACCCAGGTAATCCTTATCCAAGGGAGCATTCGTTTTGCCTACTATCTCTACCGAAATATTGATAGGATACTCCAACCTTACATTCTGCACTGCCAATGTCACACGATACGTACCTCTGTCCAGTTGCTTTTCAGTGTCATCAGGCCAGGGCTCCATCACATCATAATCGGGAGAAGAGAACAAGGTTCTATAACCATTACCCTCTTTCTTTTCGAGTTGTGTTGTGTAAGTAAGCGACGAAGCAAGATGTTCACTGGGATGAGGTTCGTCATGTCTTCTGCGGATGATAATCTTGGGATTGGCATCGTCCACTTCAAAAGGCTCGCCAATATACATAAGGACAGGAGCTCCGGGTGCCACGGGCGGCATACCGTTGTCTACCAGGTTAAGGGTTCCTTCGCGCAAGGGGGGCATCATAGGCAAAGTTTCAAAACGATGTCCTTCATACTCAAAGGTAGTTGTGCCACCCGTAGGATAGGTGATAGTGCGCAGCGTCCCTATCTTGCACAACGCCTCATTGAATGAACGGTCCATACCTTCTTTAAACAAACTCGTCTTACTGCTCGGCTTTATCGACTCCGACCAATAAATGCTGGGGCTAATCTTTAAAGAAGCAGTCATTGGTGACGCACCGTTGTAGAATCCCCAGGCATCTACAGACAGAGAGCGTTTGGGCGGCAATTTCCCCATATTGTAATCCATGGTATATACATTGTTCTTCTTCGAACCAGCCACATCATATACCTTCGACAATAACAAACGGTCATCATAACCATTGGTAGTGGCAGCCATTCCGCTAAGCAGATATTTATACTCCAGCATGGTGGTCTTGATAAGGTTACCGGCAGTATCACTCACCTTGATACTCGACAGCTTCTGTACCTTTTTTCCGGTTTCCGCACTCTCTATATCCTCACGATCAGTTGTACCGAATTCTACTTTACCCCCTTCAAAAGTAATAGCCGACAATGTCCATTGCTCTATCTTGGAGTATGAGTAATTGTAGTTGAACTTATTGGTGAAATACTGCGGAGATTGTGAAGACAATTGGCCATTCACTATTTTAGACAAAGATATAACGTCTTCTGTAGTAGAAATGGGAGTAAAAATACTTTCTTTTTTGTAACTAAACGTAATCTTTCCACCGTTGGGAGATGTCACAGAGTCAAGCATCCAGGCTGTTACAATCTGCGGTTCGTTATAGTATGGAAATATATGACTTCTAGTTATATCTGTTTGAAAAAAATCAATGGTATTTAAGAAATAGTATGTGATTTCTTTTGTCGAGAAGGAATAGACATATCCTTCCAAGTCCGTCATGGTCCATGTTTTGTTACTTGTATTGTATACCATCTTTACCACTTTTTCTTGTGTTTGGATGGTAGGGACGGCATTCAGTTGTCGGTTGTTCTTCAATACGTCGAAATACATGGAGCCCGAATGTCCGCCTGCATTGAAGTAAAACATATCAGGTTCGGCATCATAGTCACCTTTGAAATAACCCATATACTTCTCCAAATTCTGGTCGGTCACTTCAAATCTGGGATTGGTCAGCCACGGAGCATCAGTAAGGTTATAGCACCCACGTGCTGCAAAGTCGTCCGTACCCTGCACTTGTCTGACGACGCACCCTCCTGCCTGGAGGGTCCATCCAAGGCCGATCCAAGTAGCTTCTTGTGCAACACGTGTTCCGTCCGTATGGTACGATAGTGCAATGGGGAACTTCTTTCCGTCAAGGTCAATCTCGTAGATCGGGATAGTCAGATTGGCTTGCCCCACATAATTGTCGGTAGGTATCATGCCGAAAGTTCCCAATGAAGCTGCATTGGGAGATACCGGAACAATCCGGAAGTTGGTTTCAGGATGGCCATCCTGCGAATACATAACCGTTGCCTTCAGTAAAAGGAACAGTAATAAAAACAAGGATATTCTTTTCATGATAAATCGTTGTTATTAGAAAAATTATTCAATATGTTTTGCGGGATAAGGGATGGGGGAGCTGTTTTCCAAGCCTCTCCCATTCCCTTGCTGGCTTTTCAGCCTCCTACAGTGGCATCGCCTGCACGCCCAGCACACTGGCTATGGTGGCAATGATGGTGCCCACAATTTTCAAGATATCTTTCCAGGTTTCTTTGCTTATTTTCATAATTCCATGTTTTAAGGATGATTGTTTTAAAATTCTTTACTTACCTCGAAGCACGGACACTGCTTCACCCACTCCCACGGCTCCACCGTCCCATCTCCGTCCAAATCGGGACTGAGGTCGCGGTGGCCGCATACACGGGCGTTCCGGAACTGTTGTAGCAGCTGGTACACCAGCAGGTGCAGGGCCGAACGCTGCTCCGGCGTACGGGTATCCTTCGGATTTCCCCGGGCATCCAGCCCGCCTTCGTAGCAGATACCTATCGAATACTTGTTGTGACCGCGGCAATGCGCACCGGGCAGTTCCAAGGAACGGGTTCCGAGCACAGTACCGTCTCTCCGGATATAGTAGTGATAGCCCGTCGTGCGGAAGCCACGGCGGCGGTGCTCTGCCTCCAGAACCTCGGAAGTAAGCGTACAGCCCTCCCGCGTGGCGCTGCAATGCACCACGATGTAGTTGATTTTTCGCATAAGATTAGTTAGTGATTAATGATTGAAGATTAGTAATTTATGATTTGACGATTTACGATGTACGATTACTTTTCGTATCATAAATGCCTGCATAGGCGCGGTTATTTAGCAGTACGAATTTCAATCGTACATCGTAAATCGTCAAATCGTAAATGGCCTTATCCCAACGGATTTTCACCTTGGTCACCGTCGTTACCGCCCGAGCCACCGTCGTTGCCGCCCGAACCTGCCGTGTCCTGAAGGTCGAAGCGCACGCACTTCACCCCGGTCACCAGCGAACGGGTAGACACCGTATGGTCCAGATTACGCTTGGAGGTGGGCAGAAAACGCACTCGTAGTGTGGACTGGGTAGCCGACACCTTCAGAGGGTCTTCCACACCGTTCATGGTGGACTTCATCGTAAGGCGGAAAGTACCCAGACCGTCCAGCGTCACGCTCTCGGAAGACTGCAGGTGGCGAGTCATCACGGTCACCAGGTTGTCGATGACATTCTTCGAGTCACCCGTAGAGAGGGAAGACAACTCCGCAATCTCCTTAGCCACCTGCTCGGTGTCCACATTCCCCGTCAGCACCACGCGGGGATAGAAAAGCTTCTTGCCCTCTTTGTTGGCAAGAACCGACTGAAATGATTTGTAAATTACTGGCATAGTAGTTTTGTTTTAAAAATTAATAGTTTGTCTTGAAATTCAAGGATTCGTTTTTTTCAAATGAAACAACATTGTTTTATTTTCGTGTATTAAGCTTAACCACATTGCAAAGATAACGCTATCCGGAAAAGTGTGCAAATTAAAAAAACCGTTTTTCTTCATGAAATTATTCACAAATCGAAAACTTTACTTACAGCACAGGCTCAGCAGGTATCGTCCCGGTTGCCGTATCTTGCCATGACTCTCGCGCAAGGCATAGAAGCCCTTCCACAAAGGGTGGCCGATAGCACCGAAATTACTTTTGAGGATAATGGCATACTGCTCTTGCGGAGGAATATGGAACTGCTTCAGATTGAAAAGCAACCCGTCCAGGTTGCGGTCCGTGCCATCCTGCGGCGGTTGCAGTTGCTCTATTTTCCGAAGATATTCCCCCTCCGCGGATGGCACATCCGCGCCCTCAGTGCCCCCGGTTCCGGGGGAACTATGGAGGAGGGGATTTTCTTTGCTGTGTTGTGATGTGCTATGCTCTGCTGTGCTATATGTACCCGATGTCGCATTTTCGGGCTTAAATGCTGCACTTTCGGCAGCGGACGGCACGCTTCCATTGGCAGACGGCACTCTCCCGGCGGCAGTCGGCGCGGCCTCGTCATCGCTCTGAGAATCATCCACCAGACAATAACGTGTGTCTATGGCGGAAGATTTCCGGCGCTTGGTACTGAACAGATACTGCCGCTGTATCTCAGCAGAAGTCAAGATGGCGTATTTGCCGAAAAGGGCGGCATTGAAAATGCCGTACTCCACAGCCAGGGCAAGAATGCGCTTCACGTCGGCAGCCGTCTTTTCATAGAGGCAGGCGGAAAGGTCTTCGTAGAAAAGCTCGTCGGCACACACGTAATAGCCTTCGTCGGCATAAATGCAGGAGAGGGCGCCCAGCAGAATGGCAAAGGAGCCGTCACCCTCACGTTTCATGATGCGGCGCACCAGACGGTCGTGCATGAAGTCTGTGTTCAAGGGGAAATAGTCAAGTCCCCGTTTTTTGATTCTGGACATGGTTTGATGATTAGGGGTTAGTGATTAGGGGGAGAGAGCGGCTTGTATCATTCTATATCACCTGCTTCGCATAGGCGTTTCCGCTTGCGGAGCACGCTTTCGCGCACTACCTTCAAAGCATTCAGAATAAGATACATACGAAGGGTACAGTCCGAAATTTCAGTGATGACCGGATAACGGAGGGGATTGCTTGCTGGAAGTGAGCGACGGTAGCGGGCGTTGCTCATCGCCCTACGGCATTCCTTGCAATAATTGTCGGGGGCAAGCGTACGCTTGTCTACATAAAAAGAATCAACGGGCAGTTCTCTGTGGCAACATCCACAGAAACGAACATTTTTTTCAATAATCTGTTCCATAACCATTTTTTGTTAAGAATTAGTACAATAATATTTTTTCGGCACGCCCCTGCCAAAGATGCTTGTAGGGGCTGTTTGCTGGAAGTATATATCCAGCGTATTCTATCTATACATCCAGCGCGTTGCATCTATACTTCCAACGCACCTCATCTATACATCCGGCAAGGCGGATGCCCATTTTTTCAAATTCGTAAGTATTTTTGCTAAATTCGGATGCTTCCGGATAAAAGACCAGATGTGTATTTTCCATAAATCCCTCCCTTTTATTTGCATTTATAAAACATGATATGTATTTTTGTCCCAACAAAGATAATGCTGTTTTCATTTACAAAACAAACAAATCGGGAATTAAATTCTTAAATAAGACGTAAGACAGTATAAATGAGGAGATAATAGTTTCTGAATAATTTACACGTAAAAACTGAAGAATATGGCGAATGACAAAGACCCGGTATTTTGTGCGGCAGACATCATAAAACGTGCCAAACTGGCGAAAGAATTCAAGACAGACAGCGAACTTGCCGCCTTTCTGGGTATATCACGCTCCACACTGAGCAACTGGAACGCCCGCAACAGCATCGACTTCCCCCTGCTGCTGGGCAGCCTGGACGACGTGGACTACAACTGGCTGCTGACGGGAAAGGGCTCGCCTGCACATCATTCAAAATTCTGTGACAATGACTTGGTACAAGGTGAAGTGGAAATACTTCACACACCGAAAACAGCCGACCCTATGGACGACCGTAGCGTGACCCTCTATGACATCTCTGCCGCCGCCAACCTGAAGACACTGCTGGCTGACCGCCCGCAGTACGCCTTGGGGCGGATTGTAATTCCCAATATCCCTGTGTGCGACGGTGCCGTCTACGTCTCGGGCGACTCGATGTATCCCATCCTCAAGTCCGGTGACATCGTAGGCTTTAAGTCCATCCGCGACTTCACCGACGTCATCTACGGTGAAATGTATCTCGTCTCCTTCGAACGGGGCGGCGACGAATACCTGGCAGTGAAATACGTCAACCACTCGGAACGGCCGGACTGCATCCGTCTGGTGAGCTACAACAACCACCACGACCCCATGGACCTGCCGCTGGCGGCAGTCAATGCAATGGCCATCGTGAAGTTCTCGATAAGGAAGAATATGATGATGTAGAGGGCGGCATTATCACCGGAAATTTCGTAAGAAAGCTCCTGGCAAGGATCATTCAACAAGCAAACAGAGAAATTATACAAAAAAAGCTTGTAATTTATTCTTTTATCTTATTTTTGCGATGCCATAGGCATAATAATAAGTATCCGGAAAAAAACATGCTTATTCCATCCAATAGAACAAAGAGGGAGTGCATTCTTTCAAGGTTATGTTTTCTAGTGCTTTCAGTATGGGTGTTCCTACCTTCCGCAGCACAGAACAATCCCTACAAGATAGACGATGCACTCTACCCCATCTACCAGCGGGCTTCCAAGCAGGCACGCCAGCAGGAGGGGTTGCTGGTGGCCGACACTTTGTATCAACAGGCTCTGAAGCTCGGTGACAAAAAAGCACAATGCCTGGCATACATCATCCCCCTGCAGTTCTATATATCCCAAAAAGATGATAGCAAAATAGAAAAGGCATCCACTGACCTGAAAGAGATTTCACGTGCCAATAACTATCTGCAATATTATTATCACGCTTGGAGCAGCGAAATCATCTACTTCCTGAACCAACAACGCTCATTGCTCGCCTTGCAGAAAGCGGAAAAAATGAAAAAGCAAGCTTTTGCCGACAGATACCCTTACGGTATCTTCAGCTGTATCCGAACCATGGGCCATATCTACAAATCACGCGGAAACTTCGACCTCTCCGCCCAATACTATCAGGAAGCCTTGGACTATATGCTGAAGAATATGCCCGACCAAGATCCCAGCCAACTATACTCAAGCCTTGCCGAATATTACCGTAACACCCAAAAAGATTACGCCACCGCACTGGACTATTGCGAAAAAGCCTTGAAGAGCGCCAAAACAGAACGGAACATAGCCCAAGCCATGATAGAGAAATGCCTGGTACTATTCCGGCAGGGACGTATAGATGAATTCAACGACTGCTATAAAGAAGCCGTACAAATGGCGGACCGTTGCAAGCTCTCTGCCAGCGTTTCCCTACTGATAGCCCACATCAGCAAGAACATACTGGACAAACAGTATGAGCAGGCCCATGCCCACGCTGACCAATTGTCCGAGAAAGGCTTGCAACAACATGCCTACATTTACGAATGCGCCAAAGACTATCCCAATGCCATCAAATATCTGAAAAAATACCACCAGCAGTTGGATTCGACGAACAATCTCCTGCAACTGTCGGACATCGCCGAACTGAACACCCAGATAGGCGCCGAACGTCTGAAAATGGAAAACATACAGGCCACCTCGCGCTACCGCATCACTCTTTTCAGCATTGTCACCGGCTTTTTGCTGTTATCCCTGCTTTTCCTGATGCTCTACCTCCACCGCAAACGTAAAGTCAACCTCGAACTATGCCACAAGAACGAGGAACTTTCCGAAGCGCGCGACCAAGCCGAAGCAGCCAACAAGGCAAAGAGCATCTTCCTGCAGAACATGAGTCACGAAATACGGACACCGCTCAACTCTATCGTGGGCTTCTCACAACTCATCACTTCCCCCGACGCGAACCTTTCCCAAGAGGAAAGGCAGGATTTCTGCCATCTCATACAGCACAATTCCGACCTCCTCCTTACACTGGTGGGGGACATCCTCAGCGCAGCCGAGTTGGAAAGCAACAGATACACCATGAAGATAGCGCCGCACAGTTGCAACAAGCTCTGCCGGGAAGCCATAACCACCGTTGAACACCGCAAGCCCGAAGGCGTGAAGCTCTACTACACCTCCGAAGTGGACGACTGCTACGAACTGAGCACCGACGGGCAACGTGTGTGCCAGATACTCATCAACTTCCTTACCAATGCAGAGAAACACACCACACAAGGCGAAATCCGCCTGCACTGCTCCCTCACAGAGCATCCCGGATACGTCACCTTCTCCGTCACCGATACCGGTACCGGCATTCCCCCGGAATACTCGGAAACCATCTTCGAACGCTTTGAAAAGGCCGACAACTTCGGGCAAGGCACCGGTCTGGGACTCAATATCTGCCGCCTCATCGCCGAACGGCTGAAAGGGAAAGTGCTGCTGGACAAGGAGTACAAGGAGGGGGCAAGGTTCGTGTTTGTACTGCCGGTGAAAAAATCCATTTGAAGAGCAAGACCAAAACAACAAAGGCTGCCTCTTCTGCATCCTCCGAAACATCGGTATCTGCAGAAGGGCAGCCTTCTATATAAATAGCCGTAAAGCTATGCTGATTATAAACCGAATGCGGCTTTCACCTTGTCCACATAATCCAGCTTCTCCCAGGTGAAGAGTTCCACTTCAATGTCCTTGTTGCCTTCGTAGCGGCTCTTGAAATGCTTGACGATGGTCTGCGGCTCGCGGCCCATGTGTCCGTAGGCGGCAGTCTCCTGATAGATGGGGTTGCGCAGTTTCAGGCGGTCTTCTATTGCCTTGGGGCGAAGGTCGAACAGCTCGTCAATCTTACGGGCAATCTCACCGTCGCTCATATTGACGTGGCTGCGGCCATAAGTATCTACGAAAATATTGATGGGGCGTGCCACACCGATGGCGTAACTTACCTGCACCAGCATTTCGTCGGCAACGCCGGCAGCTACCAGATTCTTGGCAATGTGGCGGGCTGCATAAGCTGCGCTGCGGTCTACCTTAGAGGGGTCCTTTCCGGAGAAAGCGCCGCCGCCATGGGCACCCTTGCCGCCGTAGGTATCTACGATAATCTTGCGTCCCGTCAGCCCGGTGTCACCGTGAGGACCACCGATTACGAACTTGCCCGTGGGGTTGACGTGGTATGTGATACGGTCGTTGAACAGTGCCAGCACCTTTTCATGATGGATGGAAGCAATGACACGCGGCATCAGAATCTCGATTACATCCCGGCGGATTTGGGCGAGCATTTCCTCGTCGGCCTTCAGCTGGGCGGCATCGCTGTCGTCGGCAGGCTGTACGAAGTCGTCGTGCTGGGTGGAAACTACGATGGTATCGATGCGTACGGGTGTGCCGTTGTCATCATATTCGATGGTCACCTGGCTCTTGGCGTCGGGACGGAGGTAGGTCATCACCTTGCCTTCGCGACGGACATCTGCCAGCACTTGCAGGATGCGGTGTGCAAGGTCCAGTGAAAGCGGCATGTAATTCTCCGTTTCGTTGGTGGCGTAGCCGAACATCATCCCCTGGTCTCCGGCACCTTGTTCCATGGGGTCCTGTCGCTCCACGCCGCGGTTGATGTCGGGGCTCTGCTCGTGGATGGCGCTCAGCACGCCGCACGAATTGCTCTCGAACATATACTCGCCTTTGGTATAGCCGATTTTCTTGATTACTTCGCGTGCGATGAGAGGCATGTCAACGTACGCTTTGGTTTTCACTTCTCCAGCCAGCACTACCTGACCGGTAGTAACCAGAGTTTCGCAAGCTACTTTCGAACTGGGGTCATAGGCCAACAGTTTGTCAAGCACAGCGTCCGATATTTGATCGGCTACTTTGTCGGGGTGTCCTTCAGACACCGATTCGGATGTGAATAAATATCCCATTTCAGTTGAGAATTGATAGTTGATAATTGATAATTCAACGAATGGCGGAAGGAGGTGTGTGGAGTAGATGCATCCGGCACACAAACATGCCGTCAGAAAAGGATGTGTTTTAGCATTTTTTTCTGTGGTTGCAAGCTACTCAAATCTCTCCACATATCGTTTTTCGGAGGCAAAGATAGTGCAAACCGAACGCAGAACAAAATGAACTTGTTCATTTTTTATGCTGAGGTGCAGCCTATCTTCGCTTTTCGGAGGCAAAGATAAAAAAGAAATCTTGTATCTGCGCTACAGATAGCAGAGATTAACACTGATTTTGCAACAATTCCCCGATTGTCTTTCCCAATACCGGATGCACCACGCCTGAAGCAATCTCCGCCAACGGCTCCATCACGAAACGGCGTTCCTGCATCAGCGGATGAGGAAGTTTCAGTTCAGGCGTATCCAGCAAAACGGGAGTACCGTCATCGGCAAAACAGAGCAGCAGGTCGATGTCTATCACACGGTCGCTATACACTGCATTGACAGACTTATGCGTACGCCCCATCTCCCGCTCGATTTCCTGCGTCGTTTGCAACACCTCCAAAGGTGCCAAAGCAGTGCCTACGCAGAGTGCGGCATTCAGAAAAGTATTATCGGAAGAAAAGCCCCACGGGGCAGTAGCATAAAAAGCAGATAGGGAAATCACTTCCCCTATCTGCTTTCTTATCTTTTGGACGGCCATGCGGAGGTTCTGCTCCTTATCGCCGAGATTGGTACCAAGACTGAAATAAACAACCATAATTACCGGTCTGTAATCAGCATCGCATCTCCATACGTACCAAAGCGGTACTCTTCCTTCAATGCCACATTGTATGCCTCCATCACCTGCTCGTAACCGCCGAAAGCGGCAACAATCATCAGCAGGGTACTGAGCGGCATGTGGAAGTTGGATATCATGGCATTGGCCACGGTAAAGTCGTACGGCGGGAAGATGAACTTGTTGGTCCAACCCTCGTATTCCTTCAAATGTCCGTCGGTGCTGACGGTGCTCTCGATGGCACGCATCACGGTGGTACCTACGGCACAGACTTGGCGGTTCAGGTCTTTGGCATGGTTCACAATCCGTACGGCTTCCTCGTTCACAATCATCTGCTCGGAGTCTGTCTTGTGCTTGGTGAGGTCTTCCACATCAATGTCGCGGAAGTTACCCAAGCCGGCATGCAGGGTGATGTAGGCAAAGTCAATACCCTTGATTTCCATACGCTTCATCAGCTCGCGGCTGAAGTGCAGGCTGGCGGTAGGCGCCGTAACAGCTCCTTCGTTGCGTGCAAAAATAGACTGGAAACGTTCGGCATCGTCCGGCTCTACGGGACGGTTGATGATACTGTGGGGCAGCGGCGTTTCGCCCAGCGCATAGAGCGCCTTCTTGAACTCATCGTGCGGACCATCGTAAAGGAAACGAAGCGTACGCCCACGCGAAGTGGTGTTGTCGATAACCTCAGCCACCATGGAGTCGTCGTCACCGAAGTAGAGCTTATTGCCGATACGTATTTTACGGGCAGGATCCACCAGTACATCCCACAACCGGAGCTCTTCGTTCAACTCACGCAACAAGAACACTTCAATACGCGCACCGGTCTTTTCCTTGTTACCGTACAAGCGGGCAGGGAAAACCTTGGTGTCGTTGAAGATAAACACATCTTTGTCATCAAAATAGTCCAGAACATCCTTGAACATCTTGTGCTCAATCTCACCCGTCTTACGGTGCAACACCAACAGACGTGACTCGTCTCTGTACTTCGTGGGGTGCAAAGCTATCTTCTCTTCGGGAAGCTTGAATTTGAATTGCGACAGTTTCATAATTAGTTATAAGTTATGAGTTATTTATTATTTATATCAGTCTGTTTTAGTCATAAGAGGGTATGAGTTATCCGGCAGTATGCTACACTTCATAGCAAATAACTTATAACCCATAACTTATAACTAAATATCTATCTCCTGCGCCTCTATCCACTCTTTGAAATCGAGGGGATTGAGGCAGTCTGCCAGCCGGACGTCGCCTACGCGGGTACGCTCCAGGGCGGTGAGGTGAGCGCCGCTCTGCAGGGCTTCGCCGATGTCACGTGCCAGGGCGCGGATATAGGTTCCTTTGCTGCATACTACGCGTACCTTTATCCACGGTTCGGCAATATCCAGCCCGTCGTCCAGCAGCTCTATCTCGTCGATGACGAGCAACTTGGGTTTCAGCTCTACCTCCTCTCCCTTGCGGGCAAGGTCGTAGGCACGTTTCCCGTTCACCATACATGCCGAGAAGGCGGGAGGCACTTGCTGTATCTCGCCGATGAACTTCTTCAGCGTCTCCTCCACCAGTCCGCGGGTGATGTGCTCCGTGGGATAGGTGGCATCTATCTCATGTTCCAGGTCGTAAGAGGGAGTGGTGGCACCCAACCGGATGGTGGCAACGTACTCCTTCGTGTGATACTGGAATTCCTCAATCCGTTTCGTGGCCTTGCCCGTACAGACTATCATCACCCCCGTAGCAAGCGGGTCGAGGGTACCGGCATGGCCTACTTTCAACTTCTTCTCCTTTATCCGCCGGCAGATGTGGTAACGCGCATGTCCCACAACCTTGAACGATGTCCATCCCAGCGGTTTATTGAAATAGAGGACTTCTCCTTCTTTAAAATTCATTGGCCTCTCCCCTAACCCCTCCCCGGTAGGGAGGGGGATAAAATGGTACAACTTAATATTTTTCTCTTATTGATTTCCGGAGTAATCAGTCTTTCCCCCACACAAGGAGGGGACTTTAGCTTAATATGAGCGTTATGACACCGGCTATCGCGCAATAGATGGCAAAATAAATCAGCTTGCCCTTCTTCACAATATTTATCATCCACTTGCAGGCCAGGCAGCCCGAAACAAAAGCAGCCAGGAAACCTACCACCAGCGAAAGCGTCGGAATATCCCCTGCAACCGCCTCACCTTTCATCATCTTCATTCCATCCAGCAGTGCCTCGCCCAGGATGGGAGGCATCACCATCAGGAAAGAGAACTGTGCCAGCTTCGCCTTGTTGTCGCCCAGCAACAGACCGGTTGCAATGGTACTGCCCGAACGGGAAAGCCCCGGAAGCACCGCGCATGCTTGTGCCAGACCGATGATAAAGGCATCCTTCATGCTGATGTTCTCCTTCTGCTTCGGCTTATAATAATAGGAGAAAGACAGCAGCAGAGCTGTCAGCAGCAGGCAGCAGCCCACAACGACCAGTCCCGAACCGAAAATGGCCTCTACTTCGTCCTTGAAAAATACCCCCACAATGCCGATAGGTATCATGGATACCAGTATATTGATGACGTAACGTGTCTCCTCGTTCATCTGCCACTTGAACAGTCCCTTGAAAATCCAGTCAATCTCTTTCCAGAGTATCACCAGCGTACTGAACACCGTAGCCACATGTACCACTATCGTAAAAGCAAGATTCTCCTCTCCCTCAATACCGAACAATGCCGAACCTATGGCGAGGTGTCCGCTACTGCTCACCGGCAGATATTCGGTCAGTCCTTGAATAAGCCCAAGGATAAGCGCTTCAAACCATTCCAATTTGTTTAAGTTTTTAAGTTCTTGAGTTGCCGGAGGGGCTGTCCGGAAGCTCTGTTACTACTTTCTTTCTGATTATTTTTCAGACGCAGATAACGCAGATGACACGGATTTCTAATATTCCAATCTGCGTCATCTGTGTAATCCGCGTCTGAAAGTTTACTCCTCTGCACGACAGCTTTTAGGCTTGCGCAGCACGGCATATATCATGAACACAAACCCCAGCAGGCAAACTACCGGAGCCACCTTGATGCGTCTCACACTAAAAATGTCCGGCTCAAAGGTCGTCGGGGTAGACGCGGGACCGGTCATCAGAAGAAAACCAATGATAACCACCGCCATTCCGATGCCAAGCAGGATAAAATTGGTCTTATCAAAAGCGAATTTCTCTTTACTCATCTATACATTTACTATTTTACTATTTACAATTTACTATTTGGAGGCTGCGATAACAGTGCTTTCTCTCTATGCACTTCAAGGCGTTAAATATAATACAGTGTGCTTGCCTTCATCCTCAGATATTTGTTGATGGAAAGCAAAGCGCACAGCCACGTAATAAGTACACCGAACACCAGCACGGCACCCGACACCAGCACCATCACCTCGGGCGTAATCACCTTGACCAACTCCGGTTCGTAGGACACCAGCCAATAGGCGGCTCCCCACAGAATGCTGTCGGCTATGAAAGCGGCCAGCACACCTATCCAGAAATTGCGCCGCAGAAACGGACGACGGATGAATGCCCAGCTTGCTCCCACCAGCTTCATGGTGTGGATAAGGAAACGCTTGGAATATATAGCCAGACGGATGGTGTTGTTTATCAGCGCAAAGGAGATAAACGTCAGTATCACAGCCAGCCCCAGCAGCATCAAGCTGATATTCCTTATATTATCGTTCACGGCATCTATCAAGTCTTTCTGGTAGAGCACTTCCTGGATATTGGTATTCTTTTTAATCAGTTTCTCTATTTTGGCGATGCTGTCCGAATTGGCATAGTCGGAATGCAGCTTGATTTCGATGGAGGCAGTGAAAGGATTGTAGCCGAGGAACTCTTGCGGGTCCGTACCCATCGCCTCAGTCTGCTCGCGGAGTGCCTGCTTCTTGGAAATGTATTCCGTCTGCTTCACAAAAGCCTCCTTGTCCAGCCTCTTCTGAAGCTTCAGGATGTCGCTCTCCTTCATGTCGTCACTGACAAGCACGGAGAAACTGATGTTCTCCTTGACGTACACGGAAAGATTATGAGCCGCGAGCACAAAGAATACGACCAGCCCCAACAGCAGTAACACCAGCGTCGTACTGATGCTGGACGTAATGAACTGCATGTCAAAATAGGATACCGAGTTATTCTTTGCTTTCATTATACCAATTATAAGTTACGAGTTACAAGCTACAAGTTATGTAAATCAGTCGCTATTAATCATTAATCCCTAATCCCTTTTCTCACCCTTTCTTCCTGAACACGTAAATCATGGAACTGCTGCGTTCCTTCTTCACCAACGCGCTGAACCAGGCCAGTGTACCGGTCACCATTCCCCGCAGGAAAGTACACGAGTGCCTCATGTGCTTTTCCGTCAGCATGGAGACGTAGAAGGCATCGAACGGCATGGGATGCCGCTCTGCCATGATGAAGCCATGCTTGGAACCGAATTGCTGGATGGTGCCCGGTGTGAAGTGCCACAAATGGCGGGGCACATCGTAGGCAGCCCAGTAAGCCCCGTATTTCTTTGCGTCGAAGGAGGAGCAGTTGGGCACAGCTACAATCAGCACCCCCTTTTCAGTCAGCAGGGAGTGCAGGGTTTCCCACGTTTCGTTAAGGGGTTCCAGATGTTCCATGACATGCCATAGGGTGATGACGTCGAAACTGCCCGGTGCAAAATCTTTCAATGCCGTATGGGGTTTCACATCCAGATTGAAGTGTTCTTTGGCAAAGGCACGCGCCTGCGCACTCTTTTCCACAGCTTCCACCTGCCAGCCGCGACGCTGCATGGCATCGGCAAAGTAACCGGTCCCCGTACCCAAATCCAGCAGACGGCCCTCCTTGCGGTGTGCTTCACGGACCACAAGACGTGCCTTGCGTCCCAGCATATAGTTGCGCACCCAGTGGTACACGGAGTTCATCGCCCCCTTGCGGGTATCGGTATGTGAAATGTAATCAGGAGTTTCGTAGTAACGACCGATTTCAGCCTCCACGGGAAAGTCTTGCGTGAAAAGGAAACCGCAATCCCGGCAGCGGCATAAGTGGAACATTTCGCCCGAGGCATAATGGTCTACACATGTCAGGGCACGCTCCAAATGCGTTCCACCACATAACGGACAAGCTTTTATAGTGAGTTTATTCATCGAACGTTCTGCCAATAAGGAAGTGCAGCCCGAATGAAACAGACCACACCATACCTAAATTTGGTGCAAAATAACAAATAAAAAGTGATTTATAGGGTTTCCATTAAGGAGATTTAAGAAAACAAACGCTTGCTCCGGCCAGCTGGCGGAACGAATGACCAACTGTTCGATATTAAGCGGACAACTGTCCGATAATGAACAGTTTTCGAAAGCATCTATTCATTGATTATCAACAACTTAAATCTTTGGCATGGGAATTGACTATAATTAGGCGAAGGCGTTTGAGAAAAAGATTAGTTGGAATGCAACTTTTTAATCGGGAACAACGTCTAAAAGAAACAGAGTAAGTAACAACAATTAAAAATAAAGATTATGAAAACTACAAATTTATTCAAGGCAGTCGCATTCGTAGCAATGACTATCGTAAGCGTTATGAATACAGAAGTGAAAGCTCAGGAAAACAACTTCATCACCAATGAAGAAGTGAAAAACGAATTAGTAGTTGCCAAGACCATCTTTAAGCAAGACGGTGCACAACTTTACCGGCACATCCGTTATGAATACTCTTATGACGACCAGAAACGCCTGACCTGCAAGGAAGCCTCCAAGTGGGACGGTACAAAAGACGAATGGACACCTTACTTTAAGATGACATACCAATATGGCAATGATGAAATCACCATGTCCTACGCACGTTGGAACGAGTCTCACAAGGCTTATGACAAAGACATGAAGAAAAGTGTGTATGAATTGAACGATGAAAACATGCCGGTAGCTTACAAACTCTACAATCAGGACGCGCCAAAGTCCGAATTGACCCTGGTAAGCTACAACAAGACCGACTACGTAGCGAATATTCTGGCCATGGCAGAATAAAATTTAAAGTTTATAATATGAAAAGCACGAGCCTCACGGCTCGTGCTTTTATTCTATATACCGGTGTCATCATACTGATGTCATCGAGACTTTTCTATCCCGTCAGCCGGCTACCTCTTCTCCTTTCAGCGTAGCCGAACTGGATTCGGTAACCTTCACCATCACAAAATCGCCCACACGGTGCGTGCCACGGTCAAACACCACCACACGGTTTTGTTCCGTACGGCCGAACAACTGGTCACGACTACGTTTGGAAACACCTTCCACCAGCACCTCGTACGTCTTGCCCACGCAACGGGCATTCGCCTCGGCAGAGAGACGGTTTTGTAAGGCGATGATTTCATTCAGACGGCGAATCTTCACCTCCTCGGGCACATCGTCCGGCAGGTACTTGGAAGCATGCGTACCGGGGCGTTCGCTGTACTTGAACATAAAGGCGGAATCGTATCCGCACTCCTCCATCAGCGAGAGGGAAAGCTGGTGGTCCTCCTCCGTCTCACTATGGAAACCGGAGAATATATCCGTAGATAAGCCACAATCGGGGATGATGCGGCGGATGGCTGCCACGCGGTCCATATACCACTCGCGGTCGTACTTGCGGTTCATCAGCTTCAGGATGCGGCTGCTCCCACTCTGTACCGGCAGGTGGATGTGCTTACATACGTTGGGCATGTCGGCAATGACCTGGAGAGTTTCGTCGCTCATGTCTTTAGGGTGCGAGGTAGTGAAACGGATACGTACGCCCGGCGCTGCCTCTGCCACGGTGCGCAGCAGCATTGGAAAAGTAATCGTCTCTCCGTCCGGCTTCTCGAAGCGATAAGAATTGACGTTCTGTCCCAGCAGGGTGACTTCCTTATAACCCTTTGCCACGAGGTCGGCCACTTCATTGAGGATGCTTTCCACATCACGGCTACGCTCACGGCCACGGGTGTAGGGAACGATGCAGTAAGTACAGAAATTATTGCACCCACGCATGATGGAGACGAAGCCGGAGATGTGGTTTCCGCAAATGCGCGAGGGGATGACATCCCGATAGGTCTCTGTGGTGGAGAGCTCCACGTTCATTGCTTTCTCACCGGCCTCTACCGAGGCAATCAGTTCGGGCAGAGTAAGGTAGGCATCCGGCCCCACCACCAGGTCCACATGATGGTTGGTGATTAAGTCGTCCTTCACACGCTCTGCCATACAGCCCAGCACACCCACTATCAGGCCGCGTTTCTTCTTCTTGAGCGAGTGGAAGAACTCCAGACGGTTCAGAATCTTCTGCTCCGCATTGTCGCGGATGGAGCAGGTGTTCATAAACACTGCATCGGCTTCCTCCAGGGTGTCGGCCACCGAATATCCCGCCATCTGCATGACGGATGCAATCACTTCACTGTCGGCCACATTCATCTGGCAGCCGTAAGTCTCGATAAACAACTTCTTGTTGTCATCAGCAGTTGCAGATTTAAAGTCTGCTCCCGTTACTTTTTCCATAATCAGTTCGTTTAAAATCAGTTTATATCATAAGTTGGTATCTGTCATCCGGAGCGCAAAGATACTTCTTCCCTCCCAATAAACGGATGAAATGAAAGAAAAATGCCATTACAAGTTGTCAATCTGCGCCTTATCAGCTAATTTATGTTAAGAGAGCAAACATTTTCCGAGTGTTAATTTGGCATAGAGCAAATTAATTCACAAATTTGTGGAATGAAAGAAACATTAGATTTTTTCATAGTTAAGGTTTAGGTTAAAAAAATTAAGGGGAGCTGTGAAGCTGCCCTTTTTTATTACCAATTCCTTGGCTGTAATCAGATTAAATAATTAACTTTGCCCAAAAGCAAAGATAAGAGATAATTGCACTATCTTTGGGTGGAAAATCAAAAAGAATATGGAAGATGTCTTCAAGTTTCTGTTAGTTGCGGCTGTCATAGTAATCGGACTCGTCAAGCAGTTTAAGAAAGAAGCAAATAAAAATGCTGACAAGAGTCCCGACATACCTATGCCCGACGTTGACAACCCACTGCCCGAATACTGGGGCGGAGATACTTACGGAGGCTTTATTCCCGAAGGCCCCAAGCCGGCAGAAAAGCCCAAGCCGGTATCCAAACCGTCTGCCAAATCCAAGCACACTTCCATAAAGGCTTCCCCTCCCTCCCCGGCATCCCGTCCGCAGGAATCCGATGAAGTAACGTCCGAATACGGCATCCACTCGGCAGAAGAAGCGAGGAAAGCCATCATCTGGTCAGAAATACTTCAACGGAAATATTAAAGACAGTCGATAATTGCAGAACCAATTACGAGCCCCTTCAGAATCTTTACACGAAAAAATAACTATTTATATTATGGCACTCAATTACATTTCGGCAGCAGAAGCTGCGAGCCTGATTAAACATGGCTACAACATCGGCTTGAGCGGATTTACTCCCGCAGGAACAGCCAAAGCCGTTACGGCTGAATTAGCAAAAATCGCGGAAGCAGAACATGCAAAAGGAAACCCGTTTCAGATAGGTATCTTCACCGGTGCTTCTACCGGAGACTCTTGCGACGGTGTGCTCTCGCGCGTCAAGGCCATCCGCTACCGCGCGCCCTACACCACCAACTCCGACTTCCGCAAAGCCGTGAACAATGGCGAAATAGCCTACAACGACATCCATCTCTCACAGATGGCGCAGGAAGTACGCTATGGTTTCATGGGAAAAGTAAACGTTGCCATCATCGAGGCATGCGAGGTTACTCCCGACGGTAAAATCTACCTGACGGCAGCCGGCGGTATCGCTCCGACTGTCTGCCGCCTGGCCGACCAGATTATCGTGGAACTGAATGCCGCCCACAGCAAGAACGCCATGGGCCTGCACGACGTCTACGAACCCCTCGACCCTCCTTACCGCCGCGAAATCCCCATCTACAAACCGAGTGACCGTATCGGCCTGCCCTACATCCAGGTAGACCCGAAAAAGATTGTCGGCGTAGTGGAGACCAACTGGCCGGACGAGGCACGTTCGTTTGCCGCCGCCGACCCGCTGACCGACAAAATCGGACAGAACGTGGCCGACTTCCTTGCCGCCGACATGAAACGCGGAATCATTCCGCCTACCTTCCTGCCGCTGCAATCCGGTGTGGGCAACATTGCCAATGCCGTATTGGGTGCTTTGGGACGTGACAAGACCATCCCCGCTTTTGAAATGTACACAGAAGTCATCCAGAACTCTGTTATCGGACTTATCCGCGAAGGCCGCGTGAAATTCGGCAGCGCCTGCTCACTGACCGTAACGAACGACTGTCTGGAAGGCATCTACCAGGATATGGACTTCTTCCGCGACAAGCTGGTGCTCCGTCCGTCGGAAATCTCCAACAGCCCGGAAGTGGTGCGCCGACTCGGTGTTATCTCCATCAACACCGCCATCGAAGCCGACATCTACGGCAACGTGAACTCCACGCACATCGGCGGAACCAAGATGATGAACGGCATCGGCGGAAGCGGTGACTTCACCCGCAATGCCTATATCTCCATCTTCACTTGTCCGTCCGTTGCCAAGGAAGGTAAAATCTCGGCTATCGTGCCGATGGTTTCGCACATGGACCACACGGAGCATGACGTCAACATCATCATCACCGAACAAGGTGTGGCCGACCTCCGCGGCAAGAGTCCGAAAGAACGTGCACAAGCCATCATCGAAAACTGTGTCCATCCGGACTACAAGAACATTCTGTGGGATTACCTGAAACTGACCGACGGCAAGTCACAGACTCCCCATGCCCTGCGCGCCGCACTGGCTATGCACGCTGAGCTGGCCAAAAGTGGAGACATGAAGAATGTAGACTGGGCACAGTATAAATAAACTGCTCCCTAAAAAGGCGGAGAAAAACCGCCCGAAAGATATACCGCGTTGCATGTATATTTCCGGTTTGCTGGATCTATATATGCAACGCGTTGCATATATAGATGGAACACGCTGCATCTATAGTTCCAACAACAAGCTATTTCAGTACCTACTACATCCCTGTATCAATTCCTGGCAAAACCTCCTTCTTACCGGTAAACTCACTATCTTTTGCTTCAGTTTCCTTTTCAGTTTCTTCAATCGATCTCTCACCGAGCCAACACTTATCGTTCGCATTGAGTGAAAAACTGCAATAATTTGTCCAGAGAAATACTTGCCTCCATTTAATCCCTCCTATTCATTGAAAGCGGACTGCCCCGGAATCACTTCCCGGACAGCCCTTCCTTCACATTTAAAGTGAAGATGCAGAGAGAGTAGTATGATGACACTCTATTCCTGACCTCCCCCTAACGCCTTGTAGAGGTTAATCAGGCTTTGTATTTCAGAAAATCGGTTTGCCGTCTGTGCCAGTTGTGCGTTGAGCAATGTTTGCCGGGCGGTAAGCACCTCCAGATAGGTGGTGTTGCCATGCTCCATCAGCAGGGAAGTGCTGCGGGCAGCTGTCTGCAAGGAAGCTACCTGCTTGTCCAGCAGTTCGCTTTTGGATAGGCTTGTCTGCCAGGCAGTCAAGGCATCGTTCACCTCGCTGCCTGCATTCAGCAATGTCTGCTGGAAGGCAAGGGAAGCCTCCTCCTGCTGGGCACGGGCTATGCGGTACTGTGCAATGACCTGCCCGCGGGCAAAGAGCGGCTGCGTCAGCGAACCCACTGCCGAAGCCAGGAACTTGCCGGGATTCACAATCATTGAACCGGCAGAATTGGTCCAGCCCGCACTCCCGCCCAGCGTGATGGAGGGATAGAAGGCAGAGCGCGCCGCATTGGTGCCGTAGAACGCCGCTTCCAGTGTCTGCTCAGCCGAACGGACATCAGGACGGCAGGAAAGCATCTGAACAGGAATTCCTATGGAAAAGTCTGCGGGGAACTGCTGCTCGGCCAGCACACCGCGTTCATAACGGCGGGGTGTCTCTGCCAGCAACAAAGCAAGGCTGTTCTCCACTTGGTTTATCTGCTCTTCCAAATCGAGCACGGAAGCCTGCACCTGATAGTAGGCAGCCTCCATCTGCGAAACTGCCGACTCATCAGCCATGCCCGCATTCATCAGCGCACGGGTAGAAGCAACGGTTTCCTTCCAAGTCTCTTCCGTCTGCCTGGAGATGGCAAGTTGTTCGTCCAGCATCAACAGGGTATAGTAGGTATTGGCTATCCCGGCAATGAGCTGGGTGCGCACCGCTTGGCGATAGTCCCGGCTCTGCGCATAGAGCGCCTTCGACTGTTTCTTGGCATTGCGCATACGGCCGAAAATATCCAGTTCCCAACTGGCAGTGACGGGCAGCGAATAGGTCTGCGTAGCCTTGTGGCTGTCAAAGCTGCTCACCGTGCCCTGCGGTGCAAGGGCAAAGGAGGGCAGGAAAGCAAGCTTTGCGGACAGCAAGGTGGCTTCGGCTTCCTCCACGCGGAGTTGTGCCGACTGGTAGTCGGTATTGTTCTGTAACCCCTGCCCGATAAGCGCCTGCAAGTGGGGGTCAGTGAAAAGCTCGCGCCAGTCCATTCCGCCCAAGCCACGGTTCAGGCTGTCTTCGGTAGCCACCGGAGAACCGTCGGTGCTCTCCGTAAAAGCGGCCGTTTCTTCCCCGTAGAGGCCGTCGGGAACCTCGGTAGCGGGTTTGTATTTGGTGTACACGCCGCAACTGCTGAACAGCAAACCGGCGGCGGACAATAGGATGATATGTTTCTTCATTGTTCCAATCTGTTTTTTTATTCCGTTTCCTCTGCATAAACTCAATTCTTCGCCCGTTCGGCCTCACTTTTCTGCTTTTCGAGCAATACCTGCACATCGGCTTCCTCCTCCATCGGCGGACGGATTTTCTCCTGCAGATACTCGAAAATGATGTAGAACACCGGAACGACGAAAAGCAATGCCAATGTTCCTACAAGCATACCGCCTACTACACCCGTACCCAGCGAAGAGTTGCCGTTGGCGCCCGCACCGCTGGAGAACATCAACGGAAGCATACCGAATATCATCGTCAGTACCGTCATCAGGATAGGACGCAGGCGGACCTGGGCAGCCGAGTAAGCCGATTCCACAATGCCCATTCCCTTGCGGCGGCGCTCGATGGCATACTCCGTAATCAGAATGGCTGTCTTGGCAAGCAGACCAATCAACATAATCACACCCGTCTGCAGATAGATGTTGTTTTCCAATCCCAGTACTTTGGCAAAGAGGAACGACCCCATCAGCCCGAACGGTACGGAGAAGATGACCGCAAACGGCACCAGGAAGCTCTCGTAGAGACATGCCAGAATGAGATAGATGAGGAAGATACACACGGCATAGATAAAGACCGTCTGCGCACCACCGGTGCTGGCTTCCTCGCGTGCCATGCCACCGTACTCGTAACCGTAGCCCAACGGCAATGTCTGTTCCGCCACTTCCTCAATCACTTTCTGCACTTCGCCGGAGGAATATCCTTCTGCCGGATTCACGTTGGCAGAGATGGCACTATACAGATTGAAGCGGTTGGCCGTCTCCGGACCAAGCACCCGGTTCAATGTCACAAACTGACTGACCGGAGCCATCTCCGCACCGTTGCGTACAAACATATTGCTCAACGCCTGCTCGTCCAGACGATATTCGGGCGATGCCTGCATCATGACGCGGTACACCTTACCGAACTGGTTGTAGTTGGAGATATAAGCTCCACCGCAATAACTGCCCAACGCATCGAGCACCGCACTCGGCGAGATGCCTGCACGCTTGCACTTGGCCGCATCCACATCTACCGATACCTGCGGGAAGTTCATGGCATAAGAGGTATACGCCATCGCCACTTCGGGCCGCTGGTTCAAGGCACCCAAGAACTGCATCACCGACTCGTAGAACACCGTTCTGTCACCGCCCGTCCTGTCCTGCAGGTTCAGCTCAAGGGAGTTACCCATACCGTAGCCCGGAATCATACCCGGCTGGAAGCTGAATATCTGTGCCTCCTTCACACCGTAGAACTGGGCATTGAGGCGTGCCACCACAGCATCGGACGTGTGTTCGCTTCCCTTTCGCTCACTCCAGTCCTTCAGACGAATGATGATGGTACCGTAGGAAGTTCCCTGGCCGGACATCAGCCCGTAGCCTGCCACCTTAGAATAGTGCTCTATCTCAGGGGTATGTTTCAAAATGTCCTCCAGCTTGTCCATCACCTTCGTGGTTTCTTCCAGTGTGCTGCCCGGCGAGGTGCTGACGTTCACCATGATGACACCCTGGTCCTCCTGCGGCACAAGCCCCGTCTTGGTGGTACTCATCAAGTAGACCAGCAGCACGATGGCGGCTACCAATGAAGTCCATACCATCCAACGGTGGCGGATGAAGAACATGACACCTTTCTTATACTTGCCCAGCACGGCGTTGAACGAAGCATTGTATGCCGCACGCACCCGTCCGTTGATGCTCTTCGCACTCTTCGTACCGTCCGACGGACGCATCATGATGGCGCACAAGGCGGGGCAAAGCGTCAATGCCGAAATCATGGAGATGCCCACTGCCGTTGCCATCGTAATGCCGAACTGCGTATAGAACACACCCGAAGTACCGCCCATAAACGTCACGGGGATAAACACCGCCATGAACACGCAGGTACAAGAGATGATAGCCATCGTCACATCGCCCATCGCATCCTTCGTGGCAAGGTAGGGAGACTTATATCCGGCGTCGAACTTGGACTGCACAGCCTCCACCACCACGATGGCATCGTCCACCACCGTACCGATGGCAAGCACCAGCGCAAACAGCGTCAGGATGTTGAGACTGAACCCCGCAGCCACCAGGCAGGCAAACGTACCGACCAGCGACACGATGATGGAGATGGACGGTATAAGCGTACTCTTGAGGTCCTGCAAGAAGAAGTACACTACCAGAATCACCAGGATAATGGCAATGACCAGCGTCTCCACCACATTGTGTATGGAAGCGAAGAGGAAGTCGTTGGAGCTCATCATCGTCACAAACTCCGTCCCTTCGGGCAAGCTCTTCCTCATCTCGTCTATCTGTGCGGTAATCTGCTTGTTGACGGCGGTTGCGTTGGAGCCTGCCGTCTGGAACATCATGAAAAGTACAGCCGGCTTGCTGTCCATCTCACTGCGGAAACTGTAAGTCAGCGTGCCCAACGCCACATCCGCCACGTCCTTCAGACGGAGCACGGAACCGTCGCTCTGCGAACGGACCACCGTGTTCTGGAATTCCTCCACACTCTTCAGGCGTCCGCGATATTTCATCGTAAACTGGAATACGTTCTTTGAATTTTCGCCCAGCGAACCGGTGGGCGCTTCGATGTTCTGCTCGCCCAATACGGCAGTCACATCCGAGGGAACCAGTCCATACTGCGCCATCCGTTCCGGTTTCAGCCAGATACGCATACTGTAAGTATCGCCCAGCTCCATTACATCACCCACACCCTCGATACGCTTGATTTGCGGAATCACGTTGATGTCGAGGTAATTGGCAAGGAAGGTCTGGTCGTAGCGTCCGTCGGTGCTTACCAAAGCACCGATTTGCAGGAAGCTGGTCTGTCGCTTCTGGGTAGTCACACCGATTTTCGTTACTTCGGCAGGCAGCAGTCCCTGCGCTTTGGATACGCGGTTCTGTACGTTCACCGCAGCCATGTCGGGGTCCGTGCCCTGCTTGAAGTAGACCTGTATGGTGGCAGAACCAGCATTGGTGGCGGTAGAGCTGATGTACATCATGTTCTCCACACCGTTGATGCTCTCCTCCAACGGCATGATGACACTGTTCAATACGGCTTCGGCATCTGCACCGGTGTAGTTGGCGCTGACGTACACCGTGGGAGGTGCAATATCAGGATACTGTTCCACCGGCAGCGTAAAGAGCGAGATAAGCCCTATCACCAGAATCAGTACGGAGATGGAGATAGCCATCACCGGCCGTTTTATAAATATATTTCCTTTCATCTTAATGGGTCATTGATAGTTGATAAAATAGCAATCATCATTTCACTTGCGTTCCTTCGCGCAGCAGTCCGGCACCTGTGGAAACAATCTCGTCACCCACTTTCAGTCCGTCCAGCACCACGTATTCGCGTCCGTCATTTATTCCTGCCACGGTAATCAGGGTAGAGACGGCCTTGCCATCCACTACCTTGTATACCAATGTCTTGTCCTGCAACTGTACGGTGGCTTCTTGCGGAATCACAATGCAGTTCTTATACGTGGCAGGCACCACCACCGTGCCCGATGCCCCGCTATGGAGCAGGCGCGATTCGTTGGGGAAGACCACGCGTGCCACTACCGTACCCGTCTGGCGGTCGATGACACCACTGATGGACTCGATGGTACCTTTCTTGTCGTAGACGGAATTGTCGTTCAGACGCAGCTCTGCCGCCGGCATGTTCTTCAGCGCCTCGTCCATGCTGCCGTACTGGCGTGTCAGGGCGAGCAACTGGTTCTCGGTCATGGAAAAGTAAACGTACATGTCGCTGTTGTCACTGACCGTTGTCAGCGGTTGCGGCAAGCTGGGGCTGACCAATGCCCCTGCACGGTAGGGCAATGCCCCCACCACCCCGTCGCTGGGACTCTTCACTTCCGTATAGGAGAGGTTGTTGCGTGCGCTTATCTCCTGGGCCTCGGCCTGCGAGAGTTGCGCCTTGGCGGTAAGGTAGCTGTTTTCGGCAGTCTTCAGGCTGAATTCCGAAACCACTTTCTGCGCATACAATTCCTTGTTGCTGTTATAAGTCAGTTCGGCAGTAGCCAGTGCGGCACGTGCAGCCTCCACATTGGCAACGGCCGTTTTGAGTGCAGCCTTGTAGGGAACCTGGTCGATGATGAAAAGCAGTTGTCCCCGGCGCACCTTCTGCCCCTCGGTCACACACAACTTCTCGATGGTACCCGACACTTGCGGATAAATATCTATGTCCTGCCGTCCGCGTATCGTTGCTGAGTACGAAGTGGAAAGCTCTTTGTCCGTCGCCTCCACTTTCATGGTAGCATAAGAAGGTTTCATTCCGGAAGCATCCGATGCCTGCTTGCAAGATGCCAAACACATTGTACAACCGACAATCCCTATCAGCCGTATCCATTTCCTGTTCAATGTAATCATACTTTTTCTCATTGTCTTTTTGTTAAAACTGGTGGCAAAAGTAGGAGAAAGGAACAACGCCATAATGACCAATTACACTCCAAAGATGTTCCTTTTTCGACATTCATCTTTTTTAAGGCTAATGAATTGTCTATAAATGACATATAGAACAAGAAAGCCGCATAATGGAACATCCCATATTTCCCATTATTCACCAACTTTGCAAAACGAAAAAGGAAGAATATGGAGAAAGGGAACATAAAAATCGTAGAAATCGCGGACTTTAAAAACAGCGAACATGTCCTTGACTATGTAGACAATGACTTTGTCATAATCAACAGTCTGGAGGGAAGCCCCTACAATGAAGATACAATAAGATTGGGATGCTTCCTTATCGCTATCTGTCTAGAAGGCTGCATCCAGTTGGACGTCAACTACAAAACCTACCAACTGGAAGCAGGCGACTTACTGCTCGGCCTTCCCAATACCATTATCAGCCACGCGATGGTAAGCCCGAAGCACAAGATAAGGCTTGCCGCATTCTCCACACAGTTCCTACAACGCGTGGTCAAGATGGAGAAGGATACATGGAATACCGTTATGCATATCCACAACAATCCCATAAAGTCTGTCGGGGAGGAAGGGGACAAGGAAATCTTCAAATTCTACCGAGAACTGCTTATGGCAAAGATAAACGACGAGCCTCATCACTATCACAGGGAAGTGATGCAATACTTGTTTTCTGCCATTTTCTGTGAGATGTTGGGACACCTCAACAAAGAAGTGAACCCTTCAGAAATGACAGTCGATACAAAAGAAAGCATCAAACAGTCCGACTATATCCTGCGTAAGTTTATAGAGATGTTGTCCAAAGACAACGGCATACACCGTTCTGTAGGATATTATGCCGATGCACTCTGCTATAGCCCCAAACACTTTTCGAAGGTCATCAAGCAGGCATGCGGACGTACACCGCTGGACTTGATAAACGAGAATGCCATTGAACACATCAAGTACCGGCTGAAGCATTCGGACAAGTCCATCAAGGAGATTGCAGAAGAATTTAATTTCCCCAACCAGTCTTTCTTCGGGAAGTATGTGAAGTCTTATCTGGGTATGTCTCCGGCACGCTACCGCAATACGAAAGAGGAATGATTTCCCCTACTCTTGGGGCTCACTCCGTAAAGGTCTGCATTAGGAAGCTAAACCTTAACTTTACGACGCTAAAGGTCAACTTTACGATGGCTAAACCTCAACGTATCACTTCATCACACACCGCATCCTGGAAAGCGCGTGCTTCCCTGCCCGACAGTGCATTCTGGTTCATGATGGCAAAGGCTATCTCGTGTCCGTTGCGGGCTTTAAGGTAGCCGGCCAGACAGTTGATGGCGGTAAAGGAACCCGTCTTGGCATGTACATTTCTGTGGGAAAGGGTGCCTTTCTTCATGCGGAACTCCAGTGTACCGTCCACGCCGCCAATGGGCAAAGCCTTATAAAGTTTCTGGAAAACATCCGTACGCGAGTAGGCATATCGCAGGAAAGAAACCAAGAGTTCCGGTGAAATGTAGTTGTAATTGGAAAGGCCGCAACCATCTGCCAGATTATACCTATCGGGGTTATATCCCATCTCTTTTATCAGCATGCGGATGGCAGAAAGCCCGTCCTCGGCAGAGACACGCTTCTTTCCGCTGCTCTGCACACCCAACCGGCAGAGCATGGCTTCGGCATTGAGATTATCGCTCTCCTTCATTATCTGTTTCACCACATCCTGCACGGAAGTTTCATAGGAAGCCATCCGTACGGAGAGGCTGTCTTGCCGGAACTCACCGAAGAGGTAAGAGACTTCCGCTTCTGCCGCCGGAATGCACCGGATGCCCCGTGCCTGCAACCGTTCCATAAAGGTATGCATGAAGAAGTCCTGCGAAGAAAATATATTGACCGTACCTGCACGGCGGGCATCGACGTTGCCCGTCACGGTGATGTTGTTCCCGTTCACCAGCCAGTCGCGCGACACACGGAAACGTCCGGCAGAAGGGGTACGGCTTTGGGTCTTGTTCGTCAGTGTATAATAGGAAGAGGCGGGAGTGCATTCAAGGCGTGCGCTGTCGCCCCGTTCGCCGGGTGTGGCGGTAACCTTCACCACTCCTTTATTCAGCATCAGCGGTGAGAGGTAGGGCTGGAAGGAATAGGGAGTATCATCCCACAACCAGCCGCTGCCCCAGTACAAGGAGTCTTTCATGGAGACATCTCCATACACCTTGCCTTTGATGACAGAGAAGGGGAAACGGGCCACGGCAGCCACCAGGGAATCCAATGCCTCTTCATCAAACTCCGGGTCGTAACCGCCTATCACATACATATTCCCCTGCAAGGTATCGCGCTCAATGGTTCCCTGATACCACACTTCCGTACGGAACGGCTCGTCGGCTTCGGGACGGGAAAGGGCGGTAATGGTGGTCAGCAGCTTCATAGTGGAAGCGGGACGGGAAAGCTTGTCCGCCTGATAGCCGTACAAGGGCTTGCCGGCAGTCAGGTCATAGACCGAAATGGCCACATTAGAGCCTGCGGGAAGTTTGTGTTCTATCAACGCATCAATCCGCGCAGAGAGCGGCTTCACCGGAGTTACCGTCTCTTGGGACCACAATGGGAGCAGGCAGACGGATAAAATTAACAGCAACAATATCCTTTTCATAAATATATTTATCTTTAAAGGCAAAAGTACGACAATCTTACAAATGAACAACAACGAGGTAGTCTTTTCATAAATTATATCCAGCCATCCATCTTAATATTCCTTTAAAAATACTACTTTTGCATAGATTGCATAGGCAAAATCTCCCAGTTACTATCACTCTAAAATTGATGTACCATGAAACTACAACTTACAATTGCCAGCTTTACAATATGCCTCCTTTTCTCCCCCATGCTTCGGGCACAAGAATCTCCGCGCATTGTCAGTTATGACTTAACCGTACAGATTGATGTACCGAACCGACAAGTCGAAGTTGGCGGTTCGTTTGAAGTCGATTTCCATGACAGTGACTCAATCTCGTTGGTACTATGGCGCCATGCCCGTATCGACGCACTACGCCACAGCAGCCGGGAGATAACCTACCGTTTCGATACGCTTGCCCCAGCACCTGCCCAATTCATTCCCGACGGACGGACCTTGACCCTCTACCGGCCGGCAGGAGCCGATGACCGCTGCCGCATAAATACCCGTTACACACTCTACATGCAGGAAGTGCAGGGCCCTGCAAAATCATTCAATGACCATTGGATTGAACTTGGTTACTATACGGGATGGTATCCTGTCTGCAACGGTAACCGGGCAGATTATTCGCACTTACGAATCGGCATCACTGACGGTTATACGGTGAGCGGCTCAGGTATTATTTCCCATACAGAAGAAGGGATGTGGGAAATGGAGCAACCTTGGGAGAATTTCGACAATGTTATCCTGGCTTCACCCATGCTGAAAAGCCGCCGCATCAATGATAACGGAACTACCATTGAACTTATCTATACAGACTTCCCGGATGCCGGTGCAGACTCGGCACTTCAATGTTGCTACAATGCCTTGAAATTCTTCCGACGCCTTTATAAAATTGCGGGAGATGAGGATATTTACATGAAATTCCTGCTTTCAGCTTCCGGCACCTCAGGAGGGTACAGCCGTAAAAATTTCATTATGCTCAGTTCCCGAACATTCAATGAATATGTACTCAAGAACACCGCCCACGAAATCGGCCACTTCTGGTGGAACAAGGCTCCGGTGGAATCTTGGCACGACTGGCTGAACGAATCTTTTGCCGAATTCAGTGCTTTGCAATACATACGCCACGCCCGCGGCGAAAAAGCCTATGCCGCTTACATCGACGCCTACCGTAAGGAAACACGCCATATCCGTCCTATCTGGGGTATTGACCGCAACGACCGCGAAGCGCATCTTGCCCTCTATAGGAAAGGGTCAGTACTACTCGCCGACCTGCTTGTCCGAGTGGGTGAAGAACCTTTCTTCAACTTTCTGGCAGGTGTCATCCAAGCCCATATAACAGACACATCGGCTTTCCTGGATTTTGCGGAAAGCCGATTGGGACGTAAAAACCGGGACTGGATTGAAAAGCGGTTAAAAGAATAAACACCTGATTATTCTTCAACTGTTCCTTTCGCCACCGGCTTCTCAAAATGAGTGCCGCACTTCCTGCATACATACTCCCAATGCTCAGTGCCCGGAGGTGCGGCCGACAATGCCGCAATAACAGCAGCCACCACAGCACGCACCCGATGGCTCTTCTTCAGCACAAACTTAATCTCATCCGAACCGCAATGGGGGCAGTACCTCAACTGTTCCGGAATCATCTGGTTCCGTTCAAGCAGACGGAGGGCATTGTCATATTCGTCCTCATAGACAAATATATCCACTCCCGTGACATCACGGACATATCCGCGCATCACGGAAGACATGTTTTCATTATGCAAAACAGACGCAATGCCCTCATTCTCCAAGGCACCCTGAATAACATGTGCCTGAAAGGCATCGTCGCAGGTGATTAGCTTTACGGTTTTCATCTTTTATGTTTATATGAAACAATAGTCATGGGTTCTACAATGCCTCCTTGAATATCTCTCCCACCGTGGGGTGCGGAAAGACAATCTTCTTCCATTCATCGGCAGTAAGTTTCAGTTCAATAGCCATGCCTGCCAGCGTGATGATTTCCGAAGCGGGATTACCCAAGACATGTGCCCCCAATACGGTATCGTCACTGCCCAACAGTAACTTGCAGACGCCATTCACTCCTTCATTCTCTGCTACAAAGCGACCACTGTACGCCATCGGCAGCTTCACGGCACGATAGGCAACGCCTCTCTTCTGCAGGGATTCTTCTGTCTCGCCCACACCGGCTATTTCGGGATTGGTATATACCACGCCGGGGATGGCACGGTAGCTCATGGCATCCTTCTTGCCAATGATGGAATGTATGGCTACTTCTGCCTCGCGGACGGCTGTATGCGCCAGCAAGGAATATCCCGTCAAGTCGCCGCAAGCATATACTCCGGGAACTGAAGTCTGCATCTGTCCGTTGACAAAGACATTTCCGCGCTCCGTTCTTTCCAAGCCCAGATTCTCCAATCCGAAGCCTTTCATTACCGGACGGCGCCCGACACTCATCAGAAGCCGTTCGGCAACGACGGAACCGGGACCGTCGGCTGTTTCATAATTCACCTGGATAAGGGAAGAAGCTTCGGCAGTATCCGGCATGACAGACACTACTTTTGCACTCAGCATGAACTTGATTCCCCGCTTGGCGTACTCTGCACGGAGCATACCCGCCAGCTCTCGGTCCATACCGCCTCCCAGTATCTCGTCCAGCATCTCGACGACGGTTACCTGCACTCCCAGGCTGTTGAAGAAAGAAGCGAACTCCATACCGATGACACCGCCGCCGATGATGGCAAGCGAAGCGGGCAGTTCCTTGTTATCCAGTGCATCACGATGAGTCCAATAGGACACTTTGTCTATGCCGGGAATGGCAGGGACAAAGGTTTCGGAACCGGTGCAGAGCAGCAGGTTCTCGCATTCGTAGGTTTCTCCGCCGCACTCCACATGATTCTTGTCCGTCACTGTGGCCTCTCCGCTGACAATCGTCACACCATGGGCAGTCAGCTTTCCTTTGACTCCCAATACCAGCTTGCGCACTACCTTCTGCTTGCGGGCAATAATCTTGGGCAAATCGAACGATACTTCGGGCACACTGACCGCATACTTTGCAGCATGGCGGGCTCCGTCATAGGTCTTGGCCGAATACAACAAGGTCTTGGTAGGGATACACCCTTCATTCAGGCACACTCCACCGAGACTCTGCTTCTCAAATAGTACGACACTCAATCCTGCTTTTCCGGCAGCTTCGGCAGCAGTATATCCCGCAGGACCTCCACCGATAATGGCAACTTGGTATTTCATGGAATTAATGGTTAGTGGTTAATGATTAGCGATAATTTGTGCGCAAGTTAATAAAACCCGTATTATCCGGCAAAAAAGAGTACTTCTTTCTTTCGGAGAATACAGCGTAAAGAGGAAATAATTATCTTTGTCGTGCAGCATTTACAAAGAATGCCACGTCCAATGGACATAATCAAATAATAACCAACATGAAAACGACTGACTTATTCCAATCCATCCTTTTGTTCGCTCTTTTCCTTTGCGGCCTGACGGCTTGCAATGATAGCGATGAAATCCGCCTCTCGCCCTTTCAGGAAACTACCGTGAAGGGCGAAGCCTCTACCCTGCAGATAGACCTAACACGCGGCGACTGGCGCATAACCTCCATCACCACCCCATGGGGAGACCTCATGATGGATGGCAACAAGCTCCCACAACTGGAAGGTACGGGAAGCCTGCATTATAAATGGTGGGACTTGGAACGGGACACCGACAGCCATCTCATCCTGCACTTTAAAGACAACTTTGACTTAGGTGAATCCCGTAGCCTCATCATCAACCTTGAGATGAAAACGGGACTCTACAAGGAACAAATCATCATACACCAAGAACCGTGCACTAACTTCTATCAGATAGAGTCCATCGAATACAGCGTGGAAGAAGGTGACGGAGTGAAAGAAGCCGGAACAGGACCTGATAAGAGTACCTATAAAAATGAAAATCTGGGAAACACAACCGACAAGCATGACTACTATCCATTCATCAATAAATGGACAGAATACGCATTCATACCCGATGGGCACTCTGATGAAACCTTCAAAAGCATAGACCCGGAGAAACGTAGCATCTATCTGCCCAACCACATAGAAGACGGAAAAATAATCATGGGACAACAACTGTTATTCTTCATCAACCAAGGCAAGTATTACAAAGAAGACGAACTGAGATATAAACATTTTGAAGTAGACATAGTAGGTATGAAATGGAACATATACACTTCAACCATCTACTACAAACGGCTTCAAGTGACATTCACCGCCACTCTTTCACGTCCCGGTAGCGATACAAAGAAGGTACTCAAGGGTAAATTCATGCAGAGATACCCTTATGACTGCTCGGAAATACATCACGAAGTAAAGGATTCTTTAGAAGATTAGAGTCCGGTGTCTGTCAGACAAGACTCCACCTCCTCCCTGCTCAATGCCGGAGCTTGCCCATCGGCAAGCTTGCGGCATACCAACCGACCGGCCGCCAGCGCTTCCACCTTTGTTGCAAATGGCAGGCGACCGCTCAAAGCAGGTATAAAAGGTTGATATATCAGGGTATCGGCTCCATGCAGCACCACGTAGCCGTAACCGCCTTCCACCTCCATCACCCGGCATTTCAACTCATTGCCACCGCCGGCAGTATGACCCGAACAGCAAGAAAGGCATACCGCCATCACAGCCGGTACACCTATCTTTATCATAATAAACATCAGCTTCATAAGTTCCGTTCAGTTATGGGGCGAATCAGACTTCCTCTTCCTCATCGGGTAGAAGTTCGTACACATCATCAAAGTAGCTGGTACCACTTGTTCCTGTCAGCACAAAACCACGTTCGCCGGTAGAGAAACCAACGGCAGCCCTGCGCGAAGAAGCACCGGAAGGATAATTATGTACATCTGTAATGGGGGTAAAGTCGTCATCGGAATCGCCGTACCATAAGTCCTTGTCAGGGTCGTACAGCCAGTAGTCGCTGCTCAAGGAAGTGCTGTTACGTATTCCCGTAGCCACAAATCCCCTTCCACCGATGACGAAGGATACGGCTTCGGACCGTGTGATGGCGTAGTCATCGTCATAGTCATTGTCGGAGTCCGTATCGGCAATGTCACGCAACTGGGTCCAGTTGCTTCCGTCGAACTTCCAGAAATCCACCAGATCGGTACTGTTGTTTCGCCCGCAACAGATGTAGGCCACCTCATCGATGACGAATGCCGTACCGAAGTAGCGCTTCTCGCCTCCATACCCGCTCACCGCTTCCCATTGCGAACCTTCGGCGCCATTGGGGTTGAAACGGTAGAAGTCCATCTTGTAGGCACTCTCGCTGCCGGTAGCGTCGCTGTTGCAGCCCGTACCGACATAGCCATATCCGCCTATACTGAAAGCCAGGGCACCGTCGCGTACTCCGCCTTTGAAGTCGTCTTTCCGTGTCCAGGTATCCGTGGCAGGGTCATACTCCCAGGTATCTGCTACACAGTAGGACGAGGAGCCGTCCTTCACGGAACCGGTCGTAATGTATCCCTTGCCATTCACGGCAAAGCCCACGGCAGCCTTGCGCCCGGCAACGGGCATGTCGGCACACTGCGTCCAGCTGTTCCGGCTCATGTCATACTCCCAAAGGTCGTTCAGGTAATCCTTGTTCGCTCCGTAGAAGCCGCCACACAAATATCCATAATTGCCGATGGTGAAGCCGGAGGCATAAGCGCGGTACACACCGTTATAGCTGGCTTTCTTCATCCACTGCCCCTGAGTGTATTCATCCTCGTCCGTACAACTGCCGGCAATGCACACGATGGCCAGCAACATTATTCCTACCAATAGTCTGTTCATTGTTTATTGTTTTTTTAATGATTAAGCTTTATACTTCCCACTTTCCAAAACAAGAAGCTGCGGGAGGTCCTTTTTGTCTGTCCGCAAAAGTAAACCACCGCAACCACACCGACAAAAATAACCGACGAACAGTCCGAAATTCCCGTTAAACGCCTTTACCGATAAAAAACGTCCGAACGCCGATTTTTGTAGGAAGATATAAAAGTTTTGCCTTTCCTTTGCCGCCAACTAAAAGAACAGAAATGAAGAAGTCATTGTACAGCTTATTCGCAGTCCTCGCTATCTTCTGCGCCTGCCAGGACGAGAACTCGCAGCTTGGAAAGAGCCTCGTGGAAAGCTCCTTCTATAATGTATACGCAGACACCTGCTCGGTAGACATCAGCACCATCCTGCTGGACTCCATAGAGACCCGGGGCGACAGCATCTGCCAGCTGGGACATTACCGGAGCAGCGCCTGGGGAGAAGTATCCGCCACCTACTATGCCGAATACTCCACGTCCGACTTCACCCCCAACACAGACTATACCTATACCCTCGACTCCCTCGTACTGCGAATGATACCTTCGGGCCATTTCTGGGGAGATACCCTGACGCAACAGCGCATCTCCATCTACCGGCTGAAAAACCCTATCGTGCTGGACAACGACGAGGACCTTTACAACAGCACCGTACTCCCGACGGAAGATACCCCGCTCTTCAGCTTTACCTTCACCCCCTGCCCGGGGCGGAAGAAGGAAGTAAGCGTCCGCCTGCCCGACTCATGGGGACAACAACTGCTGAATGACCTCGTGGCGCAGGACGACTACTTCGATACCCAAGACAAGTTCAAGAAGAAATTCCCCGGACTGGCCTTTGTTCCCGAAAACGACGGGCAGTGTATCACCGGATTCATGGTGAACGACTCTGCCATGAGCATCAACCTCCACTACCAGGAAGTCTCCAACCAGCGGACCGGACAAGTGCTGACTTTCAGCGTAAACACCGACTATGCCTATACCGGTATCCGGCACGACCCCACCGGCACCCACCTTGCTTCCCTGAAAAGCGGAATAGAGAACCTCGTCCACTCCAGCGACATGGGTTGCCTGGCCTATATGCAGGGATTGACGGGTTACTACAACCAACTGGAATTCCCCTACCTCAACAGCCTCGGAAGTGCCGGACAGATAGTCTCCATAGAGAGCGCCACACTCTACCTCTATCCTCTGGCCCGGAGCTACAACGAAGTGAGCCAGCTTCCCAATGACATCCGCCTTTATATCACGGACGAGAACAATGTGCTGGAGGACTACGTATACGGCAGTGACGGCGTAACCGTACAGACCGGCGACCTGACCATCGACGAGATGTACGGGAAAGAGACCTACTACTCCTTCGACCTCACCGAATTCATCCGCAACAACTACGGCACTTCGGGCATCAAGCGGCAGAAACTGCTGATGAGTCTGACAGACGAAGAAAGCACCACCACCTTCAACCAGGTCATCTTCACCAACGACCCCGAACAAGAAAACCAATGCAGATTAGACGTAAGATTCAAAATATACAACGAGCAATGAAACGCCATTACCGGATTCCCCTTCTGCTGTGCAGTCTGTGTACGGCAAGCCTCACTGCCGTGGCACAAAACACCACCAACCTGCCCACCTCCATGTACGGAGTGGGCGAACTGAGTGCCGGTGACGGCGGACGTTATGCCGGCATGGGCAACACGGGCATCGCCCTGAACCGTACCGGATTTCTGAACACGCTGAACCCCGCAGCCATCACCCGCATGGACACCGCCTGCTTCACGTTCGATGTGGGTGCATCTGCCTCATATGCCCGCTACTCCTTTCTGAGCGAACACAGCTCCAACTTCACCGGCAACCCCAACCGCATCAGCATGGGCTTCCGTGTCCTGCCGCGCTGGTATGCCCTTGTAGGTGCAGCACCATACAGCAGTGTGGGCTATGTCATCCAGACCGAAGAAGAGATAGAGGGAATGCCCGGCAACTACACCTACTCGCTCTTTGAGGGTACGGGCGGACTATACCGGTGCTACGTCACCAATGCCTTTGCACTGAGCAGGCAACTGTCGGTCGGCATCAATCTGGGGATGATAGCGGGCACAGTGACGCAAAGCGAAACGCAGGAAAGCGCCGTCGTAAAGTACGAATCTTCTAAACAGGCCTTTTATGCGGACTTCGGCATACATTACGAATGGGGTGCGACCGGACAACGGAAGTGGGCGGCAGGGCTGGTATTTGCTCCCTCCCTTCCCATCAGCCACGACAATACACTGACTTACAGCAACTCATCTACCAGCGAGAACCTCGATAAAGGATACCACAGCCGTACACAATATCTGCCCATGCACCTCGGCACCGGCCTCAGCATAACCACCGAACGCTGGGTGCTGACCGCCGACTACAACTACCTGGACTGGAGCCGCAACTCCTCCTCCTACACTTCCATGAAATACGAGAACCAGCACAAAGTGAACCTGGGAGGCAGCTACATTACCAAGCCACGTCTGGCACGTTCCACCGAGCTGATGGGTGGAATAGGTTTCGGCAACTCCTATATCAACCTGAAAGGCGGGAAGATGCAGTATCTGGAAGCCAGTGTAGGGGCGAGCTTCCCCATCCGGTACTCCTATCTTTCGCTGGGCGCCACCTGGCGGAAACAACTGAACACACGCAGCAATCTGATGCAGGAAAGCCGATTCAGCCTGAATCTGAACTTGACGTTCGGGGAAAGGATTTCGAGAGCAAAACTAAAGTAATACAAGGTTCCGGTTCACCACAGATTACACGGATTTTACACCGAATGATTATCATTTGTTGGATCTATATATGCAACGCGTTGCATATATAGATGCAGCACGCTGGAACTATAGATCCAACAAACAAAGTATATAGTATCTGAAAACAGGGTATTACAACACTGCCAGCCTGGACACATACCCTTTCACCCTTTCGCGGTAAGCATCGCCAATGGGGACATCCTTCTGCTCTATGAGCAGTGTACTGCGCCCGATGGCGCTGATGCAGTCCATGCGGACAATAAAAGAACGGTGTACGCGGATAAATTCATCGGCCGGAAGTTTTTCTTCCATATACTTCATGCTACACAAGCTCAAGATAGGCTTAGGGGCATCTTTACAGAAAATCTTCACATAATCGCCCATACCTTCTATATAGTTTATCCGTTCCAGGTCGAGCCGCATGATGCGGTTGTCACACCGCATGTAAATCACCTTCGGAACCTCTTCCGGACCTTGCCTTTGCTTGGGGGCGGACGTACCTGCATCCTGCAAAGAGAACCAGCGTGCCGCTTTGCTGACAGACTGGAAAAACGTGGAGAAATTGAGCCCGTCCATCAGATAGTCCAACGCATCCAGACGGAAACATTCGGCAGCATAGCGGTCGGTGTCTGTAATGAAAATGACACGAGTAGACGAGGACAAGAGCCTGCAAAAATCCATTCCGTTGATTTCACCTTCTTCCACCGGATAGATGCCGACAAAATAAACTTCCACTTTTGTCTCATAATAATCCTTCAGCGCTTCAAGAGGATTGCCGTACTTTCCGTGCAAAGAGAGAAAAGGAACTTTGCCGATATACTCTTCCAATCTTCCGGTAATCTCCGGGTCCGCATGCAAAATGGCACAATTCAAGTTCATATCCGTTTCTTTTTTACATAATGGACGCTGCCACATCCAAAAAACTGCAAACAGAAGAGCTAAAATTAAGCTTTATTTATGATTCAAAAACAATCTGCCTCTACGGAAAGACTATATTATCAGGAAAATAAAGTGCTTATTATGAACAGTTTCAAAAAATAAACTTATCTTTGCATGTACATCCCCACAAAAAGTAAAGGCTATGAAACAACAGAAACTATTCCACCTCGTATTGTCCGCCATGCTGATTGTTTGCACGACCGGCTGTTATGATAAAGACGAAATTAAAGATGCTGAAAAATATCTGTTCAAAGATATTCAATACTCTTTTGAAGAAGGGGATGGATTCAGTACGTATGATGTAGAGCTCCTGCCCTTCATCATGGAAAACAATTTAAACAATAGTATCACCACCACAAACTCCCCCTTCGAAGACACATGGCAGGAAACCACCTTTCAGAGCAACGACCCCGAAGCATTTGTATGGATGGGGGAAGAAGATGTGTTCGTCAATACCCCTTACATGTTTGGAGATGAACTATTGTTAAGTGGGGCAACCATAAAATATGGCAGCGAAACAACAAAAGCCAAAGGTCCAAACAGCAGTACTTCCACCATCAGCATACAACCTCACTGTCGGCTCATCATAAAAGGAACACTACACTACAGCAAGCTTGTAGCTACCTATACGCTGACATTCGCAGGTGAATATACAAAAACGGAAAAACAGATAAAGGGAAAGTTCATACAAACAACTCCGGAAAGCTACACAGGAGACATTACCATGGAACCGATAACGGCAGATTAAAACGGAATCGCATACGTGGGCACACCCTATTGCTCACCCTCTCCGTTCCTCCAGTAACCGGATAAACTCCTCCTCCTTGACGGGAAGAAGCACTACACACTTGCCCTCGCCATATTTCACGAGCACATAGCGCATCACCGCAAACCGCCCTACCTGCATGGAAGAAGCACGCTCCACAGAAGTGATGTCTTTCATCAGAATTTCCTTACTCCGGGAGAAACGGCCGAAGGACAGCACCAACTTCCCGTCGGGCGTTACGGTATAGGTGGTATGAATCAGCTTCTCGATAATAACCACCAGCCAAAGCATGAAAATAGCAGCCAGGAACGGAGACTTGTACCAAAGCATATAGACGGCGAGAATACCTATCAGGATGAGAAACAGATACTGCCCCATAGCAATGCGCGCATGAAAGATTCGATTCATTTTATCTGATTTTTGCCGCTAAGGTACGTATTTTTATGATAACAACTTCTTCATTAGTATCTCCATTTCTCGAACTTCCGTCACATTCAGCTTGCGGCAGACCGAAGCACATAACAATTCTACCCGTTCCGGCGAAAAATAAATCAGTTCTGCAATCTCCTTTACAGACTGTCCAAGAGCTACCAGCATACATATCAGTTCTTCATCCTTATCCACCTCCGGAATAGACTGATAAAGTTTCTCTAAAAAAGAAGGATAATGAAAAATAAAGATTTCACGGAATACAGCCTCACGAGTTCCGGACAACAAAGCCTCCGAAGCATTGGGAGAATCTTCCGAAATCATTTCGCGCAAAGCTCTGGCAATCTCCTGCATATTAAAAGGTGTCACTGTTTTCTTTGTTTTCATTGTATCTTATTTCACCATTATACATATTTACAATCGTTTTGATACAAATTTGCAAAATATGCACAACCTAACCATAAGAATACGATATACAATCTGATATACAATTTCATATTATATTTATTATCAAATAATTAACAAGAAACAAAAAACAAGTCCATTGTTGTAAATTTTAAATTAAGAAATTATATCTTTGCCTTACAAAACAAACAGTCCACAAAATATGAATGCCAAAAAACTTTCATTTTTACTTCTGATTCTCGTAGCTGTAGCCTGCACCAACCGCTCCACCTCTTCGGAACAAGACGAAATGAGGCATTGGAACAATGTCCTTCAACAAATCAATGCCTTACTACTCGAAAACAAAGCGCGACAAACGTTGGATCTTGCCAAACAGACCTTGCCCGAAATCCTGGAATCGGCAGAAAAAAACGGAACTACAGATACCCTGATTTACTATGCCCGCAAGATATTTAATGCCTGCGGGAACAATTACATAAACACCAAACAATACAAAGACGGCATCGACTATATGGACAGCATTGGGAACCATCCCCTCATCCGCGAACATTGCCCGCACGAACTGCTGAGCTTCAAGGCCGGACTGAACCAACTGTATGGCAATAACCCGGAAGCTGTCCGACTGGCAGAAGACTACCTCCAGTTACCGGTCTGTACCAGTGCCAATGACTTTATCCGGCAGGCAGAAATCATAAGCGGTGTCTACATGTACTCCGGAAACAATCTACCCAAAGCTATCCAAATTTTGGAAAAAGCAATAGATGTCTACCGGAAAGGTGGAAACTTCCCGAACATGCTGCGGATAATGTCACGGTTGGGCATCTATTACCACCTCAGTGGCGAATACGAGAAAGCTATAGCCACTAACCAAGAAGCCATAGCCACTTACAACGACAGCATAGCACCTGGAAATGTAGTGATTGCCTACGGAGAACAAGCTAATCTCTACGCCGAACTGGGTATGTACGACCAGGCCCTGGAAATGAACAAAAAAGCCCAATACTACTCCATGCTGAAAGACAGCTTCGGACTGGGAGACTTGTACCGCTACCGTGCCCAGATCTTTCGTAACATGAATCAAAAGGACTCTGTATTCCACTACCTCAGGCTGGGAGAAAAGTTGTCAATGATACAAAACAGCTTTAAGGGCGTATTCGTAAACAAAGTAGAAACGGTAAACAGTTATCTGGACTATCCCGACTCTTTGGAAAAAGCACTGCAACTTGCCCTTAGCATCTGTCCCGATACCGTGCGGATGCCCCAATGGGCCAAATACCAACTCAACCTCCACCTAGGCCGGGCCTTACTGCAAACCGGGAAGGAGCAAAACGGCATACACCTGATAGACCGGGCTGCACAAGACCTCATCAACATGAAGTTCATGGAAGGCCGCGATGCCAACGAGATATTAATGGATTACTATCTGGCCAAAGGCATGAACGACGATTTTGCTCGTTGCTACATCCGTAACCGACAGTTTGCCGATTCTCTGGACAATAACGAAAAGAAACGTGCTGTGGCAGCAGCCAACATCCGGTTTGATGCCAACCAAAAAGAGAAAGAAAACAAACTGCTCTCGGCACAAGTGCAATGGCAGCAACAGCAGTTGTTCTACAACATCTGCATCTCCATTACATTACTGTTGCTACTTATCACCACTACAGCCTATTTCATCATCCGAAGGAAGGCCAACCACCAGCTTATAGAAAACAACAAACGGGAAATACAGACCCTCATTACCCGGCAGCAAGACCTGAACCGCCGCAACGAACAACTGACGGAAGAAATAGAACGGGCCATGGCTACCAATAACCTCAACTCCATTCGCCAGCTCACCGTGCAAAGCCTGCTCAGCAGGGAAGATGAGAACACATTCCGCCGGTCGTTTGCCACCATACATCCTTCTTATCTGCCCAAGCTCCGCGAAAGTTATCCTCAACTGACCCGCAACGAAGAATTGCTGGCCATGCTCATCTGCATGAACCAAAGTACCGACGAAATAGCCCTTATCATGGGAATCAACCGGAATAGTGTAAACGTAGTCCGTTCGCGCATGCGCAAGAACATGGAATTGCCCAAAGAAAAATCCCTGGATGAAGTATTGAAACAATACCTTACATAACAAATAAAAATAAGCCCGCTTATTTTGCTCTACGTTTGGTTTACACTATCTTTGCGGCGTTTAATACACAAAACCTATGGTAAGAAAGTTCGATTTTCTCGTTATCGGCTCCGGACTTGCCGGTATGAGTTTTGCGCTGAAAGTAGCGCATAAAGGAACAGTAGCCCTCATTTGTAAGGCAGGTTTGGAAGAGGCAAACACTTATTTTGCACAAGGAGGTATCGCCTCTGTCACCAATCTGGCCGTAGACAATTTTGAAAAGCATATCGAAGATACCATGATTGCGGGTGACTGGATAAGCGACCGTGAAGCCGTAGAGAAGGTGGTGCGCAATGCCCCCGAACAAATCAAGGAGCTTATCAAATGGGGAGTGAACTTCGACAAAAAGGAGGACGGAGAGTTTGACCTGCACAAAGAAGGCGGCCACTCCGAATTCCGCATCCTCCACCATAAGGACAATACGGGTGCAGAGATACAGACCAGCCTCATTGAAGCTGTGAAGCAACACCCCAACATCACCGTACTGACCGACCATTACGCTGTGGAAATCATTACCCAGCATCACCAGGGAATCATCGTTACCCGCCACACCCCCGGCATCAAGTGCTACGGTGCCTATGTGCTGAACGAAGCGACGGGCGAGGTGGATACCTTCCTTTCCAAAGTCACCATCATGGCAACGGGCGGTTGCGAAGCCGTTTACCGCCATACCACCAACCCGCTGGTGGCCACGGGAGACGGCATTGCCATGGTCTACCGTGCCAAGGGAGCAGTGAAAGACATGGAATTCATCCAATTCCATCCCACAGCTCTTTTCCATCCGGGAGACCGCCCCTCGTTCCTCATCACCGAAGCCATGCGCGGTTATGGCGGCGTGCTGCGTACCAAAGACGGAAAAGAATTCATGCAGAAGTACGACCCGCGACTCTCGCTGGCCCCGCGTGACATCGTGGCGCGTGCCATCGACAACGAAATGAAACAGCGCGGTGAGGACCATGTGTATCTGGACGTCACCCACAAAGACCCCGAAGAAACCAAGAAGCACTTCCCTAACATATACAAGAAATGCCTCAGCATCGGTATAGACATTACAAAGGAATACATACCGGTAGCCCCCGCCGCCCATTATCTCTGCGGTGGCATCAAGGTGGATTTGGACGGACAGAGCAGCATCCGCCGCCTGTACGCCATCGGCGAATGTTCGTGCACCGGACTGCATGGTGGCAACCGTCTGGCAAGCAACTCACTGATTGAAGCCGTGGTTTATGCCGACGCGGCAGCCAAACACGCGCTGAGCGTACTGGAACGTTATGACTTCAACGAAGACATTCCCGAATGGAACGACGAAGGTACCATTTCCACCGAAGAACGTGTCCTCATCACACAAAGCATGAAGGAAGTGAACCAGATTATGGAGGCATACGTAGGTATTGTCCGCAGCAATACCCGGTTGACACGTGCCTGGAACCGACTGGACATACTTTACGAGGAGACAGAAGCACTCTTCAAGCGGAGCAAGGCTACCCGAGAGCTGTGCGAACTGCGCAACATGATAAACGTAGGATACCTGATAACAAAGCAAGCCATGGAACGCAAGGAAAGCCGCGGACTGCACTACACGATAGACTATCCGCACGCCAAGAAATAAACATAAATCCTCTCCATCATGAGGAAACAATATTTCTCTTTCATTTTTTTGTATATTTTCTCAAGCTGTCTCTACAGTCAGACGATGGACGACAATATCATCATCAACTGCTGTGAAGACAGCTATGTTTTTAAAGAAGGCCCGGGAAACAACCCCATCGTACAAAACACCCGAAAGACCGAATATGAAGCTTCACGAATGGGAGCTACCGTACAACCTCATATGTTCTATGGCGAATTCATCTCCCTGGACGAAGCCAAAGCTAAGGGAGTACTTGCCCCCAAAGCCATCCACCGCCATGCCACACCGGAAAATGTATTCTTCGACGATACCCGTATCTGCTACTTCAACCTCTCCCTAAGCCGGCAGGGGAAAAAGGCGGCCGTACAGTTCAACCGTACCTTCCATGACCTGCGCTACTTTACACACATCTACTTTCCGGAGGAATACTTCATCCGCAAGAAACGTATCACCGTCACCATTCCTGCCGCACTGTCCCGTTTCCGGCTGGTGGAGAAGAACTTCGGTCCCGGCATCCGGTGTGAAAAGAGCGTGAATAAGGAAGGGGATTCCCTTTTTGTCTACACCTTAAAAGGAGTGCCTGCCACCCGAAAGGAAGAAGCTGCTCCCGCAGACAACTGCCTTTATCCCCATCTGCTGGTGACCGGTCCCTTTGCCGATGTACAGGCCATGTACCGCTGGCTGAACGGACTGGCCGAGGTGGACTGCACTCTCCCCCAAGCCGAAATGCTGACGGATGAAATTACTGCCGGATGCACCGATGAACTGGAGAAGATACGCCGCACCTATGCCTACGTACAGCAGAACATACGCTACATCGCCTTTGAAAACGGATTGGCAGGACATCGGCCCGACCGGCCTGCCGAAGTGCTGCGCAAGCGTTACGGCGACTGCAAGGGAATGGCACTCCTGCTGCGCACATTGCTGAAAGCCCAAGGATTCGATGCCCGAATGGCCTATATCGGTACGGACGACATCGCCAGTTCTCCCGACGAAGTGCCGACACTGGCTGCCATCAACCATGCCTTCTGCCTTCTTTTCCATCAAGGGAAAAGATATTGCCTGGATGCCACCTACCGATACCTACCGCCCGAAGACATCCCCCAAGGTATACAAGGCCGAAAAGCACTGGTAGAAAACGGAGACAGCTGCCTGATACTGACTCTTCCCCAGCAGGATGCCTCTACCTCTACGGACAGTCTCAATTATCACTATCGCTTGATGACGGACAGCAATCCCCCTACCCTGAAAGGCACCGCCATCCGCGTAAGTACGGGCGAATACAAGGAATACCTGCTCAGTCTCTACCATGACACCCCCAAGGAGAAGCAGACAGACCTGCTAAACAATCAGATAAACAATACCGCTGCCGTACAATCGGCCGATGGAGAGTACTGCCTCGAAGCAGACCCGCACGAAGACTTCTTCCACCAGCCCATTGACACCACCCGCCGCAAGCAGGATTACCTACTGCCGTGGAGATGCCGTATTATACGCGAGGTAACGATTGATATTCCACAAGGATATGCCGTGTCTTATTTGCCTGCAGACTTTCACATTGAAACGAATCAGGGCATCCTCAGTTGCTCCTACCGCGCCGGAGCAGGATATATCCACTTCCGAAAAGTGATGGAGATACGCAGAAAACGTATTCCACTTGCTCTTATCCCTGCTTGGAATGATGCCCTGCGACAATGGAAAAAAGCCTGCAACGAACAGATAGTAATCCGGCAAAGCACCCTTTAAACAAATAATTGAACATAAAACGCCATCACCATGAAAACAACACGTTCTTTCCTACTGCTGCTGATGTTACTTGCCACTTCGGGACTAAATGCCCAAAAGGAAGAAGACAAATATGCTGCGCTCGTAAGCGAAGTGCGCAATGAAGTATGGTCGCTGAACCTGCCCGACTTTAAAAATATGACTGTACCCGAGAAATACAGAAACGAACCCGCCGTTATCCTTGCCGCACACAGCCGTCTGGAGGTAACCCGGAAAACCAAGTTGGACTGGTGGGGAATGGGATTGACCAAACAACAGATAACCTGCCGCAGCATCTACCGCCAAATGGTATACATCAACAGCCAAAGTGCACTGGAAGAGATGTCACAGTTCAGCTTCCTTTCCCAGGAAAAAGAACGCTACACCCGCAATGAACAACAGCGTATACTGGGTGTGCGCATCATCAAACCGGACGGAACAATTCAGGAAACAGCCCCGCAGGAGTACATGGAAACCGATGAAGGCGGCCACCCACGTAGCCACAACATCCAAGAGAAATGGAACAAGCTGGCCGTACCCGGACTGGAAATCGGAGACATCATCGACTTGTTCTTCGTACGATACACCATACTGAACAACCAGAACCCCGAACCTTTCGGTTTTTACTTTATGGACAGCTATCCTCTGCTTGCCTATTCCGTCCATTGCGAGATAGACCCCAAGCTGAGCACTTTCTACCGTTGCCTGAACGGAGCAAGGGACTTCGACCATAGCACCGATACCGAAGGAAACCATATCCTCGACTTGCATACCGGAGACTCCGGACGTGTCATTCCCGACTTCTGGTACAACAGTGCCCGGCAAACGCCCATGATTCTGATGTACATCTACAACAGCAAGACACCCTATGCCTGGATGCCACCCAGCGCCCGCAAGCCGGGACTATATGCCAACCCCAATCCAAAACTGATGACAGATGACACACGTGCCTCCATGAAGGCTCCCGGCACCAACTGGTCCGGTCTGCGCAGCGGACGGAAAGGCGAAATATCCAAAGCCCTCAAAGCCCGTCAAGCCGAAGGATGGAGCGATAAGAAACTGATGGACTATCTCTACCAATACTGCTATTACCGGTATATGGAAAACGGTGCAGACTATACTCCCGCCAGTTTCATCCTGCTGATGCACGAACTTCTGGAAAAAGCAGGTATTCCCCACCGGACAGGAATCACGACCAAAGATACCCGGGAGCCTCTGGACCAGCTCATCAACTACAGCAATACCACTTGGTTTATCTATCTGGAATCCAACGGAAAATGCTATACTCCACCGGCCTGCTATGCTGTTCCCGGTGAAGTGTCTGCCAGCCTGCAAGGCGAAGAAGCCATACTGGAAGACAACACATGCCTTACCCTTCCCTCCACCACCCCCCAAGACAACCGGGATATGGCTACCATAAACGCTTCTATAAGCGGCACCACTCTCCACATCAGCCGCCGGGAAGAGATGAGCGGTGCACTGAAAGAACACTTCCAACCCTACCTCATTATGGACGAGGACCTTTACAACTCCGTTCGTCGCCAACTGGGTATTACAGCCACCATCTACGACGAAACCAAAGAAAAATTCCATGCCGACCTGCGCGAAAGTTACCGCCGTGAACGGGAGCAGGAGAAAGAGCGTTACCGTAATGAAATCATCGGTTATCATGGCTCGGAAGAAGGACTGGAAACACTCCTCGGCTACCAGCTTTTCAGCATCGGAAACCGGGCAGACAGTGCGGCACTTGCCTATCAAGTGGACTATGTACTGGACGGATACGTAAAGAAAGCGGGTACAAACTTTGTTCTCTCCGTAGGTCGGTTGATAGGGTCACAGCCAGAGCTGAAAGGCGAACAACGCCTGCGCAAGGAGGACATTTATTGGGAGATGCCCCGTTGTTACCAATGGGACATCACAGTCAATCTGCCGGAAGGTTATCGAATTTCTCCCGAAGGCCTGGAAAGACTGAACGTAAAAGTAGAAAACGACTGCGGCGCTTTCATTGTCCAAGCCACCACTGAAGACGGAACATTAAGAATAAAAGCCGAAAAACGCATCAACCACAAGACGGAACCGGTAGCCAACTGGGAGAAACTGCTTGAAATAACCGATGCTGCCAACAGTTATGAAGCACTTTCAATAGTGTTCCAAGCAACCATTAATCCCCCTACATCTCCAACAACCGGCTATTAATCCTTCTCTGCCCGCTGCAGCATCGCCATACACAGCTTGCTGTCGTACTGTACAGCCACTGCAAAACGACTGCATACTTTTTGCAGCGTCACTGCATACCGGTTTGCAGCAGCACTGCAATTGATTTGCAACAGCACTGCAACAGTTTTGCAGTCGCACTGCAATTTGTTTGCAGTGACGCTGCAGCAAATGTGCAGCAATTACAAGCTATATGACTGTCACAGCAAACAAAAAGCCCCGCAGAGCTTGCTTTCGCTCTGCGGGACTTTGTTCTCTCTATGAGGAAATTATCATCAATAGTTTGACTTCTTTACTTCGAAGTAAGCCTGCGGATGCAAGCAAGCCGGGCATACCTGAGGAGCTTCCTTACCGGTGTAGATGAAACCACAGTTGCGGCACTGCCATACCACTTCGCCTTCCTTGGCAAATACGCTGGCAGTCTCTATATTCTGGATAAAAGCGCGATAACGTTCTTCGTGTCCCTTTTCGGCAATGGCGATGTTACGGTACATAAGAGCGATTTCGGGGAAACCTTCTTCGTCTGCAATATCAGCAAACTTAGGATAATCCAATGACCATTCTTCGTGTTCGCCGGCAGCAGCTTCCTGAAGATTTTCCAGGGTAGTGCCGATAACACCTGCAGGATAAGAAGCGGTGATTTCCACCATACCGCCTTCCAGCCACTTGAACATACGTTTAGCGTGTTCCTTTTCCTGGTCAGCCGTTTCTGTGAAAATAGCGGCGATTTGTTCGTAACCTTCTTTCTTGGCTACACTTGCAAAATAAGTGTAACGCATTCTTGCTTGTGATTCACCAGCGAATGAAGTCAGCAGATTCTTCTCAGTCTGAGTTCCTTTAACACTTTTAGCCATAGTCTCTTTTTTTATTAGTTAATATAATTACGTATAAATGTCGTTCGTACTGTTTATAAACAACACAAAATTACGAATTTAGTTTGGAATAATCACACCTCTGCCCCATCGGATTTATTTATCGTCTTATAGAAAGAATCTATCTTCACCGATAACCCGAAGAGGCATTTCAGACATAATTAATAGCACATATCTGATAAGGAAAACAAAATACATCACAGTTGTGTTCACTAATATCCATTATTTTATCTACTTTTGCAGGCAATTTGCAATATATACATTACATTCTGTATAAAAAAACGTATAAAAAAGTAGATTATAATGAAAGCGTTCGGATTCAGACCAAAGCTATACACGGCTTTAAAAAATTACTCTAAAGAACTGTTCATGGCAGACCTGATGGCAGGTATCATTGTAGGTATCGTTGCCCTCCCGCTTGCCATTGCATTCGGTATCGCCTCCGGCGTATCACCGGAGAAAGGTATCATTACGGCTATCATAGCTGGTTTCATCATCTCCCTGATGGGTGGGAGCAAGGTACAGATTGGAGGACCGACCGGTGCGTTCATCGTCATTATCTATGGCATCATCCAGCAATACGGTGAATCGGGGCTTATTGTCGCCACACTGATGGCAGGCGTACTGCTTATCCTGCTGGGAGTTTTCAAGCTGGGAGCTGTCATTAAGTTTATCCCCTATCCCATCATCGTAGGTTTTACAAGCGGTATTGCCGTCACCATCTTCACTACGCAGATTGCCGACATTTTCGGGCTGACGTTCGGAGGAGAGAAAGTTCCGGGAGACTTTGTAGGAAAATGGATGATTTATTTCCGACATTTCGATACCGTTAACTGGTGGAACACGATTGTAAGTATTGTCAGTATCTTCATCATTGCCATTACACCGCGGTTCTCGAAGAAGATACCGGGGTCACTTATTGCCATCATCGTGGTGACAGTGGCAGTCTGGCTGATGAAAGTATATGGAGGCATTGATTGTATCGATACCATCGGCGACCGTTTCAGCATCCGTGCCGAACTGCCGGATGCCGTGATGCCTGCCCTGGATTGGGAAGCGATAAAGAACTTGTTCCCCGTAGCCATTACAATCGCTGTACTGGGTGCCATCGAATCTTTGCTGTCTGCCACCGTGGCCGATGGTGTGATAGGCGACAAACACGATTCCAACACGGAACTGATAGCACAAGGTGTTGCCAACATGGCTACCCCGCTGTTTGGCGGTATCCCTGCCACCGGAGCCATCGCGCGTACCATGGCAAATATCAACAACGGAGGAAAAACTCCCGTAGCAGGCATGGTGCATGCAGTGGTATTGCTGCTTATCCTACTGTTCCTCATGCCGCTGGCACAGTATATCCCAATGGCTTGCCTGGCGGGTGTACTGGTCATAGTATCCTATAACATGAGTGGTTGGCGTACGTTCAAGGCATTATTGAAGAATCCTAAATCGGATGTCACGGTACTGCTGATTACTTTCTTCCTGACCGTCATCTTCGACCTGACTATTGCCATTGAAGTAGGTCTGGTGATTGCCTGCGTGCTGTTTATGCGCCGCGTCATGGAGACTACCGAAATATCCGTCATCAAAGATGAAATAGACCCGAATGCAGAATCGGACATTGCAAGCAATGACGAGCATCTGATAATCCCCGAGGATGTGGAAGTATATGAAATAAACGGTCCTTACTTCTTCGGCATCGCCACCAAATTCGAAGAAATCATGGCGCGGCTGGGCGACCGCCCCAAAGTGCGCATCATCCGCATGCGTAAAGTTCCGTTCATCGATTCTACCGGTATCCACAACTTGACAAGCCTTTGTGAGATGTCCCAAAAGGAAAAAATAACCATTGTGCTCTCCGGTGTCAATGAAAAGGTACATAAGGTACTGGAAAAATCGGGCTTCTATGAGCTGTTGGGCGAAGAAAATATCTGTCCGAACATAAATGTGGCACTGGAAAGGGCCAAAATGATTATCCAACACTAATCCCGGCATGGCACGAAAAAAAAAGAAACAATCGCAAGGCGTCTATTATCTTATATTGTTTATATGTGCGGTCTGCCTTGCCTATGAACCCGTTGCAAAGATACTTTCGGATGCCAGGCAAAAGAGTTCTACGCCTGCCAAGATAGAACTCACGGCAGGCACACGCCTTGAAATACCGGCAAAGCTGAAGAACGTCTCCGAACAGATTCTCCAGCGGAAAGGCTACACAGTATCCTACAACAAAGATTTAAAGATACCCAACTGGGTAGCCTGGGAACTCACTCCCGAAAAACTGGTGGAGCGTGAAAGCCGTACAGACAAGTTCCTGCCCGACCCCGACCTGCCTGAGCACGAGGCAGTAACCACCGATGACTACAAAGGAGCCGGCATGGACCGCGGACATATGTGTCCGGCCGGTGACAACCGCTGGCACTGGAAAGCCATGCAAGAGAGCTTCTACATGACAAACATTTGCCCGCAGAACCACAATCTAAACCGTGGCGACTGGAAAGAACTGGAAGAGTCATGCCGCCGTTGGGCACAAGAAGAAGGCAAGATATACATTGTATGCGGTCCTATTCTCTATGACCAACGTCACCGCACCATTGGTAAGAAGCACAAAATTACAGTGCCCGAAGCATTCTTCAAGGTCGTTCTGTGTGCAGACAGCAATCCCCCCAAAGCCATCGGCTTCATTTATAAGAATACATCAGGCAATCATCCGTTGGACAGCTACGTCAATACAGTGGACGAAGTGGAACGTATTACAGGTATCGACTTTTTCCCCGCCCTTCCGGATGAAATAGAAGAGAAGGTGGAAGCCGAATATGACTTGAAGCTGTGGTAAAGGAGCTATTCCTTTACCCAGGCATCTACAATCTCGGCTACATAAACCCGGTGCAATCCACCGTGGTCACCGCCATACCAACGTTCGTAGACGGAATGGTCGAGGAAGAGTTCTTCTTTCATATCGGTAATGAAAAGCTTGCGGCACTCCAATCCCAGGCGGTCCTGCTCAAAGAGAATGTTTCCCCGTTCGGTAACAATAGGATTCAGCCCAGTTTCCTTTACCTTATCCACTTCCCTACCCGATTTACTGCCACAAAGATTGTAAATGCTCCGATTTTCCTTTCCTAAAAAAGAAAGGGTGAAATATTCGTTCTCCTCCATAAACTCATACGTATAGCGCTCGGAACGTATAAAGACAAACACCACCGGCTTGTTCCAAAGCCAGCCAATACCTCCCCAACTGGCAGTCATGGTGTTGAAATGTTCTTTACTGCCTGCCGTAACCAGCATCCACTCTTTGCCTATCACTTCGAAGAAGTTCTCACTTAAATCTTTAATTGCTATTGATTTCATAAGTATATTATTAATAAGAAACACTTACCGGTATACCCGTTTCACGTATCCGTTCCGCAATGCGATCCAGTTCCTCATGAGTGGCCTTCTGCAAATCATGGTCGGGCGTTTCGCGGTCGATGGTATAAATCATCACTTGGCGGGGAGCAATCTCCTTGACAGCTTCCAGCCAGGGAAGAACAAATTTATCGGATGTATTATCCATATCTTGTCCTTTATAACTTCCTTTGAGAAACATGGTCTGGATAATGCAGTTCCCTTTGAACGCTTTCATCCCTTCTATAATCTCCCGGATGGAGTAATGTCCGGTAGGACGGTCAAGTACACGGATATACTCTTCATCCACCGTATCCAGTTTAAGGATGTTGTTGTCAATCTTGTTCAAAGCCTCGAATACGGCAGGACGATGAATAAAGGTAGAATTGCTCAGTACGCTCACCTTTGCATTCGGAAAATACTTGTCGCGCAAGGCAAGTGTATCTTCTATGATTTCGGGGAAACGGGGATGTGCCGTCGGTTCTCCATTACCGGCAAAAGTCAGAACATCCGGTGTAGGTCCGTTTTGCTGCATGTCCCGCAGGCGGGCTTCAAGGGCCGAACGGACTTTTTCGCGTGTGGGCAGCGGCTGTTTGGGACGATGGTCGGCATTGAAACCACATTCACAGTAAATGCAGTCGAAAGTGCATACTTTGCCGTCTGCCGGCAATAAATTTATTCCCAAAGATACTCCCAGACGGCGAGAATGAACGGGACCGAATATGGGAGACGGATAAATGACAGTCATACTATTTACGATTTGACGATTTACTATTTACTATTTAATGCTCCGAGTATCTATTAATCTTAGCACTCCAGAGTTCATCCTTGGATTATCATACGGACAAAGATAAAGAAAGAAATAAAAAAGCTATCAATCATTCCTCTAAAACTTGATACGCAGTTGCATCTGCAAGTCCGCTTTCCTATTTCCCGGTATCTCATCATTGCCCGAACCAATCGTCTCCCTATCCTGATAAACCGTCTGTCCGAATTTGGCAAGAAACATGAAGTTCTTACTCAAATCATATCGCAGATGAGCGGAGTAACGGAACCCTTTGCCATAGAAGGAAGGGGTATAGAAAGTATATAACAATCCACGCTCGGAGGCGTAAACACGCGAATCGTAATCGTCCGTATGAAACCAGGTTCCCTGCACGGAAACTGACAGAGGGAAGGGGAAAGTGTACGAGCAAAATTGAGTACACTGATAACCTTGCCGTCTATCAAAGCGATACCCTTCCCCATCCTGCTGACGGAAGTGGTTATAATCTATTGTAGTACGAAAGATATATCTTCCCGGCATATAGGTCAGCCGATAACGGAGTTTATGGTGATAGATAGGTTCGATAACTGCACCGCTTGTACCCGTCACGTCTCTTTCTTTCTGTTTGTACCGATAATTAAAATACATCGAAAGGCTCTTTCGAGGAGTATAAGTAACCTGAAACATGGCATCCACTCCCTTTGAGGGCTTACTTATACGGTATTTCCACCAAGGAAAAGAAAACACATCCAGTGAAGCGAAAAACTTCCAATGGGCGAAAGGTGTGGCCTCTGCTGCCAGATACCATCCGTTCTCATTCTGCGGCATACTGCTTTCGCCAAAGGAACGCCCAAACAAAGTCCAATAATCATATGAATAATACCGGTGAACAAGTAGCAGATGATAATCGGAAGAAAGATTATACTTCAGCCGGTTCAGCAAGGCATAGCCTTTACTGCCGGTTGCCGCTTCCCCCACCCAGACAAAACGGCCCAGACGATACCTATAATCCATGCCCACGTTATAGAAATCACTTCCATGAAGATTGTACTTTGCATACTTGTTCAACCGAGGCTTGTAAGGACGGTCGAAAAAATAGTAAATCCCCGTCACTCCCACCTTCAGAGAGTTCTTTTCATAGGTCATGTTTCCACCTATCACCTGCAAGGCAAAGGCATTCATTTTATCTGCCTCCTTCTGCGTGCGATGCAACCCTGTCTTGTAAATGGAAGTTATCTCGCCATCCTCCACCACACCGTCCATGGAGCGATGCGAATAGAAAGCCGAAATATCCAAGTAAGGCAATACTCCCACCGTTGCCGCCACTCCCCGGAAATAATTGTACTCATCGGTAGAACTATGCTTACGGATGCCTCCGGTACGATATTCTGTTGTAGACATAGAGAATGTTTTTCCTAAACGAAAATCCGTACTAAGTACCAGTCCCTGCCCGAAGCTCAGACGGTAATTGCCCAATGCCAAAGCCTTCAGCCGCCCCAGATTCTTTATCAGAAAATAGAAAGAATAGTAATCATAGCCTTTTCTGTTGTGCAGGGCAAAGAAGGGTTCTCCGGCATCCTTCTCTCCTGTCACGCCTATTTGGAAATAATCTCCATAATGAAAATTATAGCGCAAAGAATGGTAAAGGGAAGGTCCCAGGTAATTCTTCTCATATCCTTTACGGATATAGAACGGTACATCCAAACGTGCCAATGTTTCGTGTTTCCCGTATTTCAGTATAGATTTTAAAGCAGGATACCCCCTACCCGCTTTCACTGCCCGCACACAGACAAAGGGCAGCAGTAGGTCGATGGTACGTTTATCCATCTCCTCCACCAGTTGCAATTCATAAATGGTCTGCATCTGTCCGTGTATATAGACATAAGCCAGAAGATTCTCTATCTGTATATCCGTAAGAAAAGGAAACTGCTCCAATTGCCGTTTAGTGGCGGCATTGAGGTTGACAGGCTCTTGCAGACGTCGGGACAACTCCTCCAATTCATCTTCCCAACCGTATTCTTCCTCATTCCCGATGGAAAGTTGTTCCAAATTTTCTTCCAAAAGAAGTAAAGGCTGTTCTTTCTGAAGGCCGGATATATTTTGAGCTTCAAGCATAGGAGTCATTGACAGCATACTTACAAAAACTCCTATCTTGAGTAATTCCATTAATAGTAGGTCACTTTCATGTTTTGGGAAGCGAAGTTACCTTAAATAAGTTAATTGAGCAAGGAAAAATCAACATGATGCAACAACATTACACAGAATGGTGTACTTTTGCAACATGAACGCAAGGCTTAACATAGTAATACTCATCATGTTTCTTTCTCTCGGAAGCCTGAAATGCTTTGCACAGCAGCAACCACAGTCTGCTGCGCAAAAGAGTGTCTATCTTACTCCCATGTGCGTTTACGAAGGAGATACCATCCCTTATGTCAAGCTCCCCACTGTCTACATCTTCAAGCCGCTTAAATTCAAGAACAAGCGCGACATGAACAAGTACTACAAACTCATTCGTGACGTAAAGAAGGTACTTCCCATCTCCAAGGAGATTAACCGTGCCATCATTGAAACCTACGAATACATGATGACCCTGCCCACCGAGAAAGCCCGCCAGAAACACATGAAAGCAGTAGAGAAAAGCTTGAAGGAGCAATACACTCCCCGCATGAAGAAACTTACCTTTGCCCAAGGCAAACTGTTAATAAAACTGGTAGACCGACAGACCAACTCCACCGGATATGAACTGGTAAAAGCTTTTATGGGCCCTTTCAAAGCCGGTTTCTACCAGACTTTTGCCGCACTCTTCGGCGCCAGTCTAAAAAAACAATACGACCCTATGGGAGACGATGCATTGACCGAACGGGTGATATTGATGGTAGAAAGCGGACAATTATAAACTGATGTTTATTCCCGCCTTGCGTGCCTGCGAATGTTGAAATTGGCGTTTCACATTATATGTCTTTCCGTCTTTGACGAACTTAGAACCGGTCTGCTTGAACCAGAAGTCCACTTTATTTTCCACACAAATTCTGCGAAGGTCCATCACCCATTCAAAATCACAAGGGCGGGCTTCGTAACCGGATTCTCCCCCTGCAACTATCTGTTCAATCCATTCGCCAACAGCATAAGTACTTAAATCTATCCTTTCCAGCAGCGGTTCACAGATTATTATCTTATGCTTTATGGGAGCTCTCCTATAGATGGGCAAGCGATAATCGGCGCAAGTCTGGTTTTCAACCGTACAACAAATGGTTACATTATCATATCCGTCTCCCCAATCATCGGGCAGACAGTCAGAAAAACGGTCTATACGCTTGGTAATCATCATAAAATGCAGGTCACTGCGACAACGAATCATCTCCCATGCTTCGGCCCGCCATTTGTCAGCATCTTCCACAAAGAAATCGGAAGTAAAGCAGGTGTAGACAAATGTTCCAGGTGGTATCTTGAATTCTCCGTTACGCTTTTTACGCAAAGGCAGGTCAAAGTTTTTTGTCCGCACCACCACCGAACTGTCCACCTCTCGTCGGGCATCACCACGATAAACATAACAATGCTTGCAACCTGCACTCAATTTATGGCAACCATGCCATAAGTTCCACATCATCGACTTCGCAACAATACCGTTCATTCAAACAAAAAACTTATCGTTAACACCATGTTGAAAACTATGTTAGCAACATAAATAATCAGTTATTAAACAATTGATATTAAGCTATATATTCAGTTAATAACAGAATGAACAATTGTTTATTACTACCTATTCGGGTTGTACCTCTCCTGCCATCGGAAGCTCTTTCCAACCTTCACCAAATGCATCATAAGCATCGGTAACCACTACAAAAGCCTTTGGGTCTACTTCCCTTATCTTCTGCTTGATACCTACCACTTCCTTGTAACTCACCACAAGAAACAGCATTTCCTTGTCTACATTGGTATAAAGACCACTACTTTTGATGCAAGTGGCTGTACGGTCCAAATCTTTAAGAATATAGTCGTGCAAAGCGGTAAGGCGCATATCACTGATGACAAACAGTATCTTGTCATTCTTCTCCCCATTTATCACATAGGCCAATACCCTTGAAGTGACAAAAATAGCTATCAGTGAATAGAAAGACAAATGCCACGAAGGTTGTGTAGCATCATCCGGATTTCCGATACCGAAACCGATAACCAATAGGCCGAATCCCACCACAATACCATCTACCAGCAGTATCGCCTTTGAAAAACGTATATGGCAATATTTCTGCAATATCATCGCCACAATATCCGTACCTCCTGTAGTAGCCCGGCTACGCACTACAATACCACAGCCTATACCGATAACCACCGCACCAATCACAGAAGTCAGCATCAAATGGTCGGACATATTCAGACTGCCACCCAGCAACTGTGTAGGGTCCAACTGATGGAGCGCTTCTTCAGAAGGATAGGAGAGGAGAGACAGCACATTCATGGCAAGCGGAGTGAATAGTGCCGCCACGATAGTACGTGCTCCCAATTTTGCTCCCAGTACCAGCACGGAAATGATAAGCAAAGGAATATCAAACATATAACCGAAAGTACCTACCTGAATAGAAGGGAACAGATTATGAAGCACAATACTGGCTCCATACACCCCGCCAGGAACAAGATTATAAGGATTGATAAAGTAAACAAAACCTGCTGCCAGAATAGTACAACCTACAAAAATGCCTATCCATGAAGATATTATCTTTTTCATATCGATATGATTTATATATATTCAGCAAATATACAAAAAATAAGAAAAGACACCAACTGTACAGCAAGTTTTCCACATACAACCGATATGTGTTGAATACATGGTTAACAAAAAGGATAAATTAGGAGATAAAGCATTAATTTACAATGAATAAAATGGTTGATTATAAAAATAAACCACTGTTCATAAAATCTCTCATCATACCTATATAGAACTAGTTTATTGGATCTATAGATGCAACACGCTGGATCTATAGATGCACCGTGTTCGATCTATAGCTCCAACAAACCCGATATATTGACAGCTTATTAACAGCCCTGTTATTATCTCAGTTTCTTGAATAAATCCCAAATAACAATACCCGCCGTAACCGATACATTCAACGAATGCTTTGTGCCGTATTGAGGAATTTCAATGCAACCGTGCGAATGGTCAATCACTTCTTGTTGAACACCCTTCACTTCATTTCCCATTACCACAGCATACTTTTTAGTCTTGTCCAGCACCAGTTCGTCCAGCATCACACTACCTTCCGCCTGCTCTACAGAATAAACGATGTATCCCTCGGATTTTAGGTTATCAACAGCTTCAACAGAGTTATCAACATATTTCCAATCTACGGTAAATTCCGCTCCCAAAGCTGTTTTGTGCATCTCCGGATGGGGTGGGGTAGCTGTAATGCCACAAAGATAAATGCACTCGATGCGGAAAGCATCCGAAGTACGGAAAACGGAACCTATATTATGGAGACTGCGGATATTATCCAATACCACTACCAAAGGCAGTTTTTCGGCTTCCTTAAATTCCTCTACACTAATACGATTCAGTTCAGTTATCTTCAGTTTACGCATGACAATATACTTTTAAATCTCCCTGCAAAGATACTTTTTTCCGTTTATATCCCGGTTAATAACCGTTGAAAAGGTGTCAATACAATAGGGAAACAATTTTAAAAATAATCCTTGCATTATTCAAAGGTCTGCATATTACAGCAGTGAAACGAACAAACCAAAAAAGTTAAGGAGAATTTTCCAGGCTTCATTCAACATATTTTTCAGCCTGGTTTCATCGGTTTATAACTCTAAAGTTATTAACTTTGCATATTATTAACAACATGTTAATGCTGTTTAGCAGAAGTCTTATTATCAACGGATAAACTTAAAAACCCCGGTTTATAAGCATAAGAGTAAAATTCAGCTTGATACTAATAACTTCATAGGCAAGAAAAATCGTATTTATTTGTCCACACTGTTAACAGCCTATCATTACTATCAAAGGATTTTTAAAGAAGAAAGAGAAATTAAAAAATATAATTATGGATAATCTTATAGAAGCTATCAAGCAGCTGAAGAAGGAGAAGAACGCAATCATTCTGGGACACTACTACCAGAAAGGTGAAATACAAGATATAGCCGATTACGTGGGCGACAGTCTGGCTTTGGCGCAATGGGCGGCCCGGACGGAGGCGGACATCATCGTGATGTGCGGTGTGCACTTCATGGGAGAAACGGCGAAGGTGCTTTGTCCCGACAAGAAGGTGCTGGTGCCCGATATGGCGGCAGGCTGTTCGTTGGCAGACAGTTGTCCGGCAGACAAATTCAGTCAGTTTGTCAAAGAGCATCCCGGATATACGGTGATATCCTATGTGAACACAACGGCTGCCGTAAAGGCGGTGACCGATGTGGTGGTAACTTCTACCAATGCAAAGCAGATTGTGGAAAGCTTCCCCAAAGATGAGAAAATAATCTTTGGTCCGGACCGGAACTTAGGTAATTATATCAACTCCATTACCGGAAGAAATATGTTATTATGGGATGGCGCATGCCATGTACACGAGGAATTCTCGGTTGAAAAGATTGTTGAAATAAAACAGCAGCATCCCGATGCGGTGGTACTGGCACATCCCGAATGCAAGAGTACAGTCTTGAAACTGGCCGATGTGGTAGGCTCTACGGCAGCTTTGCTGAAGTACGCAGTGGCACATCCCGAAAAGAGCTACATTGTAGCTACCGAAAGCGGTATCCTGCACGAGATGCAGAAACAATGCCCGCAGACAACATTTATTCCGGCTCCTCCCAACGACAGCACTTGTGCCTGCAATGAATGCAGTTACATGCGGCTGAATACACTGGAAAAGCTTTATGATTGTTTGAAAAACGAATCACCGGAAATAAAGGTGGATGCTGAGATTGCAGAAAAAGCAGTGAAACCGATTAAGAGGATGTTGGAAATATCGGCTCAACTGGGGTTATAATGTGCTGATATGCTAATGTGCCAATGTGCTAATGACCTTTCGGCGTGACAGCGCAGCCAATTAGCACATTGGCACATTAGCATATCAGCACATTAAAAACATTATCTCATTAAGAACTTACACAACTTGTTAGTGGCCAATGCCCGGTGACTGATTTTATTCTTCAGTTCATTCCCCATTTCTGCAAAAGTCTGCGTATATCCTTCGGGAATGAATATGGGATCGTAACCGAAGCCTGAAGCGCCTTTTCTGTTTTTCGTGATTTCTCCTTTCACGATGCCTTCAAACAGATGTTCCTTTCCGTCGATGATAAGTACAAATACGGTACGGAATTGTGCCTTACGGTTCTCGATGCCCTCCATATCTTTCAGCAACTTCTTCATGTTTGCTTCCGAATTGTGTGCATCGCCGGCATAACGGGCGGAATATACACCCGGTGCCCCACCAAGGGCCTCCACTTCCAAACCGGTATCATCGGCAAAACAATCCAGATGATAGTTATCGAAGATATATCTTGCTTTCAGCAAAGCATTTCCTTCAAGTGTGTCTGCAGTTTCCGGAATGTCAGTATCGCATTTGATATCCTTCATGCTGAGAAGTTCGACCTTCTCTCCCAAAATGGCAGTCACTTCTTCCAGTTTGTGTGAATTGTTGGTGGCAAATACAAATTTCTTTCTCATATTATGTTCTCCTTATACTTGTGGCTTATACAAGTCCCTATTTCACTTTCAACCGGTCGAAACCTTCTCCGTATACACCGATGACGGAACTTTGGGAAATGAAAGCGTTCGGGTCTATATCTTTCACCATCCGGAATATTTCTACCGATTGGCGTTTGTAGGCAAGGACGACCAGTACCTTCACGTTGTGTTTACTGTACCAGCCGATACCGTCGAGTACCGTTACACCGCGATGGGTTTCTTTGGTGATGCGGTCGGCAATCTTTTCATATTCTTTGGAGAAAATAAAGAACTGGACGGATTGCCGGGCACTGTTGACTATGTAATCCAGTACAAATCCGATAACAAACAAAGTTACAAAACCAAATATCACACGTCGCCAGTCATGGAATACCACATAGCAGGAACTGATGATAATGAAGTCGCAAGCCATAATCATGCGTCCCAGCGTGACATCCTTGTATTTATGGATGATGGCTGCAATGATGTCCGTACCTCCCGTGCTGCCGTTGCAGTTGAACACGATACCCAGTCCGGCACCGCACATTGCCGCACCTATCAGGCAAGCCATGAAGTCTTGTCCTTCGCCCAGCAGTTGGGGAGGGACGCCGTCCGAACCGTTCACCAGCAACTGGAAAAACCATAAGAAGAAAGTGAGTCCGAAGATGGCAAACGTAGTCTTGATACTGAATTTCGGTCCGAGTATCTTGATGGCAAAAGTCATCAGTACGGCATTGATGATGAAGTATGACCACTGGATGGGAAATCCGGTGGCATAATAGATGATGGCACCGATACCGGTAGTACCTCCGGTCGTAATCTGATAGGGAATGAGGAATGCCGCCCATCCCAGTGCATAGCTGATGAGTCCCAGAGTGATGAAGATATAATCCTTCAGCTCTCTCGTCACTTCCGCTTTGGTTGGTTTTGTAATTTGCATATCTGTTATTTGACAACGATGTTCACAATCTTCTTCGGCACTACGATTACTTTGACGATGGACTTGCCTTCCATCCATTTTTCAGAGCGTTCGTCGGCCAATACAGCAGTCTGGATGGCATCCGATGCCGCATCTGCCGGGAACTCCATGTTGAACCGTGCCTTTCCGTTGAAGGAAATGGTGTAGTTGACCGTATCTTCCACCAGGTATTCTTCGTTGCATATCGGCCACTTGGCATCGCATACGGAGCCTGCATTGCCCAGTGTCTCCCACAACTCTTCGCATACGTGCGGAGCGAAGGGAGCCAGTACGATGATGAACTGGTTCAGGATTTCCTTCTTGTTGCATTTCATTCCGAACAACTCGTTTACACAAATCATAAAGGCACTGATACTTGTGTTGTAAGAGAATTGCTCGATGTCTCCCGTCACTTTCTTAATCAGTTTGTGGAGGGATTTCAGTTCTTCCTTGGTGGCAGGTTCATCCGTTACCAGATAATTGTCGTTGCGGTCGTAGAACAATGACCAGAACTTCTTGATGAAGCGGTGCACACCGTCTATTCCGTTTGTATCCCACGGCTTTGATTGTTCTACCGGGCCGAGGAACATTTCGTACATGCGGAGAGTGTCGGCACCGTATTTGTCGACAATCATATCGGGATTGACAACGTTGAACATGGATTTACTCATCTTTTCCACAGCCCATCCGCAGATGTACTTGCCGTCTTCCAGAATAAACTCGGCAGTTTCGTATTCTGGACGCCATGCCTTGAAGGCTTCAAGGTCCAGAACATCATTGGATACGATATTCACATCCACGTGGAGTGGGGTAGTGTCGTACTGGTCTTTCAGATTCAGGGACACGAATGTATTGGTATCTTTGATGCGATAGACGAAGTTGCTCCGTCCTTGAATCATGCCCTGGTTCACCAGCTTTTGGAACGGTTCTTCGGCTACGGAAATGCCGAGGTCGTACAGGAACTTATTCCAGAAACGGGAGTATATCAAGTGACCGGTGGCATGTTCGGTACCGCCTACGTAAAGGTCTACATTGTGCCAGTACTCATCCGTTTTCTTGTCTACAAGTGCCTGGTTGTTGTGCGGGTCCATATAGCGCAGGTAATAGGCGCTTGAACCGGCAAATCCGGGCATCGTGTTGAGTTCCAACGGGAAGACGGTGATGTTGTCTATCTTTTCGTTTTCTACGACGCATTTGTTTACGGTATCCCAAGCCCATTTTGCGGCATGTCCCAATGGAGGTTCACCGGTTTCGGTAGGCAGGAATTTGGCTACTTCGGGCAGTTCCAAGGGCAGGGCGCTCTCGTCAATCATGTAAGGCATGTTGTCCTTGTAGTAAACCGGGAACGGCTCGCCCCAATAGCGCTGACGTGAGAAAATGGCATCACGCAGACGGAAGTTCACCTTTACACGTCCCAAGTTATGTTCTTTCACATATTTCTTGGTAGCGGCAATCGCTTCCTTGATGGTAAGTCCGTTCAGTGAGAGGTCGCAATAGGGAGTAACGCCTTCGCGTGGAGAGTTGCATACAATGCCTTCCTTGGCATCGAAGCTCTCTTCGCTTACATCGCAGCCTTCTACCAACGGACGAATTTCGAGACCGAAGTGCTTGGCAAAAGCATAGTCACGGCTGTCGTGCGCAGGCACAGCCATGATGGCACCCGTACCGTATCCGGCAAGTACATAGTCGCTTATCCAGATAGGAACTGCCTCACCGGTAAAGGGATTGATGGCATAGCTTCCGGAGAATGCACCGGTAACGCTACGGTCGGCAATACGTTCGCGTTCGGTACGTTTCTTGGTGCGTTCCAGATAAGCGTTTACTTCATCTTTCTGTGTGTCGGTGGTAAGTTGCTGTACCAGTTCGCTTTCGGGAGCCAATACCATGAAGGTGACGCCGAACATGGTATCTGCACGGGTGGTGAAGATAGTGAATTCCAAATCGCTGTCTTTTACCTTGAATTCTATTTCAGCGCCTTCGCTGCGTCCTATCCAGTTCTTTTGGGTTTCTTTCAGGGATTCGGTCCAGTCGATGGTATCGAGTCCGTCCAGCAAGCGTTGTGCATAGGCAGATACACGGAGGCACCATTGACGCATCTTCTTTTGAATGACGGGGAAGCCGCCTCGTTCGCTTACGCCGTCCACCACTTCATCGTTGGCAAGTACGGTTCCCAGCTGAGGGCACCAGTTTACCATCGTCTCGCCCAGATAGGCTATACGGTAGTTCATCAGGATTTCCTGCTGTTCCTTTTCGCTCTTGGCATTCCACTCTGCGGCGGTGAAACTCAGTTCTTCGCTGCAAGCCACGTTTATTCCTTCGGTACCGGTTTGGCTGAATGCTTCAATCAGTTCCTGGATGGGACGTGCCTGCTTTTCATCGTTGCAGTAGTAGCTGTTGAACATCTTTTGGAATGCCCATTGGGTCCAATGGTAATATTCCGGTTCGCAGGTACGGATTTCGCGGTTCCAGTCGAAAGAGAAACCTATCTTATCCAACTGTTCGCGGTATCGGTTGATATTGTTGACGGTCGTAATTGCAGGGTGCTGTCCCGTTTGTATGGCATATTGCTCTGCTGGAAGTCCGTAAGCGTCATATCCCATGGGATTCAGTACATTGAAACCTTGCAGTCGTTTGTAGCGGGCGTAAATATCCGAAGCAATATATCCCAGCGGATGACCTACATGCAATCCCGCACCGGAGGGGTAGGGGAACATGTTCAGTACATAGAATTTTTTCTTCGTTTCGTCTTCCGTCACTTGGTAGGTTTTGTTTTCCACCCACCTTTTCTGCCATTTCTTTTCAATTTCCCTGAAATTGTATTCCATAGTGGTACTTATTAATATTTTGTTGAAAACATTGTTTATTCAATGGTTAAAACCGGTTAGTATCCGGTTAATATCGGTGCAAAGTTACGGGTTTATTTTCAGATTTGTAGCGAAGTAACATAAAAAACAATGGCAAAGGCTTGATAATTCACTTTTTATTACTTATATTTGTGATGTGCTTTTAAAACTAATTTTTTGTTTGTAATACAAATAATAGCTAAATTGATTCAATAGGATATTTACTAAAAGATTTTTAGGATATAGCGAAGGATGAAGTCTGGGAAGATTTCATCCTTCGCGTTTTTTGTCTGTGTATTCGGCAGATTGTTGTTTATTATTCTGCCGATAAATGAGAGTTCGTTCAATAGGCTTCTAATAAGGGATTTAAAGATTTACTAAAACTCGAAGGAAGATTTACTAAATCTTTCCTCCCGTTTTAGTAAATCTTCCTTCGAGTTTTAGTAAATCCTCCCTGAACATTATTTATGGTTGGTTTCATTGTATTGAAAAAAGAAAGTACGTATATTTGTGCGACTTATCGGAAGTGTATGAACGCAATGAAAAATTATACTTATCATCTTGTCGCCGTCCTTACGGTAGGTATTTGGGGGCTGACCTTTATTTCAACGAAAGTATTGATTGGGCACGGTCTTTCTCCGCAGGAAATATTCTTGCTTCGTTTCCTGATAGCTTATATGGGCATTTGGCTTATTTCTCCCCGAAAACTGTTTGCCGACAATTGGAAAGATGAATTTTGGATGTTTTTAGGAGGCATAACAGGCGGTTCATTCTACTTTTTTACAGAAAATACAGCTTTGGAGATTACATTGGCGACGAATGTGTCGTTTATTGTCTGTACGGCTCCGTTGCTCACCACCATTCTTTCTTTGTGGATTTATAAAAAGGAAAAGGCTACCCGTGGATTGATGGCTGGTTCATTGCTGGCATTGGTTGGTGTGGCATTGGTGGTTTATAATGGTAGTTTTGTATTGAAGATTTCTCCTTTAGGTGATTTCCTTACTTTGCTTGCTGCTTTTTCCTGGGCATTCTATAGCTTGATAATGAGAAAAATGTCCAATTGTTATGGTATAACTTTCATTACCCGTAAGATATTTTTTTATGGAGTATTGACTATTCTTCCTGCATTTCTGATTCATCCCTGGAATTTCGACATTGCCCGTCTTCTCGAGCCGGCTATTCTGTTCAATTTACTTTTCCTGGGTGTATTGGCTTCCTTGATTTGTTTTGTAGTCTGGAACGTAGTATTAAAACAGCTGGGAACGATAAGAGCTTCCAACTATATTTATCTGAATCCTCTCTTCACTCTGGTAGGTTCTGCTTTTCTGCTTGGCGAACAGCTTACTATAGTTGCTTTGATGGGGGCGATACTGATATTGGGGGGAGTTTATTGGGCAGGAAAAAAATAAATACAAGATAAATGGGGTTGTGTCTGCAAAGACACAGCCCCATTATTAATGTGATTTAGCAAAATTCTTTTTATGGATTACATTTGAGTTCAGCAGACATTAAATAAGTATTATATGGTAGCCACATAGACATAATGAAATAAAGTATATTTCCTTTGAGTGATATGGGGTGAATATAAGAACCATACAATTGTGAATATTGCCAGCCATCGACTAGTTTTTGTGGTTTACTCCATTCCCCTATAATATGATCTGCTGTTCGGAATGAGATATCATAGCGTGTACTATTGAAATAGAGCAATATCCATTTTTTAAATTCTGGATGATAAGCGATGGAAAGTTCTCCAGATATATCATTGAATAATGGAGTGGCTGCAGTTTCATTTCCTTTAATCCATCCACTTCCATTCCAAAATTCGTATTCTGTTTGATTTTCAATATTTTCTTCTAAAAAACGAGCAAGATGAGGCTTATTGTCACGTCCAGTAATTGTACCCACCATATAAATATATCCGTCTTTTTTGAAATAGCTTACTTGACCAAAATTACTTGTTGAACCAAATTTTACATTTTGGCAACGTGTCCAAGTAATTCCATTGTCTGAAGATTTGTAAAGACTTGAAAAGTTAGTTATCCATCCTGCCCAATTACGAATATTCATGTAATGAACATAATCTATGCCATTGGCACGAATGGCTGCTGTGGGAATAGAAGTCCAATCTCCATTACCACTTCCATCTTTACCTCCATAACATATTTCACGAGCATTTTTACCACTTTCATCCATAGTAGCACCATTAATGGTGAGCCCATCAGAAAGATCTTGATCGTCAGAGAAAAGCAAAACATTACTTCTCCAGTTACTCCCATTGGGTCCTGGATTTACAAAATTTGGATAAAAGTCACTACCGAATGTATCGCCGAAAAAAAGTCCATAATGTCCGGGTTGTAATTCCCAAACAATACCTAAATCTGTACCACCTACATTGTATAATTCATTAGTACGATTATTTACTTCAAATTCTACAATAGGTAATCCGTTTGTGCCATTTATTTCAGCACCAGTAATACGGGATACACATTTTAAATTTGAAAATTTTAATTCTCTAGAATAATTGACGATACCTTTATTGACTATCAATTTGGAAATTTCTGATGACTGATTATTATTATCTACTGCAATAAATTCAAAATAAAATGTAGAAGAATCATCCTTTTTTATAATATATTCAAATATATATTCTGGTGATAAATTTGATTTTATATATTTCTCAGAAATATTATTAGTATCGTTAATTTTATTTATTACTAAATAAGCTAGTTGATCGAATTCTTTTATTGATACTTTGATAGATATTATACCATTAATCGCAGTAATTTCATTTTGAGAAAGGTTAACTTCTAAATTATAACTATTTACTTTATCTGTATCCGAATTTTCACAACTTGTAAGCCCCCATATAGAAAGGAGGCTTGCAAGTAATAATACATGTATTCGTATCATGATTTTTTATAATTTTGTAATATGTAATAGCGCTCCTCCATCCCTTGCCAGATTCAGTTCAATGATATCCTTCCTTGTAACTTTCCGCACCAGTCTGTCCAGATTGTTTGGATTCCGCTCCACATCCTCCGCATCGGTATAGATCGTTGCCTGGTAGTCCCCCTCACTAAGGAAGTCCAATTCCAATTTCAGATCCCTTTCCGTACCGTTGTTCAGCGAGCCCACCCACCAGTCCGAACCGCTCCTGCGGGCCACCGTGACATGCTCATTCATCCTTGCCAGCGGAACTCTTATC
>NZ_QSOX01000025.1:0-63334 GCF_003466325.1 Bacteroides sp. 4_1_36
TTTATAAGCTGCGACGATGATAATGAACAGACAAATGAATTAACCCCCGAAGCACTTTATCAGACTTCATGGCGTGGAACAGGGCATTGTGAGGCTTGGACAGTACAAAATATGGGGGTCGGTATGCAATTTGTAGATACTCGGAAAGGGAAAGTAAATTGGGAAGGTTACGATGAAATTGATATTACTTATACAATAGAAGGGAAATATATCACATTTAATAGCAATGCTTTATATTTGGGTGGAGCCCCTTGGATTATCAAAAGCTATACCCAAAAACATATAACCATTATACAGAATGAAATTAGTCCAGATAAAGAGAAAGTAGCTACAATTGAATTAGAGAAAATAGATTAAACTGAATCATGGGAACATTAAGTTGCATAAATGTATGCTACAACAGAACAATGAGAACCGTGAGATTTGCAAATTGAGCAAAGAAAGTCATAAATACCTTGTAAATAAAGGAAAAAATGCAGATTCATCTAATATTCCTTTATGTGCTATTATCGGGCTGGTCTATGGGCTGAAACACAAGGAAAAGAGATTCACCTTGTTCTTTTGTATAGGATTGGTTATTGGGTTAGGATGAGCAATTTATATGCTACTGCTAATAAGGTCAATGTAAATCAAAGGAATATGAAACTGAAATATATATTGAATGCTATACTATTTGTTTTGGCATTATCTTTTTTGTCTATGTGTATATTTAAGACTACAGAGTTAAGTTTAAAATGTATGCATTTTGCTGTATCTATCTCTTGTATAGGAGCAATGATTTCTACAAAAAGATATAGATACATATTTGCATCTATTGCTTTAATCATTATAGGAATATCTTTTTCACTTTAAATGTCCATAATAACGATAATGATTTGATTATTGAATGGTATAATAATAGTCCAGTCTACAGATAGCGACTAAAAACGGGGGCAAGGGATGCCCGAATTTGTCCTGCGGAGCTTGAAATTATCCGGGTGCGGTAAATCTCCAACTGTTGGTTGGAGATTTAAAACGGGTACAGACCGAAGTTAATCGCTTGCTTTAAACGAGCCATTTGTGAGCCATTTGTATATATTGTTTTCGGCTTATAATCAACAGTTTTACAAAAATCGCATTATACTTGTGAGCCATTTGTGAAGCGTTTATGAAGCGTATGGCAAGCCTTTGATTGAGTTTCCGTTATTCTCCTATTATCAGGTGACACGACAAAAAGAAAACATCTTCGGCAAAATCTTTGTTATGTTTTTGCAGGTGATTACATAATATACTATCTTTGCAGATAGAAACAAAGGACATAAATATGGCTTCATTCAGGAAAGAGATACTTGGGCAGATTGAACGGATAGATACCGGGCGTATATTCACGTTCCGGGATTTGTCGTTTGAAACGGAAAAGACCGCCAATGTTGCGGTGCTACTTTCCGAACAGAGCCGCAAAGGGGTACTGGTACGGGTTGAAAAGGGGGCGTACTACCGTCCCAAGAAATCAGTGCTGGGGCTGGGAAAGCTGCCTGTCTATCAGGATGAACAGTTCCGCTACCTGACTGAAAAACTGAACGGCTATATCACGGGGGCTTACATCTATAACAAAATGGGGCTGACCGAACAGGTAGCCACAACCATAACGATAGCCACTCCTAACCCGGTTCGCCGTTTCCGTTTCAAGAACTTGGATATAGAGTGCGTGAAAGCCTACTGCATGGTCTATCCGGATGAAAGCCTTGTCCCGTACTTGCGGCTGCTCGATGCGATAAAGGACATGAAGCGCATACCCGGAACAACCGGGCAGGACATCTACAACCGGGTCAAAAGCCAATATTTCAACGGGTACAGCCTGCCGGAACTGGAAAAAATCGTATCTTTGGCGAAAAGTTACCCGCCACGTGTCAGAAAGGTGGTGGCGGATATACTGGGCGACATCAGACAAACCGTATTGCAAACGGAAATGGCAAAGACCATTCTTCCCACGACACGGTTCAACTTGGATTATAAAACAGCATAGGACAGAAATATGAATTTACATTCGGACAAGGAAGCGTTCAAGGAAATCATCGCACTGGCGGCTGACCATTTCGGCTACGAGCAGTCGCACGTGGAAAAGGATTACTGGGTATCGAAGATACTGCGGGATATTTCCATGTCCGAATATGCGGATAAGACCTACTTCAAAGGCGGAACTTCACTTTCCAAAGCCTACGGGCTGATAGAACGTTTCTCGGAAGATTTGGACTTGTTCGTGTTCACGGGTGATAAAGGTGCGTCCAAGCAGGCAGAAAAGACATTGAACAAGAAACTTTCCAAATACATAGCCGAACTCAATAGCGACATATACAAGGAAGATTTGTCGGAAACGGGCGGTAATTACCGTAAACTGTATTTCTCGTATGACAATGTATTTCAAGGCGTGGGACTGAAAGAACATTTGGAAGTAGAGATAAAATCCTGTGACCTGCCGGACAAAAAACTGATGTTCTACCCGGCGGACAAGCGGGTTATCAAACCGATTGTGACCGCCTTTCTTGAAAGCATCGGGCAAGAGGAACTGATAAGCACCTACGGGCTGGAAAGTTTTGAAACGCAGTGTATCAACCCCCGAAAGACTATCTGCGACAAGGTTTCAAGGCTGGTAAAGCTGTCTTACAATGAGGATGCAGCCGCACTGTTGGCAAAGCATATCCGTGACGTTTACGACTTGTCGGCACTCTACCACAATCAGGAATATAACGATTACCTACATTCGGAAGATTTCTTGGATGCCATGTACCGGGTGACGATAGAGGACGGACTAAATAAAAACTCCCGTTCGCACTTGTCGCTGGCTGATGCACCGATATTCAAGGATGCCGAAGCGGTCATGGCGTTACCCGAAGTGGCTACGGCGTACACTACCGATTTGAAGAAACTGACTTTCGACAAAAGCAAGATGCCGCCGATAGGCAAGGCTGTGGAAGCATTGAAGAACCTGCACGAAATATTAGTGCGTTTTGAAGCCTACCGCACCAAAAAGCAAAATGAAGAACAACCGTAAAGCTACATCGGCTGTTCTTCACTCCATACATTATTATATATAGCTATTCTTCCTCCTTAATCAAGTGGCATAACTCCGGGTCGTTCTTAATCCGGGTTATCTCGTCCTCGACTATCTGCCTGACTTCCTGACGGATGCGGTCATAGTTGGCTTGTATCTCCTCCTGCATCCGGTCGTTGCCGTCCTTGTCGGTGAAGTCGATAATCTGCGGCAACTTCACGTAACGGGCGGTTTCCCGCTTCACCTTTTCATTGTCCACCACGATTTCACAGTGGAAAATCTTCTGCTCTATCCGTTCATCGAAATTGTCCGCTATTGCCCCCACGAACATACCTTGCGTGAGGTTGGATATTTTGCTGGCGGGTATCAGGCTGTCCATTTGGGTGCTTATCGAGGTGGATTTTTCCCGTTGGTTGATTGTCATGCTCTGCCGTTTCTGCAACACCTTTCCGAAACGCTCGGAAAGGATTTTCGCCGTTTCACCGACTACCTGACCGCTGAACACGTTGCCCACAGTATTTTGGATTACCCGGCTTTCCTTGTCCCCGTAGTCACGGGTAAGCTGGCTGTAATCCTGAAAGCCCAGCAGAACCGCTACCTTGTTGCTTCGTGCCGTAGCAATCAAATTGTCAAGTCCACGAAAATAAATCGTTGGCAACTCGTCTATAATCACCGAACTTTTAAGCTGACCTTTCTTGTTTATCAGCTTCACGATACGGGAATTATACAGTCCCAATGCTGCCGAGTAGATATTTTGGCGGTCAGGATTGTTGCCGACAACCAAGATTTTAGGCTCTTTCGGGTTGTTGATGTCCAGTGAAAAATCATCACCTGTCATAACCCAGTAAAGGGCGGGTGAAATCATCCTTGAAAGCGGGATTTTCGCACTGGCAATCTGCCCCTGCAACTGTTCTTGGGCGTCCGATTCCCAAGCATCTACGAACGGGGAAAGGTAATTTTCCAGTTCGGGGTAGCTGCGCAAAATGGTGAATACATCGGCGTATTTCTTGTTCAACAGTTCTATGGCATGGGGGAACGTGCAATACTTACCGCCTTGATAGATACGGAGATACCAAATTATAGCCGCCAAAAGGATAATCGGACTTTCCACGAAGAAATCGCCCTGCTTGCTTATCCAACTTCGATTGAGGTTAAGCATTATCGTGTAGCTTGCTTCGTAGGCATCCGCAATGTCCGACATGAAGCTGGCATTTATCGGGTTGCATCGGTGGCTCTTGCGTGGGTCGTCAAAATTGATAACGTAAAATTTCGGCTTAACCTTGTAGCCGTCCAAGTGGTTAAGTAAATGATTGTAAGCGATTTCCGAAAGGTCAGGAAACTTATAATCATACAGGTAGAGCGCAAAACCTTTCTCGATTTGCTGTTTTATGTAATTATTTACTACTGCGTATGACTTCCCGCTGCCCGGCGTTCCTAACACGATGCTCGCACGAAAAACGTTTACAACGTTAATATAGCCATTGTTCCACTTCTTCTTATAGTAGAACCGGGTAGGCAGATTTACCGAATACTCGTTCTCGATAAGCCTTGTTTCCTGCTGGAAACTTTCGTTCTCGGTATTAAAGACATCATCCATGAGGTTGTTTTTCAACAACCGGGACATCCACGTACCCGCCATGAGCATACAGATATAGCCCACCGAAAGCGTGGCGATATAAAACACGGCATCCGCCGTATGTGGCAGCGGAAGTTCCAGCAGCCACCAGTTCAGGAAAAACAACACGACACCCGCCGCAAGGCTGCAATGTATCTTCGTCCACGTTATCTTTTCCTCTTTCACGCCCTTAGTGCCGATGCACGACAGGGCGAGGAACACCACCGCAAAAAGTTTTGTCCAAAGAACGGACGAGAACAGCCCGGTGGTGCGCTGGAAGTTCCACAGTATCTTGTCTATCACTTCAAAGGTCACTCCCCATTCTTTCAGGGTGGAGTAACAGAACCAGTACACGTTTATTCCCACGAATAGAATACTGACAGCCCGCATAAAGTCCATGACCCTTGCAAGCCCTCTCAAATCATCCTCTTGCTGCATAATTGTATGTTTTTAAGTTAGTCGATGTGCCTTGTGCGCTTCTTTTTCTTCTTTCTCTTTTGGCGGGCGGTGTCCTGCGGCTCGTCACCGCCTGATGCACCGCCGCCCAGCAAACCGCCGAAAGCACCCAGCACGGAAGCCACGCCCGAAACGATGTCGGCTTTCGGCGTGAAGCCCTGCTGTTCCTGATGCGTGGGCTGGTCTTGCTGCGGTGCTGCCACTTCGGGCTGGTGTATCTTTCCGGTTTCGCCCGAAAAACGTTCGTTGAACACGTTCGCCGAATACTCCTTGCCCAAGCGTGAACCGTTCAGCACCACCCGGCTGTCATGGTCGATGAACGTAACGCCATAGATGCGCCCGCTGTCGTTCTGACGGAATACCACGTCAATGCCCCGCTTCCTTAGCTGCTGTTCCAGTTCCTTGCGGCTGTGGGCGGTCTGCATGGCATTGGCTACAATCTTCCGGGTGCGTTCTTTCAATTTCCCGTTCTTGATTGCTTCGCCCGATTTCTCCATTCTGCGCTGCACCGCTTCATAACCTACCGACTTGCCGATGCGGGAAGCCTTTACCGGGTTGCCTGTCTTTTCGCCCTTGTCGTTCATGGCGGAATAGACAATGCCCTGATAGGGCTTGCCGTTTATCTCGCCTTTGACTTCCTCGGCGCACACGTTGTAAGCGGCAAGCAAAGCCTTATATTCCCCGAACGACTGGAAGCGGTAGCCGTAACAAGCCGCTTTCACGGTGTTGCCGATTTGGTGCTTCACGTCCCCGGCGGCATAGTCCACCTTTTTAAGTTCCGGACGTTCGGCACGTTCCTTTCGCTCTGCCGGGTGCAGCCCGTATTTCTTTTCCAGTTCACGGGTGATTTGCTTGCTGCGCCGATGCTCGAACCTGTCATTCAGCGGTCTGCCGTTCTCGTCCACCCGCAACCCCACGATGTGGATATGGTGGCGGTCGATGTCGGTATGCTTGTACACCAAATAAGGCTGGTCGCCATAGCCCAACTTCCGCATATACTCCCGTGCGATGTCGGAAAGCTGCTGGTCGGTCAGCACGTCTTCCGGGTGCGGGTTTATGGAAATATGAAGTATCGGCTTCTTGGTGGAAAGCTGGACGGGCATCTGCATTTCAAAGCTGCGCATACACTCGCCGATAGAGAAATTCCCGTCCTCGCTCAACAGCATTTTGTTGGAAAAAAGCACCTTTGCTTCCTCGCTGTCCACCTTGTTTTGGTTGTACGCCAGTGCGCCGAACATATTGCCGCCAGTGCTTATTTTGGCAACCATAGTTCCTTGCACTCGTTTGTCAGGTCGATAACCTGACGGTTTAACATAGATAATTCAGTGGTCGCCTTTTCCAGTTTATAGAGAAAAGCCAGTGCCTTTTTCTCCGAAAAATTGCTATGCAACGCCTTTACAACTTGGTTATAATTGACCGCCACGGCTCTGAACTGGGCGTAAAATTCGGTCAGCCGGGCGCAATACTCGACCGCCGACTTATCCACTTTCACCACCCGGAACGGCTCGCCGAATAGTCGGGCAGCGATGAACCGGGACTTGCTCGTGACGCCCGACTGCTCCCACTGCGAGAGGAAACGGGCGTTCTCCCGGTCGTTCAGGTAAAGGACATGGCGATGCTTCGCCGGGTCTGCGAGGGCGGGGCGACCGCCCTTGTTGGTTCTTCTTGTTTCCATGCTTCTTTGGATTAAAAAATTACGACTTCGGAGTGATTTTTACCCCCGCAAGGGGCAAGGCGTTTTCAGGCACGGAAAACGGTTTTGTATGCTACAAAACACACCTTGCTATTTTCTGACGAAAATCGAAATCCGTCACGGACGGATTGGGGTTAGCGTGGAACGGTAAGCCCTGCCGTTCACCAGCCCTGTTTTACACCTGCGCCCCCTGCGGTTCGTTACTCCGCTGCAAAGTAACGGTGATTTATAATGCTGTAAAATAGGTGGTTGGTGGACAAAACGGGACAGCGCAGGACAAATCGGGACAAGGTTTTCAGGGGACGTTTTTTCTCCCTTTTTTTGCATCGGATTTCAATATTGAAAGCAAGATTGAAAGAAATATTCCAATCAGGAAAGAATGATTGAAAGCAGGATTTCAATAAAACATGATTGCAGGATTTCAATATTTCAAGAAAGAATGAAAGCAGGAAAACAAGATTGAAATAAAACAATCTTTCAATATTTCAAGATTGCAATATGGAATGAATGATTGAAAGCAATAAACAAATCTATCAACCAATAATGAACGGAAGCAATATGGAAAACGAGAAAACACCCCTTTATGTCGCCTTTTCCACCCAAAAGGGCGGGGTCGGCAAAACCACCTTTACCGTGCTGGCGGCGAGTTACCTATACTACCTCAAAGGCTACGATGTGGCGGTGGTCGATTGCGACTACCCGCAACACTCCATTGCCGGGATGCGCAAGCGGGATGCCGAGCAGGTCGGGGCGGATGAAGATTACAAGCGAATGGCGTATGAGCAGTTCACCCGGCTGGGGAAGAAAGCCTACCCGGTATTGTGCAGTTCACCTGAAAAGGCGATTGCAACGGCTGACGAACATATAGCCGCCGGACACGTGCCGGATATAGTGTTTTTCGACCTGCCCGGCACGGTGAACAGCGAGGGCGTGATAAACTCCCTTGCGGGCATGGACTACATTTTCACCCCCATTTCAGCCGACAAGGTGGTGCTGGAAAGCAGCCTGTCGTTCGCAATGGCTATCCAAAAGCTATTGGTGAGGAATGAAGCCTGCCGACTTGCCGGGCTGTACCTCTTTTGGAACATGGTGGACGGTAGGGAGAAAACAGACCTTTACACCGCCTACGACAAGACCATTAAGGAACTGGAACTGCCGCTGATGAAAACCTTTATCCCCGATACCAAACGCTACAAAAAGGAACTGGTGGCGGATAAAAAGGCGGTGTTCCGCTCCACGCTCTTTCCCGCCAGCCGCCCGCTGGTAAGGGGAAGCAACTTGGAAGAACTGATAACCGAAATAGTGTACTACATCAAATTAAAATGATATGGCAAAGCAAAGCGGCGGGATGCCGAAGATAGACGAGGATTTCATGAAAGAGCTTATCTCGCAGGGTGTTCCCAGTAAACAAGATAATAATAAGACGAATGATGTACCGCAAGAAACACAAACAGAAACGGTGCAAGTAGAGAAACCGACACCCCGCAAGCGCAAGGGCGGTTCGGGCGACTACCGGGAAACCTACTTTCAGAAAGTGGAACTGGCAGACCGACAGCCCTTATACGTGAGCCGTACCACGCACGAGAAGCTGATGCGTATCGTGACGGTGATAGGCGGGCGCAAGGTGACGGTAAGCAGCTACGTGGAAAACATTCTGCTGCGGCACTTCGAGCAGTACCAAGACGAGATAAACACCCTGTACGAAAGCCACTTCCAAAAGCCTGTCTGACTATGATAATCTATTGCATACTTACCGGGCTTTTGGTGTACTATATCGCCCTATGGCTGTGGTATCGCTACACGGACAGCCGGACATCAACGGGCAGAACGGATGATGCGCCACTCCCACGAAACGAGGTTTCAGGCTACACGCTGATAGGTGAAAGCCGATACAAGGGCGGACTAATCGGGACAGCGGCGGACAAATCGGGACACCTCCCGCAAGCGGCTGAAAATGATACTATTTTTGCGCCGCAGGCTGACGGACAGCCGGAAGAAAACATTCCGGAAACAGCAGCCGAAGCGGAAGAAACGCCCGGTTACGAGAATGACGAACCCGACTACGAGGACGAGGAAATAGCCGGGTACATGGACGGTGACGATGATACCGGGCGGGCTACGGGCGTGAGCTTCGATGAACTGGGCGAAGCGGTACGCACGGCGAACGCCGACAACCCCACCGAAGCGGAGAAACGGCAAACCGCCGGGACACTGGCAAGCATTGAGGGGACGAACCTCTACGATGCGGTGGTGGAGAACATCAACGGCGGGCTGGCAAAGGTGGCGGAACTGCTGGGACGCAACGAAGCGGAACGGGCTACGGCTGCTGTCCCTGCCGGAACTGGCGATACAAGCGAGGAACACGAAGCGTTCGACATGAACGATTTCCTATAATATAATAATGTATAAGCCTGACAGTATGAAACAACGGGATTACGGTTGATTGGCAACCTGAAAACAAACAGACAAACGGGACTATCCCCGACCACTAAAATTTCAAATTATTCACCAGCCGGGAAAGGCGGACTATCCACCCGCCGCCCCGGCATTAAAAACAAATCACAATGAGAAAGAAAATCTTCTTGTCGGCGGCTATACTTGCCGCCGTGGTAAGTGCCTACGCACAAGGAAACGGGCAGGCGGGCATCACCGAAGCCACGAACCTAATCACCGGGTATTTTGACCCCGGAACAAAACTGGTGTACGCAATCGGGGCGGTCTGCGGCTTGATTGGCGGGGTAAAAGTATATAACAAGTTTTCAAGCGGCGACCCCGACACCTCAAAGACCGCCGCCAGTTGGTTCGGGGCGTGCATCTTCCTGATTGTCGCCGCCACTATCCTGCGTTCGTTCTTCCTCTAAAAAGGCGGCAATGTCTGAATATCCGGTAAACAGGGGTATCGGGAAGTCGGTAGAGTTCAAGGGGCTGAAAAGCCAGTACCTCTTTATCTTTTGCGGCGGCTTGCTCGCCGTCTTCGTGGTGTTCATCGTCCTGTTCATGGCAGGCGTGAACCAGTGGCTATGTATCGGTTTCATCGTGTCGGCTTCGCTGCTGCTCGTGTGGCAGACGTTCCGGCTCAACGCCAAGTACGGCACGCACGGGCTGATGAAAGCAGCCGCACGCAAAAGACACCCACGCTTCATTATCAGCCGAAAGGCGATACCCCGGCTGTTCAACTACAAAAGAAGAAAGGAAGAAAGAACATGAGGAATATGTTAAAGGCTACCACGCTGGAAAGGAAATTTCCCCTTTTGGCGGTGGAGAACGGCTGCATCATTTCAAAGGATGCGGACATAACGGTGGCTTTCAGGGTGGAACTGCCCGAACTGTTCACCGTCACCAGTGCCGAGTACGAAGCCATACATTCGGCGTGGTACAAGGCGGTCAAGGTGCTGCCCGACTACTCCATAGTACACAAGCAGGACTTCTTCATCAAGGAGAACTACCAGCCCGACACCGAAAGGGACGAGCTTAGTTTTTTAAGCCGCTCCTTTGAACGGCACTTCAATGAACGCCCGTTCCTGAACCATTACTGCTACCTGTTCCTGACGAAAACGACAAGGGAGAGAAGCCGCCGACAGAGCGACTTCTCCACCCTTTGCCGGGGCAGGATTGTTCCGCAGGAGATAGCCGACAAGGAAGCGGCGGCAAAGTTCATCGAAGCGGTCGGGCAGTTTGAAAGGATTATGAACGACAGCGGTTTTGTCACCCTTACCCGGCTGGCGGCATCGGAAATCACCGGGCAGGACGGAAAGGCGGGCATCATCGAGAAATACTTCTCGCTCTCACAAACCGACACTACTTGCCTGAAAGACATCGGGCTGTACCCGGAAGAAATGCGGGTCGGGGACGATATACTGTGCCTGCACACGCTTTCGGACGTGGAAGATTTGCCCGGAAAGGTCGGGACGGACTGCCGATTTGAGAAGCTGTCCACAGACAGAAGCGATTGCAGGTTAAGTTTTGCCGCCCCGGTGGGCGTACTGTTGTCGTGTAACCACGTCTATAACCAGTTCATCTTCATAGACGACCACGCCGAAAACCTGAAGAACTTCGAGCAGACCGCCCGGAACATGCAATCGCTCTCCCGTTACTCCCGTGCCAACCAAGTGAACAAGGAGTGGATAGACGAGTACCTGAACGAAGCGCACAGTAAGGGGCTTATTTCGGTACGCTGCCACTGCAACGTCATGGCATGGAGTGACGATAGGGACGAACTCAAACGCATACGCAACGATGTGGGAAGCCAGCTTGCACTAATGGAGTGCAAGCCACGCCACAACACCACCGACACGCCCACGCTCTTTTGGGCGGGCATACCCGGCAACGAAGCCGACTTCCCCGCAGAGGAAAGTTTCTACACGTTCTTGGGGCAGGCTCTCTGCCTGTTCGTGGAAGAAACGAACTACAAGAGTTCGCTTTCGCCGTTCGGCATCAAAATGGTGGACAGGGTAAGCGGTCGCCCGCTGCACATCGACATATCGGATTTGCCCATGAAGAAAGGCATCACGACCAACAGAAACAAGTTCATACTTGGGCCGAGCGGGTCGGGTAAGTCCTTCTTCACCAACCACATGGTGCGCCAGTATTACGAGCAGGGTGCGCACGTGCTGCTGGTCGATACGGGTAACAGTTACTTGGGGCTGTCCCAGCTTATCCACAACCGCACGCACGGCGAGGACGGGATTTATTTCACCTACACCAACGAGAACCCGATAGCGTTCAACCCGTTCTATGTCGAGGACGGGGTATTTGACATCGAGAAGAAAGAGAGTATCAAGACCCTGATACTCACCCTGTGGAAGCGGGACGATGAAGCCCCCAAACGGTCGGAAGAAGTGGCGTTGTCCAATGCGGTAAGTGCCTATATCGAACTGATAGGCAAAGACCGTTCGGTAACGCCCTGCTTCAACACGTTCTACGAGTTTGTCCGGGATGATTACCGCCAACAGCTTGAACAGAAGAACGTCAGGGAAAAGGATTTTGACATTGACAATTTCCTGAACGTGCTTGAACCGTACTATCGTGGCGGTGAGTACGACTACCTGCTGAACTCCGACAAAGAGCTGGATTTGCTGCATAAACGCTTTATTGTCTTTGAATTGGATAATATCAAAGACCACAAGATTTTATTCCCGGTAACGACTATCATCATCATGGAAGCCTTTATAAACAAAATGCGCAAGTTAAAGGGGATAAGGAAGTTAATACTAATCGAGGAAGCGTGGAAAGCGATTGCATCGGCGAACATGGCGGACTATATCCGCTACCTCTACAAAACAGTCCGTAAATATTTCGGGGAAGCGATTGTAGTCACGCAAGAGATTGAGGATATTATTTCTTCCCCTATCGTGAAAGAGAGTATCATCAATAACTCGGACTGCAAAATATTGTTAGACCAGCGAAAATACCTTAACAAGTTCGACAGTATACAAAACCTGCTGGGGCTGACCGACAAGGAGCGTTCGCAGATATTGTCTATCAACATGGCGAACCACCCCGGACGGAAGTACAAGGAAGTTTTCTTCTCGCTGGGCGGCACACAATCGGCGGTATATGCCACGGAAGTTTCATTGGAAGAATATTACACGTACACGACCGAGGAAAGCGAGAAAATGGAACTGTTCGCCCTCGCCGACAAGCTGGGAGGCAACCTTGAACTGGCTATCAAGCGGCTTGCAGAAAGCAAAAGCCCCCCCAATTACCAACAAACTAAAATCAAGTAACATGAAATGGATTGACAATCTGATATACACGCTATTGTCCGCCTGCCTGCTGGCGGGCTGCGAGGACAGCGGAAGCAAGGAGCTGGAAAGGATGCAGGGCTATTGGGTACACGTCAGGGGACACCCGGCTTTCACACTCTCGGAAACGGGCGGCAGATACACCGTCACCCGGAAAGCGAATGTCAGGGGCAGAATACTGGAAACGGCTTACCCGGTAACAGAACGGAACGGCTGCCTGTTCATCGAAACGGGCTTCCGCATACAGTTCACCTATGACAAAAAGACCGACCGGATAACGCTCATGCCCGGCGGCGAATACAAACGAGTTACAAACCCTGAAAACAAAAGATAATGAAAAGAACAATTCTCCTTATGGCGGTGTGCCTTTGCTTCATCGGCAAGGCATCCGCACAGTGGGTGGTGTCAGACCCCGGAAACTTGGCGCAGGGCATCATCAACACCACCAAGCAGATAGTGCAGACTTCCACCACTGCCAAGAACACGCTGGACGGCTTCATGGAAGCGCAGAAGATTTTCCAGCAGGGTAAAAAATATTACGATGCGCTCAAAGCGGTGCATGACGTGGTCAAGGGCGGCATCAAGGTGAAGAAGTCCATTGAGCTGGTGGCGGAAATATCCGAAATCTACGTGCGAAACTATCAGAACATGCTGGCAGACCCGAACTACACGCCGGATGAACTCACCGCCATTTCAGCCGGGTACGCCAAGCTGCTCTCCGAAAGTGCGGACGTGTTGCAGGACTTGAAGAATGTAGTGAACGTGACGGGCATGTCGCTGACGGATGCCGAAAGGCTGGCGGTAATCAACAACGCCTATAAAAGCCTGCTCAACTACCGCAACCTCGTGAACTACTATACCCGAAAGAACATATCCGTGTCCTACCTGCGGGCGAAGAAGAAGAACGACACCGACCGGGTGCTGGCTCTCTACGGCTCGGCGGATGAACGCTACTGGTAACATATAAATCGGTATGCCTATGTTATTAGCAGCGGTGGATTTTGACAACCTGCACCAAGTGTTGCGGGTGCTGTACGATGAAATGATGCCCTTGTGCAGCAACATGACGGGGGTAGCCAAAGGGATAGCCGGGCTGGGAGCTTTGTTCTATGTAGCCGCCAAAGTGTGGCAGTCGCTCGCACGTGCCGAACCCATAGACGTGTACCCGCTCCTGCGTCCCTTTGCGCTGGGGCTGTGCATCATGTTCTTTCCCACGTTCGTGCTGGGCACTATCAACACGGTATTGTCGCCAGTGGTAAAAGGGTGCAACCAGCTTATGGAAACGCAGACTTTCGACATGAACGAGTACCGGGCGCAGAAAGACCGACTGGAATATGAAGCCCTGATGCGAAGCCCCGAAACGGCTTACCTCGCATCGGACGAGGAATTTGACCGACAACTGGAAGAACTGGGCTGGTCGCCCTCCGACATGGTGACCATGACGGGCATGTACATGGACAGGACGGCTTATAATATAAAGAAGTCCGTCCGGGACTGGTTCAGGGAGTTATTGGAAATGCTCTTTCAGGCGGCGGGGCTGATTATAGACACGCTGCGCACGTTCTTCCTAATCGTGTTAAGCATACTGGGTCCGCTGGCGTTTGCGATTTCCGTCTATGACGGTTTCCAAAGCACGCTGACCCAGTGGATTTCACGCTATATATCCATTTACCTGTGGCTACCCGTGTCGGACTTGTTCAGCAGCGTGCTGGCACGCATACAAACCCTGATGCTACAAAAAGACATCGAGCAGCTTTCAGACCCGAATTTCATTCCTGACGGGAGCAGCACCGTGTATGTAATCTTTATGATTATCGGCATCGTGGGCTACTTCACCATTCCAACGGTGGCAAGCTGGATAGTGTCGGCTGGCGGTACGTCTGCCTATAACCGCAACGTGGCACGGGCTGGTTCAATCGCCGGGGCTGCGGTCGGTGCGGCAAGCGGGAAAGTAACCGGGAAACTACTCAAATAACCAACATCAATATTTAGTATATGGAATTTAAGTCATTAACGAACATCGAAACGAGTTTCCGGCAAATCAGGCTCTTTGCGCTGGTATTCATCTGCCTGTGCGCACTGGTGACGGGCTTTGCCGTGTGGAACTCGTACAGCTTCGCCGAAAAGCAGCGGCAGAAGATATACGTCCTCGACAACGGCAAAAGCCTGATGCTGGCACTCTCGCAGGACATGGCGCAGAACAGACCCGTGGAAGCGAAGTCGCACGTGCGGCGTTTCCACGAACTTTTCTTCACCTTATCACCCGAAAAGGGGGCTATCGAAAGCAACATCAAACGCTCGTTGTTTCTCGCCGACAAGACCGCTTTCAACTATTACAAGGACTTGGCGGAAAAGGGCTACTACAACCGGGTGATTTCCGGAAACGTTACGCAGACGGTGGAGATTGACAGCGTGAAGTGCGACTTCGACCAGTACCCCTACAAGGTGAACACGTATGCCCGCCAGTTGATTGTCCGGGAAAGCAGCCTGACAGTGCGAAGCCTTGTGACCTCGTGCCGGTTGCTTAACGCCACACGAAGCGACAACAACCCGCACGGCTTCATCATCGAAGCGTTCACCATTACCGAGAACAAGGATTTGCAGACCATTAAAAGATAGCCTTATGGAGAGAAAACGAAACCACATCGAAAAGGTGCGGGACTGGGCGGACGACCGCCTGCGCCGAATGTGCGGACGGATTACGCCGGGCAAAAGGCTGGCGGTTATCCTCCTGATGTTCTTCTTTTTCGGCGGCTTGTCTATCTACATCACCGTTTCATCAATCTACAATATCGGGAAACGGGACGGGCAAAGGCTGCAAATAGAACACATCAGACAACTGCCGTTGCACGGCAATGACACAACCCAAAGTATCAACCCGTTAAACAGACCGCAATATGGAAGAAGTACAGAAGAATGAGAACGGCACGACCGCACCGCAGGCGGACGGGAAGCCGAAAAAGGAAAATAAGCCCAAACGGGAACTTACCCCGCAGCAGGTGCAGCAGCGCAGGAAAATGATAGTCTTCCCGCTGATGTTCCTTGCCTTTGCAGGGTGCATGTACCTGATATTCGCACCCTCCGGCAAAGAGGACGTGAATGTGGAAAGCGTGGGCGGCTTCAATGCCGACATACCCCTGCCCGCAGAGGACGGGATTATAGCCGACAAGCAAAAGGCTTACGAGCAGGCGGTGACAAACCGCAAACAGCAGGACAAGATACAATCCTTGCAGGACTTCGGTTTCACGCTGGATGATGATACGGAAGAACCACAAGAGGAAATCAACCTGCTGCCGGAAGAAGATCCGAAGCCACAAAGGGGCGGCGGTGCTTCTTCACGGGCGGCTTACCGGGACATCAACCGCCAGTTAAGCACGTTCTACGAAACGCCCCCTGTGGACGAGGAAAAAGAGGAATTGAAACGGCAGGTGGCGGAACTGACCGACCGACTGAAACAGCAGCAGAACGCCACGCCTACGGCTGACGACCAAATGGCACTCTTGGAAAAGTCCTACGAGCTGGCGGCAAAGTACATGAACGGGCAGGACGGACAAAGGGGGCAGATTGCCCAAATACCGACAGCCGGGCAGAACGGCGGCGGTATCGGCACTCCGGCTATTCCGGTGCAGGCTATCCGGGAAACGACCGTTTCGGGATTGCAGCAGCCCATGAGCGATGCCGACTTCATCCGGGCTTACAGCCAGCCACGAAACTACGGCTTCAACACGGCGGTAGGCACGGGGTACGCTATGGGAAAGAACACGGTAGCCGCCTGCATACACCAAGACCAAACGCTGGTGGACGGGCAGGCGGTGAAACTGCGGCTGCTCGAACCCATGCAGGCGGGAAATATCGTTGTGCCGAAGAATACCCTTGTGGCGGGGACGGCAAAGGTGCAGGGCGAACGGCTCGACATACTGGTGTCCTCGATTGAGTACGCTGGCAACATCATCCCGGTGGAACTCGCCGTGTTCGACACGGACGGGCAAAAGGGGCTTTCCGTCCCGTCCTCTATGGAGCAGGAAGCGTTCAACGAAGCTATGGCGAATATCGGAAGCGGGCTGGGTACAAGCATTTCCTTTGCCCAAAGTGCCGGGCAGCAGGTGGCTATGGACGTGACAAGGGGATTGCTGCAAGGAACGTCCGGCTACCTCGCCAAGAAGTTCCGAACCGTGAAAGTGAAGCTGAAAGCAGGCTATAAAGTCATGCTGTATGCCAAACAACAATAACCATTTTATCAACCGTTAAAATTTCAATTAGCAATGAAACAGATTTTTGGATTGTTCGCCCTCTTGCTGGGCGTGTGTGCGGCAAACGCACAAACCGCTGACACCGTGAAGTATGCGGCTGGCAACGACTTGTACCGGGGGATTACCCGGAAACTCCCGTACCGCCAAATGGTTACGCCCTACGGCGTGGAAGTGACCTTTGCCAAGACGGTGCATATCATCTTCCCCGCCGCCGTCCGCTATGTCGATTTGGGAAGCAACCACATCATAGCGGGCAAGGCGGACGGTGCGGAGAACGTAATCAGGGTGAAAGCCACGACAGAGGGCTTTCCGGGAGAAACGAACTTCTCCGTTATCTGCGAGGACGGCAGTTTCTTTTCGTTCAACGCCAAGTACGCCCGTGAACCGGAAATGCTCAACATCGAAATGAAGGACTTCTTGGAGAATGAAGATACGTCCGACTTCTCGCATACCCGGATGAACATCCATTTCCGGGAACTGGGGAATGAAAGCCCGCTATTAGTGAAGCTGATAATGCAGAGCATCTACAAGAACAATGACCGGAAAGTGCGCCACTTGGGTAGCAAGCGTTTCGGCATACAGTTCTTAATCAAGGGGATTTACACCTATAACGGGATGCTCTACGTGCACACGCAGACAAAGAACAGTTCCAACGTGCCTTTCGACACGGACTTCATCAGGTTTAAGATAACCGATAAGAAAGTGCCCAAACGCACGGCTATTCAGGAAACGGTACTGGATGCGGTACGCAGCTACAACGAGGTGATAGAGATTGCCGGGAAATCGACCGTGCGCACGGTGTACGCCCTGCCGAAGTTTACCATTCCTGACGACAAGCTGCTGGTCGTGGAACTCTACGAGAAGAACGGCGGGCGGCATCAGACCATACGGGTGGAAAACGCCGACATCGTGAACGCAGAAGTGATTGACGAACTAAAAATCAAATAGGGAATGAAAAGACACATCTTTATAATGATGCTCTTTGCGCTGTGCCTGACCTCGTTTCAGGCACACGCACAAAGATACCTGCCGGGCATGAAAGGCTTGCAGGTCACGGCGGGCATGACGGACGGGGTGCATTGGAACGCTGGCAGTGATTTCGCCTACCACATCGGGGCGGCGTACAGCGTTTACACCAAGAACGCCAACCGCTGGGTGATTGGCGGCGAATACCTGCACAAGAAGTATGACTACAAGGATATGCAGATACCCGTAGAACAGTTCACCGCAGAGGGCGGCTATTACCTGAAATTCCTATCGGACAGACGAAAGACCTTTTTCCTTTCATTGGGCTTGTCGGCTCTCGCCGGGTACGAAACAAGCAACCGAAGCGAAAAGCTGCTGCCGGACGGCTCTACCTTGCTGGATAAGGACTGCTTCATTTACGGCGGTGCGCTGACGCTGGAACTGGAAACCTACCTGACCGACCGGGTGGCTCTGCTGTTGAACGCAAGGGAACGGGCGTTGTTCGGCTCGGACATAGGCAAGTTCCACACGCAGGTATCTTTGGGACTGAAATTCATTATCAACTGACCGCTATATAATAATGTATATGAAGAATGTAATGTATAAAATCATCATGGGCTGCTACATCGTGGCCGCCCTCGTGCTTGTCACCGCCTGTAATGACAACTTGGATATTCAGCAGGCGTACCCGTTCAGCATCGAAACACTGCCAGTACCCAAAAGGCTGAAAGTCGGGGAAACCGCCGAAATACGCTGCCGACTGGTGCGTGGCGGCTATTACCAGCCGACTACCTATCAGATACGGTATTTCCAGCCGGACGGCAAAGGAAAGCTGGAAATGGATAACGGCACGGTGTTCCTGCCCAACGACCTTTACCCGCTGGAGAAAGAAACGTTCAGGCTCTACTACACCTCGGCATCGACCGACCAGCAGACGATTGACATTTATATCATCGACAGCTTCGGGCAGATGCAGCAACTTACACTATCATTCAATAATGACAACAGCGAAGAAGGAACGGAAACAATAACCCCCTAATAACAAAACGACATGGTAAAAATAGAATTGGATATAGAAGGCATCTCGTGGTACATAGAAACCACGTTGGAAACAGATACAGTTCCGGCAGTAGGTGACATCATCATTGTGGACAAGGACTGTATTTCCGAACGTGACAGTGCTGAATTATGGAAAACGCCGTCCAATCAGGTTTTCAAATGGGCGGACGAAGAAGATGATGCGCCCGTAATGGTATGGTTCGATTGCGAAACGGAAATGCTTGTCAATAAACGGACATGGAAATATGACATCGAGGAAGAAGAAACCGTGTGCATACTTGGTGTAAAATTTATTCACTATGAGGATTTATAGTTGCGACATCCGTTTTTATCATCCTCTTGGGAAACCGGGTATGGAATGATACGCAAAGCGTAAATATCGGGCAGACAGCCCGCCGGGAAGCATCGGCGGGCTGTTTCCATGATAGGGAAAACGAAAGGCTTCTTTGTTACTTTCTTCACCCGCTGGCAGGCTCACGGAAGAAAGTAACGGCGGCAAGCAGCCGCCGTCCTCTATCAACTGGTTTTAAGGCTCTTTATGGACGTGTATTTCTCTAACCACACCTTTACCTGCTCCATGTTATATTCGCCCGTGATGGTTGCCGTATGGTCGTCTATGGCTACAAACCGGACACTTTCATAGCTGTTTACCCAGCCTTGCAGGGAACAGACGCCCCACGTGTCCACATCTGCAAAAACACTGCGGTCTATCCGGCTGATTGGCTCGCCGAAAACTACCGTCATTATCTGAAAGTCCGGTTTGTCCTCCAACAGTTGCAAATGGTGCAGCGTGCCGAACTCGTCTATTTTGCGCCCCCACGCCCACACATCATTATACAAATCATCGCCCCACTGGTGCGGGTGGTCGAAACGGACTTTTACCTCTATGGTGTGTTCGTTTTCTTCTGTGTCCTCGATAACGCCCGTTACCATTAAGCCCGTAAAAATACACTCGCAACGCCTGCCGATAAGCTCCTTGTTTACTTCTGTCGTTTTCATGTCCCTGAAATTTACTTGTTTATTACTCCGTTCTTCTTCGCTACCCATTCGTCACGCCTGCGGCGGCACTCGTCCAGCGTTTTGGCTACCGTGCTGAAAAGTTCGCCGTCCGTGTGGCGGTAGTCATATTGATAATAAATTTGTCCCCTGAAAGCCCCTAAACGGCATTTCACGAACTTTTCTTCTCCCGGTGTTTGGGTGATGCTTACCCCGTTTTTGTTAAGTGACTGCATGATGTCTTATTTTTTTATGGTTATAAACTTGGTTGTTTTAAGCGGGCAGGGCTTTGACACCCCGCCCGGATTGGTTGTTATGCCGCACGGAACACAAAGCCGTCATCAAACCAGTAATCGCACATGAACAGGTCACGGGCAAACTGTTTGTAATCGAAATAGGTCTTTGCGAACTCCGGCAGGTCGTAACATTCCTCTACAATTTCATAGGCGAAATCTTCTTCATCGTCATATTCCCCTTGATATTCATCCCGGAAATCACGTACAAGGTCGTCCGCATCTTCCTCGCCCAAATCATGGCTTTTATAGTTGCACCACACGAAAAAGGCTTCCTGCTCGGTGTCGCTCAAATCCTCCACCGCATCACGCAGGGCGAAGAAGTTTTCAGAAATCCAGCTTTCGTCGATTAAGCCCTCCGGCACGTTCTCCCAGTCCTGAAACATGTATTCCGCATCTTCCTCGTCCTTGTGAAGTTCCCGGCAGGCTTCATAAAATTCTTCCTTGTCCGAATAGTCCGAAAGGTCGAGCCATGCGCCGGACAATGAACCGTTGTTGTACTTGGCATAAGTGCCTACATAAACTTTTGCTTCCGATAATACCTTTGCTTCCATATTGCTGTAATTTTTAAGTTTTTAATTTTATGCGGATTTGAGAGGTGAGGGAGTTGAAGTTTCACTGAACTTTTTTCCTGTTTCCCGTAAATCCGACTTTTTTTTTATGCGTCTTCCGGTCGGGTCGGTCGTTTTCGTTTCACATAGGCGTAAAAGGGTAGTGTTTAGAGTTTGCAAGGTTTTGGGCAAAAAATACCTCGCAAGGCAGGGAAGATTTTTTCGCCAAACCGGAACGGCTCGACCTTGCAAAATCGTGAAGAACACGTAACTACCTTTGCCTATTGAAATGATTAAAACGACTGTCCCGGCTGGGGGACTGCGTAAGAGGAAGATTTACAGATAGGGAAACAGGGGAAAAGTGCCTGTTCTCTTTCATCTTTTAGGGAACACTCCATGCGGGCGGGAAAGGCAAGGGTGTTGTGAGCTTGCTTGCAATACGCTTGTGCGGGTTTCCAACGGCTCTTTTCACGAAATACAGTCAGCCATGCCACGCACGGCTGGCGTTTCGGGGAATGTGCCAGTTGGAAAAGGATATAAAAAATGCGGGTAGTCGGTGGACTGCCCGCAAGGTGGAAGAATGTACTTTATTGGGATATAGTTTGTTAGGCGGAATTTCGTTACCGAAATCGTTACCTATTCGTTTTTGTCACGGTTATAGGTAACGAAACCTACCGGGCGGCGTTCTTTCTGTTGTTTCGACTGGCTCAAAAGCTGGGTAAGGGCTTGGTACAGTTCGTTGAACTGCGCATCGGTGCTTACCTCCAGTTCCTCGATGCGCCTTGACAGTTCCTCGTAACCGATTGCCATTTGGCGCATGAGGACAAAAGCCCGCATGATTGAAATGTTTACTTCTATGGCTACTTTGGAGCGGAGAACCGAAGAAAGCATGGCTACGCCCTGCTCGGTGAAAGCCATAGGCATAGCAACGCCGAAGTTGTAATCAGGGGGTATCACAAAATGTGATACCCCTATGGATAACAGCAAGTTAGCTTCCTCTCGGGTGAGTACAAACATAAAATCACCCGGAAAACGCTCGATATTGCGCTTGACCGCCTGCTTCAAGGCTCGTGTTTCCACTTGGTAGAGTTCTGCCAAATGATAATCGAGCATCACCCGGCAACCTCTGACCTCAAAAATCTTGTTTTGGATAATCTGCAAATCCATAATCGTATATTTTAGGAGATTTAGCAATGTTGGAATAATAGTAAGGACTGGTCACAAATTGTGACCAGTTCCATATAATCAAGATTACATGGCAACTTCCTTGTAAATCTTCTCGATGCCGACAAACTTCTTGTCAAGCCCCTGCATATCGCTGCCTATCTTGCTGTTGGTGATGCGGGCGTAGATTTGCGTAGTTTCTATGTTTGTGTGTCCCAGCATCTTGGACACCGTTTCAATGGGTACGCCCTTTGACAGCGTGGTGGTCGTGGCGAACGTGTGCCGGGCAAGGTGGAATGTCAGGTTCTTTTTAATACCGCATATATCGGCAATCTCTTTCAAGTAGGCGTTTAGCTTCTGATTGCTGATTACGGGAAGTATCTTCCCGTCCGGCAACTTGCCCTTGTACTTCTTCAAAATCATCTTGGGAATATCCAGCAGGGGGACATTCACGTCCGTATTCGTCTTTACCCGCTTGGTGATTATCCAAAGGTTGCCGTCAAAGGACTTTTGGATATTCTCCTGCCGCAAATTGGCGACATCGCTGTATGCCAGACCGCAGAAACAGGAAAAGACGAACAAGTCCCTGACGTGTTCCAGCCGTTCGGAAACCATTTTCTTTTTAAGGATAATTTTAATCTCGTCCTCTGTCAGATAACCCCTGTCCACTTTCTCCAGCCGGATTTTGTAGCTGGCGAACGGGTCGCCCACCAGTATGCCGTTGTTGCGGGCAATGATGATGATACGCTTGAAGAACTGCATGAACTTGGCGGTGGTGTTGTAGCCGCACTTGCAGGCGGTACGCAAATACAACTCAAAATCGGTAATGAACATCGGGCTTATCTCCTTTATGGATATGTCCGATACGTTGTACTTGCTTTGGATAAATTCAGCGAGGTGGCGGCGGGTCACTTCATACTTGCGGTAGGTCGCTATCGTCTTGGATATGCCCACAAGCTGCTTCACATCGTCATTGTGCTTTTGGAACAATGAAAGGATTGTTTCGTGGCTCTCGCTATGACCTAAAAACTCGTTTTTCACTTTCTCGGCGGTCACGTAGTTGTCACGCCGCTGCATTTCGTGGTAAATGGTATTCAGGGAAGAACGTATGTCGTCCAAAAGGGCGTTTATCCTCCCGGCATCCCTGCCTTTGGCTTTGCCCGCAGCCGTGTTCCAGTTGTCGGGCTGGATGCTCTGTTTCGTACTGAACTGGCAAAGTTTGCCGTCTATGGTGATGCGTGCCATAATCATAACCTCGCCGTTTTTCTTTTCAGAACCTTTCTTCAAATAAAAAAGAACCTTGAATGTCGATTTCATAACTCAAAATTTTTAGTTGCAAAATTAGTTTTTACCTCTCGTTTTCGAGTTATGCAGACTATGGACTAATATAGTCATTATCAGGTCATTTATGGACAATTCGTTACCGTTTTTGTCCGGCAGGGAATAGGTAACGATTTAGTAACGAAACTTTGTCTTTTACCGTACTTTTGAAGTCTTGGAAGCAGGACTTTCGGGCAATAAAAAAAGCCACAAATCATTGATTTGTAGCTTTTTGTCCGTTTGCTGACCATTTCTGTCCAGCACGTTCAGCGGAGAGACAGGGATTCGAACCCCGGGTGCCTCGCAGCACAACGGTTTTCAAGACCGCCGCAATCGACCACTCTGCCACCTCTCCAAAACTTCTTTTTCAGAAGTGCTTTTCTTTTAAAGCGGTGCAAAGATACAAATCATTTTTTATTCTACAAACTTTTCTGCACAAAAACAGAGCAATTATACCAAAATTCTTGTTTATACCCACTACGGAACGAACATAACGGCATTTAGGCTATTTGTTGAAATTTATCAAGGGCAAGACAGAGTTTTATAACTTACTGGCTATCAGTATATTTACAAAGAGCCACATTCAGTATACGATTGAACCCTATTCAGTATACGACTGAATGGCATTCACTATACGACTGAATTAGGTTCAGAATACGACTGTTCCTTAAACCTACATCATTTGTAAATAATGCAGATTATTATTCGGTTCTTGTTTCAATTCATAAACCACATATAAAGAAAGTATTAACATCTCTACTCCCCCGGACATTCACTACCTAATAATAGTTATTTTATGCTGTTCAACATAAAAAGAGAAGTATCTCTTATAAAATTACGGAATTTATTCAGTATTTTTGCGCGCTCTAAAGGATAACATTATCTAACCTACTAACAAAAACAAATTTTATGGAATTGAACAAAACCTTTACCAATGGGCTTTGGAATAAAGAAATCAATGTCAGTGATTTCGTCAGTAAAAACATCGCACCCTATACCGGGGATGCATCTTTCTTGCAGGGACCTACCGAACGTACCAAACGTATCTGGGACATCTGTCTGAAGGCTCTCGAAGAAGAAAGGAACAACAATGGCGTCCGTTCACTGGACAATACCACCGTATCTACCATCACTTCTCATAAAGCCGGGTATATTGATAAGGACAATGAACTTATTGTCGGTTTGCAGACTGATGAACTGTTGAAACGATCCATCAAACCTTTCGGAGGCATCAACGTGGTAGCAAAAGCATGCCGTGAAAACGGAGTGGAAGTGGACGATAAAGTAAAAGACATCTTCACCCATTACCGCAAAACACATAACGACGGCGTATTCGATGTATATACCGAAGAAATCCGTTCCTTCCGCTCACTGGGATTCCTTACCGGATTGCCCGACAACTATGCCCGCGGACGTATCATCGGCGACTACCGCCGATTGGCTCTCTACGGCATCGACCGTCTGATTGAAGCCAAGCAGGAGGACTTGCGCAACCTCACCGGCCCGATGACCGAAGCACGCATCCGTCTACGCGAAGAAGTGGCAGAACAAATCAAAGCTTTGAAGGACATCAAGGTTATGGGCGAATATTACGGACTCGACCTCAGCCATCCGGCTACATCAGCTCAAGAGGCCGTGCAATGGGTATACATGGCATATCTTGCTGCCATCAAAGAGCAGGACGGAGCAGCCATGTCACTGGGTAACGTATCTTCGTTCCTCGATATATTCATTGAATACGATCTGGCTCACGGAAAAATCAATGAGACGTTTGCACAGGAACTGATAGACCAGTTCGTCATCAAGCTGCGCATGGTACGCCATCTGCGTATGCAATCATACAATGATATCTTTGCCGGTGACCCGACTTGGGTGACCGAAGCCATCGGAGGACGCTTCAATGACGGACGCGTGAAGGTCACCAAGACTTCTTTCCGCTTTTTGCAGACGCTATACAACCTCGGTCCTTCTCCGGAACCGAACTTGACCGTATTGTGGAGTCCCGAACTGCCGGAAGGCTTCAAGGATTTCTGCGCCAAAGTTTCTGTAGATACCAGCTCCATCCAGTACGAAAACGACAACCTGATGCGTGAAGTGCGCAACTGCGACGACTACGGCATCGCCTGCTGTGTATCCTACCAAGCCATCGGCAAACAAATCCAGTTCTTCGGCGCACGTGCCAACCTTGCCAAGGCCCTGCTGCTCGCCATCAACGGTGGACGTTGCGAAAATACCGGAACTGTCATGGTGAAAGGTATTCCCGTATTGACCGGTGAGACATTGAAGTTTGAGGAAGTTATGGCCAACTACAAGAAGGTACTGACTGAAATAGCCCGTGTCTACAACGAGGCCATGAATATCATCCACTACATGCATGATAAGTATTATTATGAGAAAGCCCAGATGGCATTCATCGATACCGACCCACGCATCAATCTGGCATACGGTGTTGCCGGCCTTTCCATCGCCATAGACTCACTGTCCGCCATCAAATATGCCAAAGTCACTGCACGCCGCAACGAAATCGGCCTGACCGAAGGTTTCGACACTGAAGGTTCATTCCCCTGCTTCGGCAATAATGACGACCGTGTGGACCACCTGGGAGTAGACCTCGTTTACTATTTCAGCGAAGAACTGAAAAAGCTGCCTGTCTACAAGAATGCCCGTCCCACCCTTTCCTTGCTGACTATCACCTCCAACGTGATGTACGGCAAGAAGACCGGTGCCACTCCGGACGGACGCGCCAAAGGTGTTGCCTTTGCTCCGGGTGCCAACCCAATGCACGGACGTGACAAGAACGGTGCCATCGCTTCCTTGAGCTCCGTAGCCAAATTGCGCTACCGCGACTCGCAGGACGGCATCAGCAATACGTTCTCCATTGTTCCCAAATCACTGGGCCCGACACCGGAAGAACGTGTAGAGAACCTGGTAACCATGATGGACGGCTACTTCACCAAAGGTGCCCACCATTTGAACGTAAACGTACTGAACCGCGAAATGCTGGAAGATGCCATGGAACATCCTGAAAAGTATCCGCAACTCACCATCCGCGTTTCCGGCTATGCCGTGAACTTCGTGAAGTTGAGCCGCGAGCATCAGTTGGAAGTCATCAGCCGTTCATTCCACGAAAGAATGTAATATGATAAATGTACACTCCTACGAAAGTATGGGAACATTCGACGGGCCGGGTCTCCGGCTCGTCGTTTTCCTGCAAGGATGTCCGTTCCGTTGTCTGTATTGTGCCAATCCGGATACGATTGATGTAAAAGGAGGCACTCCCACCACTCCGGAAGAGATTCTGCAAATGGCTATCAGCCAAAAGGCATTCTTCGGGAAGAAAGGAGGTATTACTTTCTCCGGCGGTGAGCCTACCCTGCAAGCAGAAGCGCTGATTCCTCTTTTCAAGGAGCTGAAGGCGAACGGCATCCATATCTGTCTGGACAGTAACGGAGGCATCTGGAATGAAAAGGTGGAAGAGCTCTTTAGCCTGACTGACCTCGTGCTGCTGGACATCAAGCAATTCAATCCCGAACGCCACCGTACGCTGACGGGACGAAGCAACGAACAGACACTCCGCACCGCTGCCTGGCTCGAAGAACATGAACACCCCTTCTGGCTGCGCTATGTACTGGTCCCCGGTTACAGCGATTCGGAAGAAGACACCCGCCTGCTGGGTGAAAGTCTTGGCAAATACCAGCAGATACAACGGGTGGAAATACTTCCTTATCACCGTCTGGGTGTTCACAAATACGAAGCCATGGGATGGGATTACAAATTGAAAGAAGTGAAGGAAAATACTCCGGAACAACTGGAACGGGCAGAAAAACTGTTCAAAGAGTATTTCACGAATGTGATAACCAACTAAAACAGAAAAGCAAGGCTGTCCGGATATGATTCCAGACAGCCTTGCTTTTCATTTATAGGGTAAGAATCCTATTCTTTCAAGTTATAGGTAATCTGCTGTACATCATCACTACTGCCACCCACCATAAAGACGAAATCACCAGGTTCTACCATATAATTCATCTCATTGTCATAGAATCCCAGTGCATCGTCAGTTATCTGAAAAGCTACAGTTTTGCTTTCACCCACATTCAGATGAATTTTCCTGAAGCCCTTCAATTCCTTTATCGGACGCGTAACAGAGGCTACCTTATCCTGCACATACAATTGAACTACTTCCTCTCCTGCACACTTACCGGTATTAGTCACTTTTACCGACACCTCCGTATGGACGCCTGCAGCCTTGCCCGGCAGCAGTTTCAAATCAGAATATCCAAAATCCGTGTACGAAAGCCCATATCCGAAAGGATAGGCAGGCTCAGTGGAAGCATCGATATAAGATGCCTTATAGGTCTGTTTCAATGCGGTAGGGCGGCCGGTGCTCTTATTCTGATAATAAATGGGAATCTGTCCTACGTGTGCAGGAAATGTCATGGGCAATTTAGCCGAAGGATTATACTCTCCCCACAACACATTGCATATGGCATTGCCGGCCTCACTTCCCAGCCACCAAGTACACAGTACCGCATCAGCATGTTCCCTTATCTCATTGAAGATTACCGGACGCCCACACATGACAAGAGCAATGACAGGTTTTCCAGTCTTTGCCAGTTCCGACACCAGCTTCTGCTGCCCCTCGGGTATGGCTATATTCACTTTGGAAGCCTTCTCGCCACTCTGACCGAATCTCTCGCCTACCGCCACAACAATGACATCCGAAGCCTCAGCAGCCTGTAATGCTTCCTGCAATCCGGTCAACTGATTGCTCTTCATATCATAGCCTTCAGCATAGCTCACCTCCAGTCCTTTCCGGACCAATGCATCATATAAGGTCACCACTTTGTTCCGGTCCGTAGTGGCAGCCCAAGCACCTGCCATATCGTACTGGGATTTTGAGAGTCCTCCTATCAAGGCTATCTTCCTCGTCTGTGCCGTCAACGGAAGCACAGATTCCCTATTCTCCAGCAATACAACGGAACGCTCGGCCATACGGAGCGAAGCATTACGGACTTCGGGCGCATTGAGTATTCTGGCCGCTCTTTCCGGATTACAGTAGCGAAAAGGGTCCTCAAACAATCCCAACTCATATTTCTTCTCCAATATACGCCGTACTGCATCATCAAGCACACTCTCCTTTACTTTCCCTTCTTGAACAAGCTCCTTCAGATAAGTCAAGTAGCAGGTACTTACCATCTCCATGTCCAGACCAGCATTCAGCGCTTTGGCTGCGGCATCTTTCTTGTCAACAGCATAACGGTGGTTCACCAATTCCTCTACCGAATTATAATCGGACACAACAAATCCCTTAAATCCCCACTGCTCTCTCAATAGCCGGTTGAGCAAGAAATCATTGGCAGTACAAGGAATATTATTAAAATCATTGAAAGCACTCATCACGGTAGCTGCTCCTACCTTTATGGCCGCCTTATAGGGAGGCATATAAAAATTGGCAAAGTGGCCCATTGACATATCCACACTATTATACTCCTTTCCTGCTATCGGTGCACCATATCCGGCAAAATGTTTCATACATGCCATGACAGTCGTCGTGTCTGCCAAATCGTCTCCTTGCAAGCCTCTGACACGCGCCTCCGCTACCCGAGAACCATAATAAGGGTCCTCACCGGCCCCTTCCATGACGCGTCCCCAACGTGCGTCCCACGAAATATCCACCATCGGGGCAAAAACCCAGTTCAAACCATCAGCGGCACTTTCCAAAGCATTGTAGCGTGCAGCTTCCTCAATCATGGCCAAATCGAAACTTGCAGCCTCGGCAAGCGGAAGCGGAAATCCGGTACGATAGCCGTGGATAACATCCAGTCCGAAAATTAAAGGAATGTGCAAACGCGATTGCAAAGCAAGCTCTTGATAACGGCGTATATCCTTTACTCCTATCACATTCAGCATAGAGCCTATTCTGCCTTGCCGGACATACTCTTCTTTAGGAATATTTCCACCGTCGGGTCCGGTAAAATTCCCTCGGTAGGTGCATTGTGCAAGCTGGCCTATCTTTTCATCCAGCGTCATCTGCTTCATCAAGCTTGAGATGAATTTCTCCTTCTCCGTAGTTTGTGCCGAGGTAAAGGTGTTACCAAGTCCCCACAGACAAACCATCAGTATTATTATCTTTTTCATACTGCCATTCTTGTTTTGATATTTATTTTATCATAAAACAACAGTTGCCTTCAATGGTAAATCAGCTGAAGAAGGACCTGCCAGAATCTCAAAAGTCCCCTTTTCCACTACAAACCGATGTGATTCCACATCATAGTAGGCAAAGGCTTCCTCATCCAGCAATATCCGAACGCGCTTGGTTTCACCCTTCTTCAAGTAAACCTTATCGTAGCCTTTCAACTCCTTCAATGGACGCGGAACAGAACATTCCACATCCCGCACATATACCTGAGCCGCTTCCGCAGCATCCATCTTTCCGGTATTCTTGATGTCAAAGCTTACCGTAACCCGGCTTCCCCCCGTCTTCTCAACACTCAGATTACTATATTCAAAACTACTGTATGACAGTCCATACCCGAAAGGATAGAGCGGCTGCTTTCCGTTCCGGTCATATCCCCTATAACCTACGAAAACACCTTCGGCATACTGCACCCGTTTATGAGGTACATTGCGATTGTCATAATAATTACCATATACCGGATTATCTTCCCATTTTTCCTCGATGCTGACTGGTAGTTTGCCACTTGGCGAAAGCTTGCCCGTAATGATTTCGGCAAGGGCCTTTCCACCCTCCTGCCCCGGATACCATGCCATCAAAATAGCTTGTACACTCTGCCCCCAATTGCGGAAATCTATTCCACCTCCGGCATTCACCACCACAGCCACATTATCATGAAGTGAAGCCACTTTATTAATGAGATATTCCTGCCCGTATGACAATGCAAACGGACGGTCGAACCCTTCACCTTCTGTACTGCTGTTGAACCCGGCACATACAATAACATTCCTGGCATGCTTCAGTGAAGAGGCCAAACGCTCCTCATCCATCATTCCTGCCTGGAAACTGACAGTCGCCTCACCCACATTATCAAAATATTCAATACGCAACCGGTATATCTCCCCTGCACTGACCTGCATAAATGCACTGCGGGTACTGAATGAATGGTTCCCCCAATCTCCGGTAATCAGCTTATCGTTTACAAACAGACGGTATCCGTCATCGCCAGCCAGCTGGAACTTGACAGTTCCATCCTTGTCAGCCTTGTAAACTCCCGTCCAACGGGCAGAAAACTGATCTACCGGCATGCCGTCGAACGGTGCACCGTATTTCCAGGCATGGTCTATGGCAGGCTCTATGGCAGCTTGAAAGAGTTCTCCGGTAAGATTACGAGTATTATAATATTCGCCCTTAAAACCGTTTTGCGTAAAACTGCCATCCGTATAAATCTGTTGGGACATATCCTTATAAAGAATGCTGTCAGACAGCAGCTCTATCTGTCTGCCGCCCTTCAACTGAACCATACCGTCATAGAGTGACACTACCGAATAAGGGGTGACAAATCCGCTTCCTCCTCCTGTGGGAATAATATCGGCATTAGGCCCGATTACCAATGTTCTACCGTTCCGGTAAGGCAACGTACCGTTATCATTTTTCAATAAGACTACTCCTTCTCTCGCCAAGTCAAGTGCAATTTCCTTAGACTGTGCATTGTCTTTATCGATAGATTTATCTTCTCTCGGAGTATCAAGTGCTCCAAAAGCAATCAATGTCTGGAGTATATGCCGGACTTTGGCGTCAATGGTCTCTTCCTTCACGATACCATTCTCTATTGCCGGAATAAGAATTTCCCTGGTCATGAATTTACCGACGGGCATTTCCAAATCCAACCCTCCATTAGCGGCTCCCACACCGGAATATACAGATGTCCAGTCAGACATCAGGATACCTTTAAATCCCCACTGCTTGCGTAATACATCAATGTTCAGCCAGCTGTTTTCGGTGGCATGTACCCCGTTCAGCGGATTATAGCTATCCATAACCGCCCCTACTCCTGCTTCCTGCACAGCTTTTCGGAACGCGGGAAAATAAATTTCCTGCAGCGTGCGTTCATCCACATCTGAGCTGGCATGATGTCTGCTCCACTCCTGGTTATTGGCCGCAAAATGCTTCACCGTAGCCATAACTCCCTCTTCCTGCACTCCCAAGATATATTCTTTAGCAGTTTCGCCCGTCAAATAAGGGTCTTCACCAAAATACTCATAGTTTCGCCCGCATAGAGGAGAGCGGTAGATATTGACTCCAGGCCCCAACAGAATACTTACCCCACGGGCCTTTGCATCCCGGGCCAAACCATGTCCCAGCTCTCTAGCCAACTTACGGTTCCATGTCGAAGCCGACAAGATGCCACAAGGATACAAGGTACTTTGAGTATTGTTACGTATGCCTTGCGGACCATCGGCCATCCTGATTTCGGGTATGCCAAGCCGGGGTACAGCCCGGATATAAAAAGATTTGGGACCGGAAATGTAATCGATTTTTTCTTCCAGCGTCATTTGAGAAACCAACTCCCTGGCACGCTGCTCCACCTGGGGAGTAATACACACTTGTGCTTTTGCCGTGATTGCACAACAAAGCAATAGCCCGCTTAAGGCTACTTTCTTTTTAATCTTCATTTTGTCTATTTTACTACGTGTTTGTTATATTGCCGGGCATGTCCCGACCTACTTTCTTTCTTCTCAATCAATAAAAAACCGTGTCCCTTCATCCACCAACGAAGAAACACGGCCGAAAGTTATTAAGAAAATTCTGAATCTACAAGAAAGTGGACAAAAACATGTCTGTCCTGCTATCAATAAGTAAGACGTATACCGGCCTGCAACGTAAAGTTACACGGGTTCTCCTTGCGTATAGTCTGTATCGACGAACCGTCATCAAAGAAATAAGATACTCCCGGTTCCACATACAGGCCCACCCTATTGCTTATGTTATACTGGGCACCGACAGCACCCATGACAGAAAGCTGTACCGGTTTCACAGTCTCACTCTCAGTACCAATCTTGCCATACACACATTTTTCAATGGCACCCCCCGCCGAAACGTACATCGTAAAGTTCTTTGCATCCACAAAGTTCCAGTTGGCCCGTACCGGAATGCCAATATAATGCAGCTTCTGGCTTATCTTTTCCGAGCTGCCCTCATACCTTACGTCAGAAGCAAGATAGGTATACGTCAGCCCGCTTTCCACAGAGAAACCCTTCGCCAAGTTTTTCCGCACCGAAACACCGAAACTGAGCGGTTGTTTATGGTCTATATCCGCAATTTTCTTTTCGCGTCTTTGCAGATAGGGCATACCATCCTTAAAAACCAGTTCCTGCCCGTCGGGAATAGTAACAATGCCATTGGCCGTAGAGGATAAATCTACGTTACCGCCATAAATAGGACTTCCAGGCATGTAGTCCGACATCACATTCGCTTCCCCTTCATTCGCCAATGAAAAACCTCCCGTATTTCCTACGGACAAGCCAACCGCCCATCCTTTAGCATCCCTACCAGAACTGTTTTTTTCCGGAAGATGCAGTTTGTCCCGGCCTGACGGACGATAGCGGTCTTCCCTTGTCTCCGGTTCCTCGGTCTGCATTGTAGTTTCATGGTCCGTATCTTCCACTACCGGTTCTTCCGCCTGCTGTCCAATACCGACAACCTCATCTGCAGTTTCAACCGGCAGCATTTCCTCCTGCTGTTCTTCGCCAACCGATATTCTGATATGTTGTGCAACCAAAGGGTGACTTGCCTCCTTATTGGGCGCCGATGCATTTCCATGTGCCCGATAAGCAGGCTCTATGGAATTAGTCCGTATGGCAGGTACTGTCTGTTCCGGCAAGACGTCCGGAGCCACAGCCAAAGCGGGCACTGACGTATGCCGCATTTCATTCCCTACCGGACTCTGCAACAGCCACAGACTGACGGACGAAACCGCCACCAGCAACACAGCTGCCGCGGCCACCGCCCAGCGACGGAAAGGTATCATCCTATGCGGTCCGGTTATCGGAGCTCCGGAAACGGACAATTCCTTCTCCAACCGCTCCCATCCGGCAACCGGCAGCGGTTCGGAATAGTCTTCCAGCTTGTCCTTTATCTTTTTCAACCACAATTCATCTTCCATACGTTCCTTCATTTAATCATTTCTTTTCATCCACTCACGTACTTTTGCCGCTAAAGTCGCTTTAGCACGCGTCAACTGCGAGGCAGAGGATTTTTCATTAATTCCCAATAGTCGAGCAATCTCCTTATGGGATTTCTCTTCAAAAATATATAAGTTGAATACGGTACGATAGCCGGCAGGCAATTCACTGATAAACTGCATTAGTACCTTTTGAGGAATGACATCTATTGACGAACCTTCCGGTTCCTCATAAGCTTCAGGTGCATTCTCCAAGGCCGATGACTGATTCATCACATCATTTTTCCGCAAATACTGCAACACCGTATTCACCATTACGCGTTCCATCCATGCCCGCAGAGAACCCTCTCCCCGCCAAGTGAACTTATCGAAAGAATCAAAAAGTTTCAGAAAACCGTCATGCATCAGGTCTTGGGCAGTCTCCCGGTCACCTGCATAACGAAGGCATACGCTGAGCATGCGTCCCGCATAGCGCTCATACAGTTCTTTGCGGGCAAGATTGTCTCCTTGCCTACAGCGTTCTGCCAATTCCTGTTCTTCCATTCTCTCTTTTAACACGTGTTTACCCTATAAATGCAATCGGCGCAAAAATACTGCATCAGGCAGAGAAGAAAATCATACTTTCATTTCTTTAACAGTATACTACGCAGTATTTAGCTTTTCACCGCATTTTCTGAATACAAAAATAAGTTTTAAACAGAAAAGAGCTAAAACCTACCACTTATGAAGAAACTGAGAATGACATTGGCAACATCCATGCTTTTATTCCTGACTGCCATTGTATTGCAATCATGCCTGGACGATTGGGATGACAAATATGACACTTTGTTCGCCGTAGGTACGGTAAAGGTCATCGAAGGAAAAGACTACTATTTCTCACTGGACGAAGGCAGTAAACTATATCCCAGTGACACAACCTATGTTCACGACTATGCCGTAACAGACGGCCAGAGGGCTTTCATCTACTTCCGCGAACTGGAAGAGAAACTTCCAGGCTACGAATACAATGCCCAAATAAAGCACATCGAAAATATTCTGACCAAAGACATCTACTCCATGCCTGCCGAAAAGGCGGACAGTATCGGAGACGACAACATCAACGCCACGGATTTATGGATTACGGGTGAGTATCTGAACATCAAGTATCAATTCTACCACAGTAACAACGAAGATAAGAAGCACATGCTGAACCTGGTCATCAACGAAGCATCCACCGGCGAGAACGACAAACCGGATTACGTCAATCTCGAATTCCGCCACAATGCCTACAATGACAGCCAGCTCACACTGGGCACCGGACTGGCCTCCTTCAAGCTGGACAATATAGCGGAACAGCTGAAAGAGAAAAAAGGACTGAACATCCGCGTCAAAAGTCTATATGACGGTGAACGGTTCATGACCATAGACATTAAAAAAGAAAACAACTAAATCTCCTGAAAACACATTTTTCAACATCTCAATGAGAAGCGGAGTAACATTTCAATATGTTGCTCCGCTTTGTTTTTCCATATCCCGCTTAAATTCATCTTTTTCTTTGTCTATCCACCGGGAAACCCCTACATTTGTAAGAATTTTCACAATAGCAAACATTAAAACGGTCCAAAGGATATGAAATACATACTGGGAACAGTAATTGCAATACTCTGCTCGTTCACCTGCACAGACACCCTATATGGAAAATCTCCCGCAACAGACGTCGACGATATTCTGATAATCAACACTTATACAGAAGCCAATCCCTGGAGTAATGATTTCATCACCTCCATTGTGAACATGGCATCACAGAACAGCCACATCGGAGTATACACCGCACACATGAAAATGCTGACACTTGACGAGGAAAATAAACTGGAGACATTCAAAGAGAGCTTGTTCAAGAGTTACAAGAACCCTAAACTTATCGTGCTTATCGGATGCGGAAGTTTCATCATGTGCGATGAACTGAACCGGCAGTGGCCCGATATCCCCATGATATTATGTGGTGAGAGGGATTATACCGGTCCTAAGGAAACAATGATACGCGAGCACGCCCTGCCCCGCACAGAGCGTATTCCCATCAGTGACCTACAGAAGAAGTACAATCTGACCTTAATGCAATCCAGTGTATACCTGAACGAGAACCTGCAACTCATGAAGCAACTCATCCCCAAAATGGATAAGGTCATGTATATAGGGGATGAAACATACATCTGCCAGCAGAACGACTATGACTTGTCCGAGATTATCCGTGAAAAGTATCCGGAGTTGGATTACCAGTTCCTTAGTGCGAAGGACATCCGAACGGACAGCCTTTTCAATATACTGAACCACGTGAATCCCCATACTACCGGAGTCATCTTTTCATCCTGGCTGTACAAGAGCTCTCCCCATGACAATATCATGAGGAGTAATTCCCACCGGGTCATCTCTACCGCCCCCATCCCTTTGTTTTCGCTAAGGGCCATCGGTATTGAAGAAGAAGGGGGGATTGTAGGCGGCTACATTTACAACAAAGAGAAATATAATGCCCGGCTACTGGAAACCATCCACAAGATATTGGATGGTACCCCGGCACGCAACATCCCGTTATACTATCCCGACGACGGAGCCCCCGTATTCAACTATAAATCCCTTCTGCAGCGTGACCTGAATCCGAAGCTATGCCCCAAGGGTACCATATTCTACAACATGCCTCCCACCTTCTGGGAAAAGTACGAATATGTCATTATCAGTATCACTGCCGCAATCATAACTCTGCTGTTCTTTTTCCAATATCTCCGCCTACAGTCACTGAGTAGAATCAAAAGATTACAGCAGCAACAACTGGACAGCAATCTCAAATACCGAAATCTGATAAACAACATGCCCATCCTATACATGTATGAGAAACTTATAAAAGATGAAAAAGGGCGCATTACTGACACCTTATATATAGATGTCAACAATTTCTTCGAAGACAGATTTATCATGCGCAAAGAGGCTGTCGGCAAGCGGGGAAGCGAATTATTTCCCGAATCCATGAACGAGTTCCTCCATTTCATGAATATGGCATTGAAGGAGAAACGTTCCGTAACTTTCCCCTATTATTACAAGAAGATAGACACTTTCTACGACATTGTAGTCAAGGCTAGCGACAATGGCGAATACATGCACGTCTTCTGCGTTGACAGCACCGAGTTGCACCACACCCAAATACAGTTGAGGTCGACAAACCGGAAACTTTCCATGGCACTCGACGTTGCCAACATCGTACCATGGAAATGGAACCTCCGGACACACACCATACTCTGCGATGTCAACAAGCCGATAGAGCTCAGCAATAATGCCGGTATCATGGACGATGAACAGCTGTCCGTACCCGACAGCCAGTATTTCTCCAAAATACACAAGGAAGACCTGGAAAAAGTGAAACAAGCCTATACAGACCTGATTGAGGGACGTATCCAGAAAGTCAAGGAGGAATACCGCGTCATCAATCATGCCGACGGACACAAACACTTCGACTGGGTGGAGGCCCAGGCCGCCGTAGAAACCTACGACGAGAACAATAAGCCGCTGACCCTGGTGGGCTCTTCGCTGGTTATCACTGAACGGAAAAAGATGGAGACGGAACTGGTTTCCGCCAAGAACCGTGCGGAAGAGTCGAATAAACTGAAATCCGCATTCCTCGCCAACATGAGCCATGAAATCCGTACGCCGCTCAATGCCATTGTGGGATTCTCCGGAATATTGGCTTCCACCGAAGAGGAGGAAGAAAAACAAGAATACGTCAGCATCATTGAGAACAACAATACTTTGCTGCTGCAACTCATCAGTGACATTCTGGACTTGTCAAAGATAGAAGCAGGCACAATGGAATTCATTGATACGGATTTTGAATTGAACAAAGTGATGAGAGAGCTGGAAAGTTCGCTCTGCCTAAAGCTATCGCCCGAAAAGAATGTCACCCTCTCCTTTGAGCCCGGACTGCCCGAATGCCACATTCATTCCGAGCGTAACCGCTTGTCTCAACTCGTCATCAATCTGGTGACCAATGCCATTAAGTTTACCCAAGAAGGCAGTATCCGTTTTGGCTACAAGCTGCAAGACGACAAGATGCTTTATTTCTACGTATCCGATACGGGATGCGGTATCCCCGAAGACAAACAAGAGAGCATATTCGGCCGCTTTGTCAAGCTCAACAATTTTGCCCAAGGCACTGGACTGGGATTATCCATCTGCCAGATGTTGGTACAGCACATGGGAGGCAATATCGGACTGACTTCCAAGCCCGGCGAAGGTTCTACCTTCTGGTTCACCCTCCCCTATGTGCCGGCAAGCCGCATCCGGCAGGCAGAAAGCAAGACCGAACCTATAAAAGTAAAAAAGCAGAAAATCACCGTCTTGGTTGCCGAAGACCATGACAGCAACTTCCGGTTGATTGAGTCCATCCTACGAAAAGACTACAATCTGATACATGCGTGGAATGGTCAGGAAGCCATGAATATGTTCAGGGAATACGACCCGCAGCTTATTTTGATGGACATCAACATGCCGGTGATGAATGGTTACGAAGCGACCAGGGAAATACGCAAATACTCTACACAAGTCCCCATCATAGCCGTCACCGCCTTTGCCTATGCTTCTGATGAACAGCAGGTCATGGAAAACGGCTTCGACGCATATATGGCTAAACCTATCAATGCCAATCAGCTGAGGACACAAATATCAGCTATACTGAAGCAGCATATTATCTTTATGTAAAAAACATCCGGACGGAAGAAGCATGCCAACGTCCGGATGGCGAGTATCAGAATTCATTGTTCAGGCAAGTCAGCCTCAACGAACCGTTGAACGCTTCGGCAGACAATCGCGTCCTGACCTGCACCTGCACGCTGCTCTTCGGCTGGACATCAAAATAATTGTCGCTATACACACTTTCATTGTCGGCAACGGACAAGCATACGGCACGGGCAAACTTGTCTGCCGAAACCATCACTTCATATCCACCTTCAATGGAACGGACTTCAGTCTGCAAATCCACCTTCGGATAATCCATATCCTTCTGCTTGCCCAGACAGTAGTTGTTATGGTACACCCTGCCCGATTTGTCCGTATAGTCTACACGGACATATACCGTTCCTCTATCTGCCCCCTCCAGCAACTTGGCAAGCGGTGCGGAAAAACAGACACGGCTGTCATTACCGGAGATGCCGACAGACTTGCCCCAGTGATGAACCACGGTTCCGTCGAACTGGCAAACCTGGAGCTGCAGCTGGCCGGAAGTATTCTCCAAGCGGTCGGACACTGCATATACTTTCAAATCATCCCCCTCCACTACCGAAGAAATCAGGATGTCATCATAGGCCTTGCGGACATAATAGTGCTGCGCCTTCCAGCGTCCGTAATAGTCACGGCTCGCCCAGGAAGCTACGGGCCAACAGTCGTTGTGCTGCCAGAAAAGCGTCCCCATATTATACGGCATCTGGCGGCGGTGCGACTCGATGGCCGTCTTGATGGCATCTCCCTGCAGCACATGATTCATATAAAGGAATGCCCGGAAATCACGCGGTTTTTTATATTCATTCAACAGGTAAGTCTCAATCAGCCCGTTGGCATGGTCGCCACCACGCTGATGGGACATCATCACCTCGGAACGTATATCCCAGTCTTCGGGGTAAGGAGCATAGCGCTTGACGGACTCGAACTCTGGAAAAGACTGAAAACCGTACTCGCTGAAAAAGCGGGATTTCTCGCTGTCATAATCAGAAATGGGTGCTTTACCATGCCAGACACTCCAATAGTGACGGTCCCCGTCAGTAGTACCGGACATCTCTCCCTCGAATGCGAACGGAGAAGAAGGCCAATAGAAGGTTCCGGGTGCATACTCCCTGACCACCCCGGGTAAGGTGACATGATACTGCTGCCGGTACTGTGCCCAAATCTTGTCGGCATATTCCTTATTCTGCCGTTCTATCTCGCACTTCCAGCCCCAGCCCAGCCAGGCATCCTGGCATTCATTATTTCCACACCACAAAGCAATGCAGGCATGATTGCGCAAACGTTTCACATTGTCCACCGCCTCCTGGTGGATATTATCGAGTAGGGCGCCTTCTGCCGGATACATACTGCAGGCAAACATGAAGTCCTGCCAAATCATGATTCCATACTCATCACACAAATCATAGAAGACATCGTTCTCATAGATACCTCCACCCCAGACGCGCAACATATTCATGTTTACACCGGCGGCATCGAGAATCGTCCTTTTATAATTCTCGGGAGTGACGCGCGGCAGGAAGTTATCCGAAGGGATGTAATTGGCTCCTTTGGCAAAAACCGGACGCCCGTTCAGCTCTATATAGAAAGTATGCCCGTCCTTATCCGGCTGATGCACCACCTTCAAAGAGCGTATGCCCACCCTTTCGGTTTTAGAGTCCAACAATTCCCCACCTGCAATGATATCCGTACGGAAACGATAAAGAAAAGGCTCCCCCAGTCCATTACTCCACCACAGCTTCGGCTTGTGAAGGACAAAATCAACGGTCACCCGATTGGTGCCTCGCTTCAAATCCGCTTGCCACTCGCCAAGCACTCTTCCAGTAACCTCATCCGTTATCGTGACCAACACTCCATTCATATCCTTATCGGCATCCAGCTCCACATGTCCGGCAATCACGGCCCTGCCTGCACCGACTTCCTTCTGCTCGATAAACACATCGTTGATTCTCAAATCGCTCCAAGCCCTGATATACACCGGACGCCAGATGCCGGAGGTAACCAGACGTGGGCCCCAATCCCAGCCATAATGATAACCCGCCTTACGGGCAAAAATGCTTATCTTCTTGTTGAACAAGCCCCCGTTTTCAGACTGGTCATTGGATGCCGGATACTGGTAGGGAAGTGCATCCCATTTGGGGACGTCTATCTTTACCGGCGAATGGAAGTACACCTTCAGTATATTATTCTCCTCCCTGATGTACTGCCTAACGGGGATAGACCAGCGGCGAAACATATTGTCCGCTTTCAGTATACATTCATCATTCAAATAAACGTCAGCGTAAGTATCCAGCCCCTCGAACACAAGCTCCATATTCTCTTTCCGCATCATGTCGGCAGCAAGGGTAAAGCAAGTTTCATAAACCCAGTCTTCCTTGTCAATCCATTGTAATCCCCGTTCGTTCAACCGGAAAAACGGGTCTTCAATAATCTTGTTCTGCAGTAAGTCCGTGTGGACTACTCCCGGAACTGTAGCCGGATACCAATTGGTCAGTCTCGCCTGCCGGAATTTCCAGCCTTCATGAAGGTTCTTTACCACTGTTTTTAGTTTCATACGAGTGTGTTTCATAGCTTTCTTTGACTACTCTAAATTACGGATAGACAAAAATACGACATTCAAAGGATACTTTATAATATCTTCTTAACGAAACATGATACAATCCCGTACACACCTACCGGGTCAGCGTCGCTGCACATCTGCTGCAGTGTGACTGCAAACGTGTTGCAGCGCTACTGCATATATGCTGCAGTGACACTGCATATGTGTTGCAGCGCCACTGCAAAGCTGAATGCAGTAGCACTGCAAAAAGCATGCACTTGCTTTGCAGTAGCAATGCATTATCCCATCGCCTTATTCGGGCTTTCGATAATCCTCGCTTCTTCGCTGTGCCCATCAGTAGGCAGCCTCAGCAACGGGAGATTGATGACACAAATTATACTTCACTGGGCGGAACACCAAACTGCCGCTTGAAGCTGCGCGAGAAGTTGGCCAGCGAAGAAGCTCCCACCTTGTAACACACTTCGCTCACAGTGTATTTGCCCGTCTGCAGCAGTTGCATAGCCGTGTTCATGCGATAAGTGATAAGAAAGTTCTGCGGTGTTTGTCCCGTCAACGACTTGACTCGGGCATACAAGCTGCTGTAGCTCATCAGCATTTCCTTTGCCAGCGAGGTAATGCCGAATGCCTCGTCATCCAAGTGCTTGTCCAGCAACGTGTGCAAATTCTCCAAAAACTGACGGTCTTGTTCATTAAGTATCGCTTCTCGCGCCTCTCCCCTCGGTAGGCTTTCCGAGGTGAGGTTTTGCACAATCCATTGCATCCGTTTACGGTTTTTCAACAGATTGTTTATGACGGCTTTCAGATAGAAGGGGTCGAAGGGCTTGCCCACGTAGGCATCAGCACCACAATCCAGTCCTTTGATACTGCTGTCCATATCGTTCTTTGCCGTTAGCAGAATAACGGGAATACGCCCCCAATCGGCACTTGTCTTGATAGTCTTGCACAACTCGTAGCCGTCTTTCCGAGGCATGACCACATCACTCACAATCAGTTCAGGCAACTCCATCTCTAATCTGTCTATGGCTTCCTCTCCATTTTCCACGACAACGATATTGTAATCTGGCGACAACAGCACTCGCAGGTATTCGCGCACCTCCTGATCGTCTTCTACAATGAACAGCGTGTTCTCCTTAGAGACTACTTTTTCTACGGCATTCGTCTCGACTGCCGGTATGGGTATCTTGTACTCATTGTCTTGTGCCCGTTCCTCGGGACTATATGCTGTCAGCGATTGTGGGATACTAAGAGTGAAGCAAGCCCCCTGAGGGTGCTTGGAAGTGTAGTCTATGTTTCCCTTATGCAGGTGTGCCAAATATTGCGCATAATTCAGACCGATGCCCTTACCATTCACATTGGGGTATTTCTTATCAGCTCCCAACCGTTCAAAGCGATCAAACAGTTGTTTCTGTTTTTCGGGTAAAATACCTTGTCCCGTATCGGCCACGCATATTTGTACGTTTTTCCCGTCGCTTTCCACAGTAATGTCGATACTCCCCTCTTCAGGTGTGTACTTAATGGCGTTACTGAGCAAGTTATAAAATATCTTTTCCACCTTCTCCGTATCAAAACAAGCCACCGTATCCTGCTTCTGTTCAGCGTGCATGTTTATCGTCAGCCCTTTTTCGTGGGCAATAAACCGGAAGTTCGCTATCTGTGCCTGAACGAAAGCTACCGGGTCTACCACGGCAACCCGGAGTTGCTTCTCGTCCTTCTCACCTTCCTTGGGGTCAAGCAACTGCTTCACAAGCCGCAACAAGCGGTCGGCATTGCGCAACATGATATCCACCAAGCCACGCTCATGTTCATTCAGATTGTTTTCTTTCGCCAGTTCTTTCAACGGGGCATATACCATGGCTAGCGGTGTACGTACTTCGTGCGAAATGTTGGTCACAAAGTCTATGTGTGCCTGATTTATCTCCCTTTGGTACTTGACCAATGCCAGTCTCTCCTCTTGTGTCCGCCAACGTATAATTAGCCGGATGACCAGTAGCACCAGCCCGATACCGACCAGCCAGTATAACACAATAACCAAGGGCGTAGCCCATGGTGCAGGGTGAACAACCACCTCCTTGGTCAGTTCGTTCTTGCACCACTCTCCGCTCAGTATGCGAGCTTTCACCTTGAACGTATATTTTCCGGTAGGCAGGTTGGAATAGGCCACCCGCTTGTTGGAACCAGCGTCAATCCAGTTCTTGTCGAAGCCCTCTAGCATATAGGCATAGTTCAGCAGAGAACCCGCCTCTAACTTTAATGCCGAATAGTAGAACGTAACTGTATTCTCCCGATAAGACAACGATAGTTTTTCCTCGCTCTTATTATGTATTCCCCCGTTCACCAATATCATGTCCAGATTCAGCGGGATATCCGGTTCTTTCTCGATGGGTACATCCGGATAAATGACTGTAATGCCACCCGAGCCTCCGAAAAACAAGGTACCGTCTGGTGCCACTGCCGCACAATTCAGCGCATACAGCTTCCCCTTGCAGAAGTAGTTATCATATAAATAAGAAAATGTTTTTTCCTGCACATCATACTTTCCTATATGCGTAGACGAACTAAACCAGATGTTCCCTTCCTTGTCTTCGATTACTGCCTTCAAGCTGTTGTCTATCAATCCCGACGATAAATCAAACCGCTCCAGCCATTGTGTGCGTGGGTCGTAATGCACCAGCCCGGTATTGTAAGTCCCTATCCAGTACGTATTGTTCCTATCGATAATAAGTGAATTCGGGTTGGGCAAATAAAGAGAATCCAACGGGATGAACTGTTGGTCTTCACCAAATTTATAGATACCGTTGGCCACCGTATAGAGAATCATTGTACCCGATGGGCGCAATGTCTGCAACTGCGAAAACGAAATGCTGCCCGGTGCATACCGGTAAGTGAACTTCCCGTCGGCCGCCAGCGTGGCAAATCTATCAGCCAGCGTAACCCAAATACGTCCTTCCTTGTCTTCACTGATGGAAAACACATTGGCCGGGAAGGTATAATGGTTCTCTTCCCGTACGATTTTCCCCTCCCGGATAGCATACTGCCGCACCTCCGAACGGTTCCGGATGACCCACAACCTATTCTTCGAGTCAATAAAAATATGCCCGTAAAGGCCACCATCTGCCAAGTGGAAAGCTATCTTATCACCACCTATATCATAACTGGCAATATCGTGCGAGGAGCGCATCCACAAATAGCCCTCATAGTCGAACAAAAGATTTTTCACGAAGGGGTCTTCCAAGCGTTCGAAGATGGACGACAAATTGTTAAAGGCTGCCTTTTCGGGATAATAGTGAAAGTCGTTCTCTTGATCAGACAGCCATATTCCGTTGTTTGTATCGATGAAACAGACATATCTATCCCCCTTCAACTGTTGCTGCACATGGATACGTGTCAACACCCGTCGAGCCACATCGTAACGGTACATTCCCTCACCCGAAATACCTATCAACAGGAAGTTTTGCCGATAAGGAAGCACGAAGTGTATTTTTTTGTTCTGTGTAGCCTCCATAAAGTCAGTAGGTAAAAGCAGTTCTTCCCACGTCTTTGCGTCATAACACAATAATCCTTTACTTGTAGTCACCCACATGTGGTGGCTGGCGTCTTCCACAATACTTTCTATATAGGTATCCTTAGAGCCATTCAGCGTCCGCAACAAGTTCAAGTCTCTGTCCAATATATAAATATCTGTGGCATGGTGCCTAGCGTTGGCCGTCCACACTTGCTTTTGACTGGAAATGGTAATAGCACCGACTATGCTCATGCCTGGTTGTAGATAATATTTTTCCTCTTTCAGCGTCTGCTTGTTCACCTTGGCCACCCCCTTACGATCAGTAATAATGAGCCACTCGTTATCCAGATCCAGCACACGCCCTATGGGATTGAAGCCTACCTGTTGCGGATGTCTGAATATACCATCCTCCCACACGCACAATCCGCATTCATTTGACATCCACAAACGGTTATTGGCATCAAACATTAAATTATCCACATAGTCGCTATTGAGCGCTGTGGACTCTTCTTGCGCATAATATACAGTATAATTCGAACCGCTGAAACGGTTCAACCCGTGATTGGTCCCTATCCAGATGTAGCCTTTGGGATCTTCGACAAACGAAGTAATGAAGTTACTTGATATCTGTTCTACCAGCGGAAACTGGGCTGGCAGGGGTACAGACCACAACATCAGTAATAAGGCATAAATGCCTTTCCATTGCAGTTTGAGTTTTTTCATACAAGTAGTATGTCATTTAAGGTTCACGTGAAACATCAGTATTCTTTTTCTCTGTACAAAATTATATAAAACGAGCGATAATCAAAATATATCCTTGCTTTTGTCAAAAAGTACATGAGCAATAAATGGGGTTCCAACTTAGAGATTAGCGGTTAGTGATGGGTGGATACAAGTAAGAAAGGCTTATTAGGAATATATAGGTAAAGACTTGTCTCAATGTTGAAATCATACGCTTTAAACAACATTAAGTAGATTTTGATAAATCAATTAAAGATTTTGATAACATCATACAAACGATTTTCACCACATTTGGGGCGATAAAAGACCAAATGTTATGCGAATAAGTAAATCTGGTATTATGAAGTTGAAGACGGTTTCCTTGCTATGTGTAGGAAGCGTTTTGCTGTGCGGCATTTTAGCTTGCTCCAACCAGGCCAAGCAGAGCACAGAGGAAAACAATGATGAACAACAATTGTTCATTGGTGATAACATTGCCGTAGCTCAGACCCAATACGGCAAAGTGAAGGGCTTTATATTAAAGGGTATCTACAATTTCCGTGGAGTGCCTTACGGGGCAAGCACGGCGGGTGAGAACCGCTTCATGCCTCCTCGAGAACCCGAACCGTGGGAAGGCATTCGACCTGCTGTATTCTGGGGTGACACAGCCCCACAAAAGACCAAGGGGAAGTATCGCAACAGTTACAGCACGCTTGTAGACCATTGGAACTATTATGATGTAAGCGAAGACTGCCTTATGTTAAATATTTGGACGCCCGGACTGACGGATAACAAGAAGCGTCCCGTGCTAGTGTGGCTACATGGAGGCGGCTTTACCAACGGTAATGGTATTGAACAAGATGGTTATAATGGCGAAAATATCAGCCGTTATGGTGACATCGTGTTCGTATCCATCAATCATCGTTTGGGGCCTATCGGGTTTTCCGATCTTTCGGTGGCCGGTAAGGGATTCGAAGCATCGGGCAATGTGGGCATTCTCGACCTGGTCGCCGGCTTGAAATGGGTACACAACAATATCGGGCAATTTGGCGGAGACCCCGACAATGTCACTATCATTGGCCAATCGGGCGGTGGTTCCAAAGTGTGTACTCTGGTGGCCATGCCCGAAACGCAAGGGCTTATCCACAAGGCCATAGCTTTGAGCGGAAACTCTACTGATGCCATTGACAAGAATTACAGTGCAGCCGTAGGCAAAGTAATCTTGCAGGAAGCCGGCTTGAAGCCTTCCGAAGCAAATAAATTACAGCAGATGCCGTGGCTCGACTATATTGAGTTAGCAAACCGTGCTATGGCCAAGTATAACGAACAAGCTGGCATTACCGGTCGCCGCAGCAACTTCGGTCCTATCGCCGACGGTACACATATTCCTATGGGCGGATTTTTTACCAATCCCTCAGCCCCCTCGGCCAACATCCCAATGATTTTCTGCACTACCAATTGCGAATTTTCCCTGAGTCGTGACAACTCCACTTTGGAGCAGATAGACAAGAAACAATTAGTTGAAATGATAAACCAGATGAAAGGTGGGAACGGTGACAAGATAGTCGACGCTTATGCCAAAGCCTTCCCAGACAAAAAGCCTATCGAGTTGCTTGGTTTAATATTGAGTTCACGTGAAAATGTCATTGCTACAGCCAACCAGAAGCTGACACAAAAGGCCCCGGTCTATTTGGCATGGTTCGGTTGGAATCCTCCCTTGTTCGACGGCCGCATGCGCGCCTTCCATTGTCTGGACATCTGCTTCTGGCTGAAGAACACCGACTTAATGATTACCCATACAGGCGGTGGTAAGCGTCCGCGCGACCTTTCTATGAAAATGACCGATGCTTTGTTGAACTTCATGCGCATCGGCAATCCCAATTGTGCAGGCCTGCCCGAATGGCCACAGTACACAGCTGAGAAGGGTGCCACGATGATGCTCAACGATGTCTGTGAGGTGGTTTACGATCCCGATAGGGAAGCACGTGAATCCTTAAAATAAAGCTCTTCATTTTTTATTTAAAGATTGTTGCACTATACAACGTGAGAGATATGTTGAAAAGTAGTTTTGTGTGAACCCTAAAACACGAAAGAGAATGTATTATCCTTAATATTAACCTTATAATTAAAATGTGAGAAATGCATATGAAAAAAAGTGTAATTTTATGTTTTTGCAACGTAGTTTTGTCACTCGTACTAACACTTGCTTGTATACAAGCAGTTCCGGTACAAGCATCTCCTCTGCAGTCAAAGACGATTACGGGAGTAATAACATCGGGTACGGACGGTTTTCCCTTGATTGGAGTAAGTGTCCAAGTACAAGAAAATTCTACCGGTAGTATCACTGACCTTGATGGTCGATACTCAGTGCAAGCCAGCGAAGGGCAGACCTTGGTCTTCTCTTACATTGGCTTTAAGTCGCAAACCATCAAGATAGGCACATCTTCTATCATTAATGTGGTACTGATAGAAGACAATGAAATGTTGGACGAAGTCGTGGTTGTGGGCTATGGTGTCCAAAAGAAAAAGTTAGTGACAGGTGCCACCGTCCAGGTAAAAGGCGACAAAATCGCCGAGCTGAACACCACCAATCCTTTGCAGGCCATGCAGGGACAGACACCTGGTGTAAACATCACTTCTATTTCCGGCCAACCGGGTGAAAGCCTCAAGGTTAGCATCCGTGGTTTGGGTACCATAGGTAATGCTGAACCATTGTATCTGATTGATGGCGTTCGCGGTGACATCTCCAACCTGAACCCTGCCGACATCGAAAGTATCGACATCTTGAAGGATGCCGCTTCCGCTGCCATCTACGGTGCGCAGGCAGCCAACGGTGTAGTGTTGGTGACGACCAAGAACGGTAAGGAAGGTAAGGCTGTAGTGTCATTCGACGGTTACTTCGGTGTACAGAACGTGGCAAAAGAAGTGAACTTATTGAATACCGAACAGTACATCATGATTATGGACGAGTCGCACCGCAACTCTACCGGTTCTGGATATAATTGGAGCGGCTATAAGTCTATTTATGATGCAAACGGTAATCTCTATGATGTAGATTGGCTGGACAAAATGTTTGAAGACAATGCTCAAATGCAGAGTTATACCCTTGGTATTACGGGTGGTTCAACGGTTTCCCAATATGCCATTTCGTTGGGTTACATGTCACAGGAAGGTATTGTTGGCGGTAAGGACGTGTCTAACTTCTCCCGTTACAACTTCCGCATCAACTCTGAGCACAAGTTATTCAAAAATCTACTGAAGGTGGGAGAACAAGTTAGCTTCGTTTACCGTGATAAGACTGGTGTCGGCGTAGGCGGCCAATACGATAACTCGTTGCGTGGCGCTTACGAAATTGCTCCATTTGTTCCCATTTACAGCGATAACAACATTTACGACATGCCCTACAATGATACCTCCAATTCCGATTGGAATCAGGAAAGCGGTAACCCTTATGGTTTAATGATGATGCGCCATAATCAAAACAAAAACGTCTTCTTCTCCGGCAACGCTTATGCCGAATTGCAGCCCATCAAGAACCTAAAAATTCGTACTGTATTCGGTGCTAACTACAGTACCAATGAATACCGCAACTTCAACCCGATATACCAATTCGGTTCTACAAGCCGTAATACTAATACCAGTGTTACCCAAAATATGCAGCATGTATTGGAACTTACATGGACCAATACGGCTACTTATGACTGGAAAGTTAATGACCATGCCTTCAAAGCCTTGATCGGTATGGAGTCCTACCAATACAATGGCACTTACTTAAGTGGTAGCAATTCTTCCTTGAAAGAAGGATTCGACGATTGGGAACATGCTTACATCAGCAATGGTACAGCTTCTTCTACTGCCAGTGGTTTAGGTGTCAGCGGTTATCCATTGGATGAAAACCGTACGGTCTCTTACTTCGTCCGCTTTGGTTGGAACTGGAAAGAGACCTACATGCTGAACGCTACGGTACGTGCCGACGGTTCTTCCAAGTTTGCCCGTGGCCATCGTTACGGTTATTTCCCATCCATCTCCGCAGGCTGGATCATGACCAACGAGAAATTCATGGAAAGTACCCGTAGCTGGCTCGACTACTTTAAGCTACGTGTCAGCTGGGGACAAGTAGGTAACCAAAACATTGATAACTACCAATACTTAGCACCTATCACGTCGCAATATATATATTACTATTTCGGTAACTCGCATCAAAATTCGTCTACCGAAGCTGCGGCATTAGGTAACAACTGGGGCGCTTATCCCAGCCGTTTGGCCAATGAAAAGTTGACATGGGAAACTTCTGAACAGACCAATATCGGCTTCGACGCTCGCTTCTTCGACAGCCGTTTTGGTGTGAACTTTGATTTCTATATGAAGACAACAAAGGATTGGTTACTCACAGCTCCTATTCTGAATACGGCTGGTACAGGCGCACCTTACATCAATGGTGGCGATGTAAAGAACACCGGTGTGGAACTGGCTTTGACTTGGGATGACACGTTAGGTAAGGACTTTAAATATAACATCTCACTGAACGGTTCCTACAACAAGAATGAGGTAGGTAACATTCCTACCAGCGATGGTATCATCCATGGTGCAGGCGATGAGTTGTACAACAATGCCAGCGAATTCTACCGTGCAGAAAATGGCCAACCTATCGGTTATTTCTGGGGCTATAAAACTGCCGGTATCTTTCAAAATACACAGGAAATAGATGAATGGCGTGCCGCAGGCAACGGTATCCTGCAGTCTAATGTACAGCCGGGCGATGTGCGCTTTGTGGACCGAAACCATGACGGTCAAATCAACGACAAAGATAAGGTGAACTTAGGCAACGGTACTCCTGATTTCACGTTGGGTTTGAACTTGGGCTTCGTTTACAAAGGCTTCGATTTCTCCATCGTGGCAAACGGCGCCTTTGGCCAGCAGATTGTGCAGTCTTACCGTAACCACACCCGTCCTACACCAAACTACACCACAGCTATCCTTGACCGGTGGCACGGTGAAGGCACCAGTAACCGGATTCCGCGCGTTACAGATAGCAACATCAACTATCAGTTCTCTGACTTATTTATACAAAATGGTGACTACCTGCGCCTAAGTACCCTTACGTTGGGTTATGATTTCGCCAAATTATTCAAGGGCAAAGCAGTCAGCCAAGCTCGCCTATACTTTCAGGTACAAAACCTATTCACCATTACCGGGTACGACGGTATGGATCCAGAAATCGGTTTCGGTTCTTCCAACAATTCTTGGGTATCGGGCCTAGATTATGGTTATTATCCGCGCCCCCGTACTGTTCTTGTAGGTGTAAATCTTAAATTCTAATTTATAAAAATACGTATGAATATGAAAAATATTAGGTCTAACATAATTGCAGCAGGCATTTTATGCCTGAGTTTGGGAATGACTTCTTGCACTAAGGGCTTCTTGGATGTGGAATCAAAGACCGAATCTACGACAGGAAATTTTTATAAAACAGAGCAAGATGCCTATCGTGCCTTGTTGGGCTGCTACGATGGTTATAGACGTGCAACATGTGGTAGCGCTGTCAATTTCTTGGTTAGCGCCGAAGTAATGGGGTATGAATGTTTCGGCGGTTCCGGTGCTTCCGATGGTAACGGTATGCGTGTGACCGATCGCTTTGACCTCTCAGAAATGCCTTCTTCTACAGGTTCCAGTTGGTCTGGTTATTATGCAGGCATTTATCGTTGCAACGAATTAATCACACGCGAAAATAGCATTCAATGGAACGAAACGGGTAGCATGCATACTCAGTATATGGCCGAGTGCCATGCCATCCGTGCCTTCTTATATTTCGATGTGGTACGTCAGTTTGGTAACATTCCTTTGCTTACCAAACCTACTGATGAAAATATACCGCAGGCAGATCCCGCTGACGTGTATAAGCTGATTTTCGATGACCTGAAGTTTGCCATCGAAAATATTCCGGCAAACGCTTATCCCAAAGCTGAATCGGAAACAAACGATGGCAAGATTACCAAATATGCTTGCGAGGCCATCTTGGCACGTGCTTATTTGTACTACACCGGTTATTATGGTCAAGAGCCTGAAGGCGTGACCAAGGCTGATGCGTTAGCCGCTGTGGAAGACATTATTTCTTCAGGTCAATACGCTTTGATACCCGAATACCGGCGTTTGTGGCCTGCCGCTTGTGCCCAAAAAGCAGAAGTAGGTGATATGACTACCCTATATGGCGATTATGCCGGTGATGGTAATAACGAGACAGTATTAACCGTAAAATGTACAGCCAGTGTTAACTGGTCTGGTTTGGACGGTAACCGTTGGCAAGTAAACATTGCTTTGCGTACCTCAACAGGTGTGGCTCCTTATGCACAAGGTTGGGGATATGCTACAGTAAATCCTAAATTCGTTGAGGAATATGAGGATGGCGATACTCGGCGTACAGCTTCTGTGATTGATATAAAAGGCGAGGGATTGGAAGACAATCAGTTGGTTCAAACTTGTATTGTCCAATCGCAGGAATACACCGGTTACTATATCAAGAAGTATGCTCCATTGGCCTTTGCCGATGGTACACATGCTGGTATGGAAAACGGTACGGGTAACTTGATGATTTCAAACCACCAGGATTATGTTCAAGTTCGCTATGCCGACGTGTTACTAATGGCAGCTGAGTTGGGTAGCCCTAATGCGCAACAGTATTTCAACATGGTTCGCGAACGTGCCTTTAAGGATAAAGATGGCAACACCTCTCCGTTATACACCGAAAAACAAGCTACGAAAGAAAACATAATGCGCGAACGTCAGTTTGAATTTGCTTTCGAAGGCATTAACTATTACGACTTGCTACGCCAAGGCATAGACTATGCGGCTGCCCAATTAGCCAAACAAAACGGCGTTGAAGTGATGACAGCGGGTGCTCCTGCTACCATCTCGTTCAATCCTCAGAACTTTATAAACAAGGCAGGTTTGATGATGGTCAACACGAACCAGATTCTATTATCTGACGGTGTTTTGAAACAAAATCCTGGTTGGTGATAAGAGCCATATGCTTATAATATGAAATTAAAACAGGAATGCCGTTTGCGACTGGTTGTCATTTTGACACCTTCATCAAGACTATCCGTTTCTGTACATTTTTAAAGTGAGAAAACAAAATTTGCTACATATTAAGGTTTACAAACTCAATTTATGTAATCATGAAAATGAAATCTTTATTTGTTGTGTTGTGCCTCACGATGGCTTATCTATCGGTCGGAGCGCAGAAAATTTACAAATTTCAGAACACGAAACTATCGGACGAAAAGCGTATTGACGCCTTGCTGGAAGAACTTATGCTGGAGGAAAAAATTGCTTTACTCGGCAGCGACCTAGCGGTGCCCCGTTTGGGCATACTTTCTTGCCGCCACCACGAGGGCCTACATGGATTGGCCTTGGGTGGTCCTGCTGCTTGGGGAGGACGTAAGAAAGGTGAAGATGGAAAAATAATTCCTACTGATAGACCTACGACTATTTTCCCACAATCATATGGACTGGGCGCTACGTGGGATGTGGACTTAGTGAAAAAAGTAGGTGAGCAGGCTTCCCTTGAAGCGCGCTACTACATGCAACGTCCTGAAGACAAGCGTACAGCCTTGGTAATGCGTGCTCCGAATGCCGACTTGGCACGCGATCCGCGCTGGGGACGCACGGAAGAAAGCTACGGAGAGGATGCCTTCCTTACTGCCAGACTGACAGTAGCCAATATCAAAGGCTTGCAAGGTGATAACCCACGCTATTGGCGTACTGCCGCCCTGATGAAACATTTCCTGGCCAACAGTAACGAAGATCGCAGAGACAGCACATCAAGCAACTTCGATATGCGCCTATTCTACGAATATTATGCTTATCCCTTCTACAAAGGCATTACCGAAGGCGAAAGCCATGCTTTTATGGCTGCCTATAACGGATGGAACGGCCCGGCCATGTGCGTACATCCTTGCTTGAAAGAAATTACTCGCGACAAATGGGGCAACAACGGCATTATCTGCACGGATGGCGGAGCACTGAAGCTGCTAGTCAATGCCCACCATGCCTATCCCACTATGGCCGAAGGAGCGGCTGCGGTGGTAAAGGCTACTACAGGACAATTCTTGGATGTTTATAAGCCCTATATTGAGGAAGCTTTAGAAAAGGGTTTACTGACTGAGAAAGACATTGACAAAGCTATTCGTGGCAACCTATACGTAGCCTTAAGGCTAGGATTGCTGGACGGAAAAGATTCTGCAGACCCTTATAAGAACATCGGTACCATCCCCAACGAAGTGCCTCCTTATGAACGTGAGGAAGCCAAACAATTAGCACGCGAGGTGACGGCCAAGTCGGTGGTGCTGCTGAAGAACAGTAAGAATCTTCTGCCCCTCAATGCCTCCAAGCTGAAGAAGATAGCCGTAATAGGCCCTTATGCCGATAAGATTGTGCAAGACTGGTATAGCGGCACACCGGCATATGAGATTACTATCTTAGAGGGCATTCGCAACGCCATGAAAGATGGACAAACAGAAGTGATTTATGCTACCAACAATGCAATAGATGAAGCCGTAAATGCGGCCCGGGAGGCTGATGTAGCTGTGGTATGCGTAGGAAACCATCCGTATGGCACACGTCCTGACTGGTTCTTCTGCCCCGTGCCGAGCGACGGACGAGAAGCTGTGGATAGAAAGTCGCTGATGCTGCCCGATGAAGACTTGCTGAAGCAGGTGTACAAGGCCAATCCCAACACTATCTTGGTACTAGTTAGCAGCTTCCCATACACCATCAACTGGAGTCAAGAAAATCTGCCAGCCATTTTGCACATTACGCATTGCAGTCAAGAACAAGGCAACGGTTTGGCCGATGTCTTGTTTGGTAAGGTCAACCCCTCTGGACATACCACTCAAACATGGGTGAAGGACATTACCGACCTACCCGACATGATGGATTATGACATTCGTAACGGACGTACCTACATGTACTACAAGGATGATGTGCTTTATCCCTTCGGCTATGGCTTGAGTTATACTACATTCGACTACCAGCAAATCAAGTCTGTCAAGCAGGACAAGGATAAGGTTACCGTAACCGTGTTGGTAAAGAATTCGGGTAGCCGCGACGGTGAGGAAGTGGTGCAGCTGTATGCCAGCTATCCGGAATCAAAGGTAGAACGCCCGATGAAGCAACTGAGGGCATTCAGTAAGGTGCCTATCGCAGCCGGTGATACAAAGGAAGTGGTGCTTGATATTCCCAAGGAGGATTTCGCTTATTGGGATGAAATTCAAGATAAGTTCGTTGTGGAGCCCGGTAAGGTAAAACTACTTATCGGTGCCTCTTCAGCAGATATCCGTCTGGAAGGTGAAGTTACTTTATAGAACAGTTATTAGAGTTGAGTAAAAAGATTGTGATAGACAATGCAGAATCCGCACGCAGTCTGTCCTTTGCATAACTGTGTGTGGATTCTTTTCTATGCCTGCCTTTGAATATACAGACAACCTGAATGAAGAAACAGACAAGTATCAAGTGAACCATTGACAAAAACAACGAAGCTGGTGAAAAGCAGCTTTGCCGACAAATGTTCATCTTTGTAATAAAAAAATTCATTGCGTATGAAAACAGTTAAGTTGAAAATCAGGAAAGGCATCTCCCTGCTTTACGCGGGTATTTTCGTGTATACCTTTTCCGCTTGCTCTGCCGGAAGGACGGAGCAACAACCGAATAGTGTTTCGCAAGACGAACAACAGTTATATATAGGAGATTCCATTGCCGTAGCACAGACTCAGTATGGCAAAGTGCGCGGCTATCTATTAAGAGATATATACACCTTTTGTGGCATACCGTATGGGGCAAGCACGGCGGGCGAAAACCGTTTCATGCCTCCCCGCGAACCCGAGCCTTGGGAGGGCATCCGTCCAGCGGTCTTTTGGGGCGATACGGCTCCGCAGATTACGACAGGCAAGTACCGCAACACATACACTACATTTACCGACCATTGGAATTACTATGGCGTCAGCGAGGACTGTCTGATGCTAAACATTTGGACGCCCGCCTTGGCCGACACGAAGAAACGCCCTGTGCTGGTATGGATTCATGGAGGCGGTTTTACAAATGGCAATAGCATTGAGCAAGACAGCTATCGGGGCGAGAATCTTAGCCGCTACGGAGACATTGTATTTGTTTCATTAAACCATCGACTGGGCCCTATCGGCTTCAGTGACTTTTCAGGGGTGGATGAGAAGAAGTTTGCCGAGTCGGGCAATGTTGGTATCCTCGATTTGGTGGCCGGCCTGAAGTGGGTACACAACAACATCGCACAATTCGGAGGTGATCCGAGCAACGTCACCATCATGGGCCAGTCGGGCGGCGGAGCTAAAGTGTGCACGCTGGTAGCCATGGCCGAGACAAAGGGTTTGTTGCACAAGGCCGTAGCCTTGAGTGGAAACATCACGGGGGCAATAGATAACAATTACAGTACCGAACTGGGTAAATACATCCTAAAAGAGGCAGGTTTACCACCTTCGCAAATAAATAAATTGCAAGAAATACCTTGGCTCGACTACATCGTCCTGGCCAACCGAGCAGCCGCTAAGTATGACAAGCAACTAGGCGGCAATGGCATGATGCGTGGTTCTTTTGGGCCTGTGGGTGATGGCTTCCACATCCCGATGGATACATTTTATACCGATCCGGAAGCTCCCTCGGCCCATGTCCCCATGCTATTCAGCACCACTACATGCGAGTTCTCCATAAGCCGCGACAATGCTACCCTCGAAAAAATGAATAGAACGCAACTGGTGGAAATGGTGGACAAAATGAAAGGTAAAAACGGTCAGAATATTGTATTGGCTTATGAAAAAGCATTTCCCGACAAGAAACCTATTGAATTGCTCGGCTTGATAATGAGCTCCCGTGAGAAAGTAATTGAAGCCATCAATGCCAAGGCACAACAAAGCGCACCGGTCTATTTAGCATGGTTCGGCTGGGAGCCACCCTTATTCGACGGGCGCATGCGTTCCTTCCATTGTCTGGACATCAGTTTCTGGCTGAAGAATACCGACGTTATGCTTACCCATACGGGGGGAGGCAAGCGTCCGCGCGACCTCTCCACGAAGATGACCGACGCTTTACTGAGCTTCATGCGTACGGGTAGCCCCAATTGCGCAAGCCTGCCTGAATGGCCGCAATATACACCGGACAAGGGAGCCACGATGATGTTGAACGACCAGTGCGAAGTAGTCTACGACCCTGACCGCGAAGCACGCAAAGTGTTAACAGAGTAAACCAAGCATTTTTCCTATTGTTCTATTAGAGTAGGACAATAGGAAAGGCAATACATATCGGCTACCATCCGGTTGCTTCCGCACCATGAGATAGCTGTCTTATTTATAATCTTAAAATTAATTCCAATGAAGAGTAAATTCATTTTAACAGCATTTTTTTGTGTTTGCGGCATAATGCCTATGGCAGCACAATGGCAACGTACGCCTACCCCTAACGACACGCTCCAATCAGTCAAAGTGCTGAGTGACGGCAGGATAGCATTGAATATCTACGCACCCCAAGCCAAGAAAGTAGACATCGAGGGTGACATTATTCCTTGGGGAAAGAAGCCAGATGTGATGAAATCGGTCTCTGGTGTATGGACGGTGACCGTACCTCCAGTAAAAGCTGGAGCCTACCGCTACCACTTTATAGTAGATGGTGTGAAAGTGTTCGATCCCAAGTCTCCCGAGGCACATGAAATCTCAGCCGTACTGAAAGTGGAGGCAAAAGATGGCGATTTTTTCTCCATGAAGGAAGATGTTGCCCATGGTGCAATAGCTCAACGTTATTATCACTCAAAGACTCTGAAGACTACCCGTCGCCTGCACGTATGGACGCCAGCGGGTTATGAGAAAAGTGTGGAAAAATTGCCGGTGCTCTACCTGATACATGGCGGAGGTGATACTGACCTTGCTTGGCCTACGGTAGGCTGCGCAGGCAACATACTCGACAATTTACTAGCCGAGAACAAAATGCAACCCATGATTGTGGTGATGCCCAACGGCTCCATTGCCACAGAAAACCTAATGGACGAAGTACCTCTATTTGCCAAAGACCTGATGAATGACATCATCCCTTACATCGAAGCCAACTACCGTGTACTGACCGACAAAGACCATCGTGCCTTAGCAGGCCTCTCCATGGGCGGCATGGAAACTTTGGAAGCAGGCTTGAATCACTACAAAGAATTCGGCTACTTATGGGTATTGAGCTCTGGATGGTTTGAGACGAACAAGAAAATGTACGCCGAACGCAGCACCTACCTCAAGACCATCGCTCAAGACTTCAACCACACAGTGCACGCCTTGCATTTCACGCAAGGTGGTCCAGAGGACATCGCTTACAACAATTGTAAAGCCATGCTGAAACTGTTTGACGCAGCAGGTATCAACTACAAGTACAGCGAAGCCCCCGGTGGACACACGTGGTACACGTGGCGCAATGACTTGTACAACTTGGCACAACAGTTATTTAAGTATTAAACATGACAATTATCATTGCAAAATACCGAATTACATCCTATTATTAACTTTAATCCCTCCCAGCAGTTCTCCATCCCAAGCTATAAAATTAAGTTTGGAAAATTATATCGTATATATACACATCACGTCACTTACTTACGCAACTACGCACTCCATTCAGATACATTATTAATAAATGAGAAAATAATTTCTAACATAAGTAACTTGAAACACTAATTCTTTCTTCTTTTTACAGAACTCCTAAAGTCTTCTGCTATGAGGTATCCTAAAAAAGAGGGAGTAACAGAAAAAAGAAAGTCCCTGAACCATTAAAATTCAGAGACTTACGATTTTAATTTTTCTATTTTAGCGGAGAGAGGGGGATTCGAACCCCCGATACCCTTTAGGGGTATACACGCTTTCCAGGCGTGCCTCTTCAACCACTCGAGCACCTCTCCTTGTTCGGGGCGCAAAAGTAAGGGAAGTTTTTGGAATTACCAAATGTTCGGGCAAATAATATTAAAAGTCCGTTCAAGCAACCAATGCCGGAACGGACTTTCAACACTCAATAAAACATACTTATCATTACCGTGATCTGACTTCCCGTCTCATAAATATGACATACGAAAGAGCAAAACAGATGACAGTAGCTGCAATCAGTCCGGTGAGCTGCGGCCACACCACCAAAAGACTCTGTCCCAATGGCAGCGGACTGGGAATGGCCCCCTGAACCTGCTCCATAGTAAGCGGCCCCAAACTTCTGACGGAAGGCATCAGCAGCGTTGTGGTCGCCTCATTGAACAGTTCGCTAGGTGCCAGACGCATCAGACCGAGAATAAATTTCTGGTAACTGACTATCTGATAAGGAGATGCCAGCTGCGAAGGGCTCAATGCCTTGGCAACCAGATTGACAATCATCGTATAGAACACGCTGAAAAACAACCATACCGCCACCGAAGCCAATGCCGAGGTGGCCGCCTGACGGAAGCAAAGCGAAAACAGAATGGCCAGATTCAGCCAGAATGCCACATAGAACACACTGATTATGAGAAAGAATACAATCCTCCAAAATTCTTCTGCTGTGGGAGGAATGCCTATCGCTATCAACCCGCAGCCCATTACGAGGAATCCCAGTACAAACAGCATGATACCTATCACAATCAATGCAGCCACGAACTTGGCATTGATAATGCAATCACGATGAACAGGCTGTGACAGCATACGGCTCAACGTCCCCTTGTTCTGTTCCGAATTTATAGCATCGAATCCCAGCGCAATCCCCAACAACGGCCCCAGAAAGTTGATAAACTGCACAAAAGAAGGCAATGTGCCATCCGAGGCTGTGAACAACTTCAAGAAAAGGAACGAACCGTCCGGGTCATTGGGCTTGATGGCGGCACCTATGTTGGTAAGCGAGGTATAGAGTGAGCCCATGCACGTAAGCAAAATGATTCCCATCAAGATAATGAACCGCCAACTTTTCACATGGTCGGATATTTCCTTGTTGACGACTACCCGAAAAGGATAATTGACTTTATTCATGCCTTTCTCCTCCTTCCTCCATATAATGGTTATAAATATCAGATAATTCCTGATGCTTGTCCTTCAAATCAGACATATCAATCAAGGTGACCAGCTTCCCACTGTTGAACAGTCCCACGCGGTCGCAAACTTTCTGCACCTGGTCCAGGTGGTGGGAAGAGAACAAGACGGTCAGTCCCTCCTTCCGGCTCAACTGCCTAATGAGCTCGATGAACTCCTGAACACCGGCAGGGTCTATTCCCGAAGTAGGTTCATCCAGGATTATAATTTCCGGATTTTTGATAAGCACGTCTGCCAGCCCCAATCGCTGGCGCATACCGCGCGAATATTTCCCGGTCTTCTTTTTCATCTGTCCGGCAAGCCCCACATGCTCCATCAGCTCCAGCGCCTTGACTTTCGCTTCGGCATCCGAAATGCCATTGAGACGCGCAGTATATATAAGGTTTTCCGGACCGGTCATGTCATCATAAAACCCCACATCTTCGGGCAGATAGCCTATTTTCCGCTTTACCTCGATAGGATGCCTGGTAGAGTCGATACCGCAAATCTCCACAGAGCCGGAAGTGGGTTCCGTCAGTCCCAGCATCATCAGGATGGTAGTTGACTTGCCGGCGCCGTTTGGCCCCAATAATCCGAAAATCTCCCCTTTACGGATAGTCAGGCAAATGCGGTCTACGGCAGTGAAGCGCCCATACTGCTTGGTCAAGTCTGTCAATGCAATCACTCGCTCGTCCATGCTCACCTCCTTCCATATTTACGGAACAGATAGCATACGGCACCTATGGCAACGATTATTATCAAAACGCCCACCCATCCCCATATCATCGGGGTTTTCACGGCAATGCGGAATTGGGCGTCTGTATTCACTTCAGGAGTTTTGGCCGTCATGGTAGCCACATAATCTCCGGGCAATGCCTTTTTGGATGCTTTCATGATAGCTACGACATTGGCCGTTTCCCCCGCCTTCAGCATATCAATCTTCGAAGGCTCAAAAGACACTTCCCAGTCCACGGGCTTATTGGCAGAAAGCTGGATATCTTTCAACAATGAAGAACCGGTATTCCGGACCACCAACTCGATACGCTTCACATCTCCTGCTGTGATTTCGGTACTCAACAATCCTCTGGGCGTGGACAATTCCATCTCGTAGGAACCCGTGACAACAACTTCCAGCTCCAAGTCGGCAGAAGTCGTACCAGTAGCCGCACGTACCGGAATCTTGTAATTGCCGGCTTCCACATTGGCGGGAGGGACAATCTCTATACTCACATTCTGGCTGCTGTTCGCTTCCACCTGGGCAGAAGTGGCCTGCTTATAGTTAGGCTTGAACACGACACTCCAGCCTCTGGGGGCATTGGCCATCAGCGCATACAGCTGCTGGTCGGCCGTCTGGTTTTTCAAAGTGGCATTGAAGGTAAAGGTGGACTTGGAATTGCCCTGCATATTGGGCTGGTCGGTAGTGAACTCGGTCTGGTAAGTTCCTTTCTGGGCCACGATCACCTCCAGCGGCAGTTTGGTTTCTCCGGCAAATACTGTGAAATGATAACTTCCTTTATTTACTTTTAGAGGAACTTCCACTTTCAAATTGAACGTTTTCTTTTCCTTGGACAGTACAGAAAGCTGGCTGAGGGTCCAGCCGCCTGACTTGATTTCATGCTTCCAACTGCCCGGCAATCCGCTGACCGAGAGATTTGCATTTGTAACCCCGTCCGTGTTGTTAATCAAATCAATGCTGTAATCAATGGACGCTCCGGGCGTCACGGAAATTTTTGTGTAAGGAGTGTACAGAATTATGCTTCCAGATTCATCGGCATGTACACGATTTAAGGGAAAGGCTCCCAACAAAATAACTAACAATAAAATACAATTTGTTCTCATAGTCATAAAAAAGTTCTTATGGTTGTTTAATTATGAATATTTTCCAAATTTGTGTGTTGCAAAAATAAAAGATAGCTATATTAGTAGCTGTTAAAAGAAACAAAAGAATATAATTGCGGACACGATATACCCTGCGATGACCTGCTTTTCTTATCTTTGCGATTCCTATTGATACAAACGAATACCATACCGACATGAGAATCCCTGAAATACGCTTACAGAACCAGCAACTGTCCACTCCACTCTTCGGCCACCCGAAAGAACTGGTCTCCTGGATGGGCGCCATGCAGGCACAAGACTATACAATGGTGAAATGGGCCGTAGGTATGCGGCTGAAGTCACCGGGAATTCAAGCCGTGGAAAAAGCCCTGCATCAAGGGGAAATACTGAGAACCCACGTAATGCGTCCCACATGGCACCTGGTAGCAGCAGAAGACATTCGTTGGATGCTGAAACTCTCTGCACAACGCATCAAATCTGCCAATGATTCTTATGCAAAAGGACATGGTCTGGAAATCACGGAACAGCAATATGACAGAAGCTACACCATACTTGGGAATATCCTCAGCGGGAAGCGAAGCCTGACGAAACAAGAGATTGCGGAACATTTTGAACGTTCGGGACTGCTTGCAGACAACTACCACATGACCCGCTTTATGTCGCGTGCCGAAGTCGAAGGAATTGTGTGCAGCGGAGAATGCCATGGACGGCAACACACCTATGCCCTTCTGGACGAAAGAGTTCCACCTACCCCCGAACTGACGAAAGAAGAAGCGCTGGCCCGCCTGGCTACAGCCTATTTCCGCAGCCATGCCCCTGCTACCCTGCAAGACTTCTCCTGGTGGTCTGGTTTGCCTTTAACGGAAGCAAGGCAAGCCATTTCTCTGATAGAACCGGAACTGATGTCCGAACAATGGAACAGCCAGACATGGTACATCCATGACTCCTGCCGGACATCTGGAAAGGCGACCGGTAACCTGCACCTTCTTCCCTCCTACGATGAATACCTGATAGGATACAAGGACCGGACGGACGTCCTACCCAAAGAGGACTATTCCAAAGCTTTCACCAACAACGGATTGTTCTTTCCGGTACTTCTCTATAAGGGGCATGTAGTAGGAAATTGGAACAAGGCGTCCAAGAAAAAAGAAATCTTCCCGGAGCATTCGCTTTTCCGGAAAGACATCTGCCTGAAAGAGGAGTTGCTGAACCAGGCTAAAGAAAAGTACGTCCGGTTCCTAACACATTAAAGGCGGTCATCGAAGATTTTCATTGAAGAATCTCTCTATTTTGCCGAATGGAATTACCTCTATATTGTCATACAAGTCTACATGGTTTGCACCGGGAATAATCAGCAGTTCCTTATTATCACCCTGCAACTTTTTAAAAGCATCTTCACTGAAATAACGTGAATGGGCCTTCTCACCGTGCAGCATCAACACTGCACTACGGATTTCATCACTATATGAAAGGATAGGCATATTGATGAACGAAAGCGGTGAAGTCTTGTTCCATCCGTGGTTAGAGTTGAGTGACCGCTTATGATAGCCGCGCGGTGTTTTATAATAGGCATGGTAGTCCTTCACAAATTGTGGAGCATCGGCAGGCAACGGGTCTACTACACCTCCTCCAAGAGCAAATGTACCGTTTCTATAATCCTCCGTACGCTGAGCATTAAGCTGGCGCCGCAATTCATGCCGTGCATCGGCATTCATAGAATCGAAATAACCGTTAGCATTGACCCGGCTCATGTCGTACATGGTTGCCGTAACTGTAGCCTTGATGCGAGTATCGATAGCCGCTGCATTAAGCGCCATGCCTCCCCATCCACAAATACCGAGAATGCCGATGCGCTCTGCATCTACATCGTCACGGGTGGAAAGATAATCGACCGCTGCACTGAAATCTTCCGTATTGATGTCCGGCGAAGCCACATAACGGGGCTGGCCGCTACTTTCTCCCGTATAGGATGGATCGAAAACAATCGTCAGGAATCCACGTTCTGCCAATGTCTGCGCATACAAGCCCGAAGCTTGTTCCTTCACGGCACCAAATGGGCCACTGATGGCAATGGCAGGCAATTTACCCGTCACATTCTTGGGTACATACAAATCGGCGGCAAGTGTAATGCCGTAACGGTTGTGGAAAGTTATCTTTTTATGGTCTACTTTATCACTCTGTGGGAATGTCTTGTCCCACTCTTGAATCAGATTCAAATTCTCTTCCATAAATTTATTATCATTATTAGGATTATTTTCTGTTGCAGACAAATGTCCTGCAGCACAAAGGCTAATAACCATCGCCGCACATATGTTTTTTACCATGTTCTTCATCTCTACTTCTTTAAGTTTCGGTTGGAAATTCATTTCTTAATCCATTGCTTGACAGTTTCCCGGCTCGCTCCATTCAGCAGCCTGCCTTTTCCCCAGTTTATGCCGGGGTAATTCGTCTGCAATTCCTTTTCTGCATTAGAAATACTGCTGCTTCCCGAAGTGGCGAATGGAATAACCGTTTTACCTGCAAAATCACCGCTTTCTATAAATGTATTGACGATTCTTGGAGCCAAATTTGTAGATACTAATTGAAAAGTGCACCGTATTTTAATTGAAAAGAGCTCCATCCATACT
>NZ_QSOX01000026.1:0-48052 GCF_003466325.1 Bacteroides sp. 4_1_36
CGGATGCAAAGGTAAGAACTTTAAAGCATATCCTCCAAATATTTTCGGAAGTTTTTTTTTATTTTTTCTTTTTTCTGTATTTTCAAATCCTTTAAACAAGGATAAGAAAAGCAAAACAAGAAAAGTTCTTTTTCTTTGCGAGTCGGACTGCAAAGATAAGGAGAATTATTAATAAGTTCCAAATGTTTTTCGAAAAATATTTTTATCTCTTTTTATTTCTCTGTGTCACCTTCCACACTTCTGTTTCAGTATTTCAATCTTACCACTTTCCTTCTCTTGGAAAGCGGGTGCAAAGGTATAGGATTTAACAATACAAGCCAAACATATCTATCATTTTTTTTAATAAAAATGAAACTTTTTTGTAACTTACTGATTCATAAATGCATTTCGCATGAACAATTTTGAAGAAAGGAAAAAGAGAGAAAATAACTATACATTATATATATACGTGCGCGCGAAGAGCATGAAGAAAGAGAATAAAAACATTTTATAAGCATGCCGGATTGGGTGGTGGCGGTTCTGTCAGTATAGTCGCCGCATCAAAGCAGGGACATTGTTTCACCCACTCTTCCGGCTCTATCTCCCCGTTATGGTTCAGGTCGGGGCTCAGGTCGCGGTGACCGCAAAGCCGGGAACCGGGATAATCCTTCAGCAGCAGCAACACAAGCACACGCAGGGAGTGCTTTTGAAAAAGGGTGCGTGTATCGGCAGGGCGACCGCACTCGTCAAGACCGCCTTCGTAGCAGACACCGATGCTACCTGCATTCCAACCCCGGACATGGGCACCAGGCAGGGACAAGGGACGCAGGGACTTGATGTCACCGTTCTTGCGGATATAAAAATGATAACCTGCGCCGGAGAAGCCCCGGCGCAGGTGGTCTGTCGTCAAGTCGTGCTCCGTATAGCAGCGGTCGCAGCGGGTGGCGGAACAATGGACGACGATAAGATTGATGAATCTCATGAGAATTAAAAATTAGAAATTAAAAATTAAAAGTGAAGGAAACCCGCTACACTGTCATGGCATGGGCGCTCAGGGCACCAATAAGCGCGGAGGCTACAGCGATTATCACTTTCAGAATCTTATCCCAAACAGATGATTTTGTACTCATAAAATTAAGGATTAATAGTTAAGAATTAATGGTTAAGGATTAGTGATTAAGGATTAAGGGCTAATGATTAATGGTTAATCATTAGGGATTGATTAGCGATAAGCGATTTGCTTGTGTTCATTAACCATTAATCACTAACCCTTAATCATTCCTTCTTTATCCCAGCGGATTTTCGCCCTGGTCGCCGTCGTCGCCGGAGCCGCCTCCGGAACCACCGCCTTGATTGCCGCCACCGGAGCCGCCCTCCTCGGGCTTGTCGAGCACAAAGCCCACATTCGCCGGGCTGCGGGTCACGGCGGTACTGCCGTTCACCAGCTTCAGCTCCTTGTCGGGGATAAAGCGGATATTCACCTTCGAGATATTGCGCACCGTACATTTGTCCGAGGCCTCCATGCCGGGACAGCGGAACGTCATGTGGAAAGTGCCCAGCTGGTTCAGCTTCACCTTGTCGCCGTTGGCAAGGTTGCCTTGAATCTCCTCCACCAGGGCTTCGATGACGTGCTTCACGTCGCCCTTCGTCATGGCACAGTTTTTCTGAATGGAGGCGGCAAGGACATCGATGTCCACGGTGCCGCAGGTCTTGGGTTTCTGACGGAGATAGTACAACATGGGCGAAGCCGGGTTGCTCACGATTTTACGGCGCTGGAAGCGCTCTACAATTACATCCATAAATTTGAAAAGTTAAGGTTTAAGTTAAGAAAAATGAGTTATAAGAGAGAAGTGGGTAAGGGAAGGGATAGGGCGCCCGAATCAATGATTATTCCTTTTCTTAAGCACATTACAAAGATACAACATTAAGAAGCGGAAGTCAAGTGTTTTGCCATTTTTTTTACTACAAAAAACACGGAGACACAGAGTTTTTCAAGCAATAAGAAAAATCTCCGTGTCTTTGTGTCTCTGTATTCTATAAATTTCCATCCATCACTTTGCATTCCTCGTCAGCCACTCCAATGGTGGTATGTAGTCCACCAGTTTTGTCATGCTTTGGTTATGATGGAAATAGACTTCACCGGTTTTGCCATTACGGTGCTTGGCTATGATGACGATACCCAGGCCATCGGTGGGATAAGTACTCTTCTTATCGACGGTCTTGCCGTAGAGGGCAGGGCGGCAAAGCAGCATTACCATATCCGCATCCTGCTCTATGGCGCCGCTCTCGCGCAGGTTGCTCAGGGTGGGGCGATGGTCTATGCTACCGTCGCTCGCCCGGTTCAGCTGGCTCAGCAGCAGTACGGGGATATCCAGCTCCTTGGCCAGCAGCTTTGCCTTGCGGCTTGCCTGCGCCACTTCCTGCTCGCGGTTACGGTTTTTCTGGTCACTCCTCATGTCACATAGTTGCAGATAGTCCACAATCACCATGTCACAGCGATTCTTGCTCTTCAGCAGGCGGGCGGAAGAACGCACGCGGTCCATGCTCGTCATCGGATGGTCGTCTATCAGTATGGGCAACCGCGACAACTCGGCAGACGCCTCATGCACCTGCCTCACCTCGCCAGGTGTGAGCTGGCCGCTACGCAGGTGTTGCGGGTCTACCCCCTCCGTAGCTGCAAGCAGCCAGCGGTCTCCCAGGCGCTCGCCTTGCATTTCGAGGCTGAAGACCACCACATGACGCCCCGCCATGGCAGCGGCACGGGCCAGGTGGAGGGCAAAGGCCGTCTTCCCCACCGACGGACGGGCAGCAAGGATGTTCAAGTCGCCGCGCTGCCAGCCCGCCGTAACGTGGTCCAGAGCGTCAAAACCCGTAGGGATACCCGTAATGCCGTTGCATCCGTGCTCCATACGCTGCTCCACCTCGGCCAGCGTGTCGTCCATCAGCCGGTCTATGGAGCGAAGGTGGTCGGCTACGCCGCTCTCGTCCTCCAGCCCCTCCAGCAGTCGATGGGCTTCCACCAGGATGTCGTCAATATCCATCGACTCGTCGGCACTGAACGCCAGCAGTTGCTGGAATCCCGTACGCATGATACGCCGCGTGTGCAATTGCCTAAGGATGAGCGCATGATACTCCAGATGAGCACTGGAGCTGACCTTCGAGCTGATGCGTAACAGTTCGTAAGGCCCGCCCACGGCATCGAGTTTGCCACGGGCTGCCAGTTCGTTCTTCAGCGTGATGGTATCTATGGACTTTGCGCTGCGATACATCGATTGCAGGGCGGCAAAAATTTCCAGATTCTTCTCCTCGTAGAACATCTCGGGACGAAGTTTGTCCACCACCAGAGGCATGGCAGCGCGCTCTATCATGCAGGCACCGATGACAGCTTCTTCGAGGTCACTGTCGTGGGAAAAAGTAGTTTCAGTCATCATATTCATTTTCAAAAGATTTGTCCGCCAGATAGGTGGCGGCTTGTTTACAATATTTTTGGTTGTTCAGATGGTCGTAATATTCGTCGATGTTGTCCAGTGCCCGCTGTTTCTCGCCTGCCGTCAATTTTTTCCATTCGCGACGGGCCCGGCCGATGTTTACCTTGGGATGCTCGGTGATGTCATGAAACTTTTCCCAGAAGATGCAGAAGTCCTCTCCCACCCCAGCCACCGGCGCTGCCTTCTTCTTCCGCGGGGCTGCTTTAGGACGGGCATTGCCAGTAAGGAAATCATAATCGGGGATACGGATGTGCATCACGTAGGGGTTGGCCACCCGCTCCACGATGCCGGCGTCGAACATCTTGTTGAAGAAGTAGCGCGTACGGTTGCGGGGCCACCCCAATATCTCCATCCAGCGGGCCAGGGAAAGTACGGACTCGCCACGTACACAGTCGAAAAGGTGTCCCCTGACGTTGCAGGTCACCGTGCTGTAGTTGACGTGTGTCAGCACAAAGACAAAGGCTTCGAAGGCATCGGCGGCTTTCTCTCCGGTTTTCATATTCATTTGTTCCTCAAACAAGGCTTTGGGGAAGAGGAGATAGCCTTTCTTCAGCATCTCCGTTGTCATGGGTCTCATTTCTTTTTCCATTTTTGTCTATTCTTAATTCGATAATGCGACAAAGGTAAGGGACCAGCCAGGGGGATACAAATAAGCAGTTAGAATCGGCTAAAAATTAATGAAATACATAAGGTGGCGAGAGAGGGGTTCACCTCATCCTCCACCACCCTATATAATAATATACTAAAATAATCAGAATGTATTAGAAATACATTCTCTATTTCGCATATTTTTTAGAGACCAGAAGATACGGATTTTTCACGGTCATATCCTTCACGTGGTCGGGCATCCCCCAGTAGCTCAGGAGGATGCCTATCTGTACGGGGGTGAGGTGGGCAGTCCTGGCGGTATAGCCCTGGTCCGTCAGATCCTTCAGCAGGCAAGCGTGTTCCGCAATGGAACGGCGCAGGGCCTTTACGGCCGAGCAGGCATACGCGTAGTTTGGGTAATAGGCCACTGCCACATCTGCAATGCGATGGCATCCCTCGAGCAGCCATTCAAAACTTTGTTCTTTTATCATTTTGCATATATTTATTAATAAAACATGTTGCAAAGTTAGAATGGGAGGGAAAACTGGGAAAGTTCGAGTGGCAATAAGAAAACTTGCTCAAGAAAAATGAATGTGTCAAAACGGTTGATGACACACCCTCACTGTCTTATTGATAAAAGCAACACTTTCATACTATAATAGGGAAGCACACATTTTGCGTATTTCATGTAACTTATCGGTCAGCGATTTTTCTTTAAGAGAGACAGCCATATTATATCTCGCCTGCCTATTAACGAGGAGTTCCGCACTAATCCCTAAGGCTGCTTCTACCATAAGAGCGAAGTCACTGGTTACATCTCCCTCTCCCTCTTGAAGTACCCCAGCACCGTGGCCGGTGTAAGACAGCAGCGTTCCACGCTTTTCAGGCGGCTCTGAAAAGTATATCGGGAGCATAGCACAAGGCAGAACCAAGTATAGTTCAAGCTACGGTGCAAGCGGTGCTGAAGGTGGTCGAAAAAACGGGAAACACGGGCAAAGAAGCTAGCGATACGCTCGCGGGGAACAAAACGGGAAGGCTGTGCGGCAGCATTACGGGAGCGCTTGGCGGTACGTTCCATCTGTGCAAGGGTATACTCCAGTTGCTCGATGTCATTGCGGGTGTTCTCCATGGTTTGTTCCAATTTCTCGCGTCGTGCCTGCTGCTTGGTATATCGTTCTTTTCTGTCAGCGATTCGATTTTTGAGGTCTTCTGCGGTGAGGTTTATTCCTTTGTTCTGGATTGATTTCATTATAAACGTCTGTTTTATAGTTGTTTGTCTGTATATAAGTTCACGAAAACACATCATCCGTCTGCACCGAATGCATAATGCATAAAGGGCAAACGGATGATATATCAGGAGCAAATGTACGATGAATATTGCAGATAAAGTTCTTAATGACCATTAAGTCTTGTTATAAAACATGATATTATCTACTGCAAATTTGGAGATTATCAGAAAACACGTACCTTTGCAATGTGTTTTTCATAGTATTAGATTTAAGGTTAACAAAAGATTGGCTGTCTGGGATAGATAGCCTTTTTTTATGCCCGCACCATTCGATTCATCCAATTAGTATCAATTCACTTTATACAACTTTTTAACCCACCAAAAGTGTTTTTAAACCCCAAAAGTTGTAGATTATAAATACTATGTTTATATTTGCAACATGAAAAAAGCGCTCGAGAAAATGTAGTATCTACAACTCGTCTGTGAAGTAGGTGGCGGTTGTGATATAGACAGCGTTCATAAGACAAACAAGCAAGCAATCTACAACAATAAAAATATGAAAGTTAGACTTATGACGAAAGTTAGTGCTGCAACCCTCATTTCAGCAATTGCCTGCAGCATATTCACGGGATGTACCGAAAAAGACCTATACAATCCCGAACGTGGAAAAACAGAACTAAAGCCGGAGAGCGAATACTTTGACTTTGCAACAACAGCCCAGGTAGCTTTTGACGTGAATTATGGAAAAATCGCAGGAGGCGCATTAATAGAGGTGTTTACAGAAGACCCCATCACCTATCAGACAAACAACCTCTACTCCATCAACGGCGAAGCGGTTTTTAAAATCTTTGCAGATGCAGACGGACGCTTCACCGGCAACGTAGAACTGCCCAAAGCGACAGAAAAGGTATATATCATCTCACAAAGTTGGGGAGCCCCCATGTATGTGGAAGCAGATGTGGAAAATGGCAAAGTGGTGGTAGATATGACCGAAAATAATGCCAACACCCGCTCAACTGCCATGACACGTGCAAAATCCAACCTGACTATCGACCTAAAGGATAGGAAGGAACGGGTATACTCCATCGTTGGATGGGGACAATCTCACGGTGAGATTATTGATAATAATGACATTGTAACTACGGGAAATTTCAATGACGGAACTTTAAAGCAGTTACAACACACACTGTGGAAAGGTTATGACAGCAAACCCAGCAATCTGGACAACAGAGCTTTGGTGAGCGATACAAAGCATGTGAACACCACCATTGCCCAAGCATATATCAACAACCAGGGACAACACGTAACGATTACCGATGCAGAACTGTATCTGACCTTCCTGACCGAACGTGCCGGTTACCTGACTTCCATCGGCTATTATTACTACAAGACCAATGACGTTCCCAACAGCCCTGACAAGGTAGACAAATTCATTATCATCCCTAATGCATCCATTGCAGGAGACGACCCATATACCGGACGAGGTAGTAACAAGTATTCCCAATCTGCCGCTCCTATAGAGAGGAATACAAAAATACAACTTCTGTATCAGGACGAAAACGGTAATGTCTCCACCAAATTCCCGGCAGGATATACCATAGGATATTTCATCATCCCCAATGGATATACCCCCAATAAAGGTATCGACTACTCTATAAATTATATATATTCCAATAAAGAATGGAACAAGATATATGCAGGCCAACAAGCTCGCTTTATCTCCCTCTCCACCAGCAACGGCACGGTAGTCTACGGAGTAGAAGATGGCGATGATACCAGCTACGAAGACATACTGTTCTGTATCGATGCCAACCCCAATGAAGCCATTCAAGACCCGGACCGTCCGGTCATAGACCCGGAAGAGCCTACGGTGACGAGCTCCGAAACAACCTACCGCACGTATGCCTACGAAGACATCTGGCCCAATGGCGGTGACTATGACTTGAACGACGTGATTATCGAACACAAACGGGCCATTTCATTCAACAGCAACAATTATGTGCTGAAGGTGGAAGACACCTTTGTACCCGTACAGAAAAGTGGTGCCGCCACATACTCCAACGCATTTGCCGTGCAATATGTGGCCAGCCAGCGAGGCAGCATAGAACTGCCTGCCGGAGCAGTCGATGAAACAGAGACCTCTTCTGTCATCCTATTCCCCGATGCAAAGTCTGTGCAGGGCAACGAATTTACCGTAACCCGTACATTTGCAGACAACACATTGCCTAAGAAGAATCTGGAGAGCGACTTGAACCCGTTCATCATTGCCCAGTATACAGCCGGAGCCGACAACCGGACAGAAGTGCATCTGCCCAAGAAGAAAGCGACCGGTAAAGCCAACGCAGAGCAAATCGGAGCCGAAGACGATGCCTACTACATCAACAAGGACGGCAAATATCCATTCGCCATCATGCTGCCGGCCACAACCGGCACGGAAGGCCCCATCCGGTTCACTCCGGCAAAGGAAACCGTACGCATCGACCTGGAGTATCCCGATTTCGCCAAATGGGTAGAGTCCAATGGTGCCACCAATAATGACTGGTATCTCTACTACCAGTCGTCCAAAGAGTGAAATCCTACGACATTGCTTAAAGAAGAGCCGCGCAATAGTTGCATTTGCGCGGCTTTTTCATGCATGACCATTACCGTTATGAAATTATTTTTTCTACATTTGCATCCGCTAAAAGGAAACAAAACCGCATCAGGCTGAAAAAAACATGAGGAATACATCACCCGCCGCACCTACCATCCGCTTCCGCCGCTGGAGCAGAAAAGCCTACGCTGCATTTGCCAGCATAGGACGGTGTGTCACCATCGGTTGCCTGCGCAAAAGCGTGGCAGACAGCTCTCTGTCCAAACAGAAGACTGCGGGAACCGCCGGACATGCCGGATGCGGGGAAGAGAGTACCTGGAAAGGAGAAACGGAAGGAAGGGAAACCGACACCGGCATTCCGCTGGGTAGCAGCAGCGTCCTGACAAGTATCCTCACGGAGCCGGGAACGAACCGGCACATTCTTTTTGAAACACAATTCATCCGCCCCTGCGGGAATACGGGCGGACAAGACACATATAGCCTGAAACAAAAGAGAACAAGAGGTACGGATTACCGGAAGCCATGCAGCAGAATGACGAGCTGCACCGCCCCGGCAATCCGTACCTCTGTCTTTATCCATGAACATAACCCAAGAAAGATATGACCCTACAGAAATTAAAGGAACAAGTGCTGCGCGGCAGCCACATCAGTAAGGAAGAAGCCGAATGGCTGGCTGTGCAACCCGACAAGGAAGCGCTATACGAAGCTGCCCACGAGATAACCCGGGGCCTGGCCTCGGAGGAGTTTGACATGTGCTCCATCATTAATGCCAAGTCCGGACGATGCCCGGAAAACTGCAAGTGGTGTGCACAGTCGTCGCACTACAAAACCCAGGCAGACGTGTACGACCTGGTGGACAAAGAAGAATGCCTGCGGCATGCCCTGCATAATGAAGCCCAGGGCGTGGCACGTTTCTCGCTGGTGACCAGTGGACGGAAGCCCTCCTCCAGAAACATGGAGAAACTGTGCGAAGCCGCCCGGCACATGCGCCGGCACTCGTCCATCCAGTTGTGCGCATCACTGGGACTGCTCAACGAAGACGAAATGCGGGCACTGCACGACGCAGGCATCACCCGCTATCACTGCAACCTGGAGACAGCCCCCTCCTACTTTCCCCAACTGTGCAGCACGCACACGCAGGAAGAGAAGCTGCGCACCCTGCAAGCCGCCCGCAACGTAGGCATGGACATCTGCAGCGGCGGCATCATCGGTATGGGCGAGAGCATGGAGCAACGTATCGAATTCGCCTTCACACTGCGCGAGCTGGAAGTACAGTCCATCCCCATCAACCTCCTGAGCCCCATCCCCGGCACACCGCTGGAACGGCAGGCGCCACTCAGCGAGGAGGAAATACTGACCACCATCGCCCTCTTCCGCTTCATCAACCCGACGGCTTTCCTCCGCTTTGCCGGAGGACGCTCGCAACTGAGCAAGGAGGCCGTGAAGCAAGCGCTGCACATCGGCATCAACTCTGCCATCGTGGGCGACCTGCTGACAACGCTCGGCTCGAAAGTGTCGGAAGACAAGGTGCTGATAGAAAATGCCGGATACCGGTTCTGCGGCTCGCAGTTCGACAGAGAGCACCTATGGCACCCCTATACCTCCACCACCAACCCGCTACCGGTGTACAAGGTGAAGCATGCCGAAGGCGCCACCATCACCCTGGAAAGCGGAGAAACACTCGTAGAGGGAATGTCGTCGTGGTGGTGCGCCGTCCACGGGTACAACCACCCTACACTGAACCGGGCGGCAGAGGAACAGCTGGGCAAGATGTCGCATGTGATGTTCGGAGGGCTGACACACGACCCTGCCATTGAACTGGGCCAGTTGCTGCTACCGCTCGTCCCGCCGTCCATGCAGAAGATATTCTATGCCGACTCGGGCTCGGTGGCAGTAGAGGTGGCCTTGAAAATGGCCGTGCAGTACTGGTATGGCAAGGGAAAGGCGAAGAAGAACAATTTTGTGACTATCCGTTCGGGTTATCACGGGGATACATGGAATGCCATGTCTGTCTGCGACCCGGTGACGGGCATGCATTCGCTGTTCGGGGCATCATTGCCGGTGCGCTATTTCGTGCCGCAGCCGCGCTCACGCTTCCACGGCGAATGGGATGAACGGGATACGGTGGAACTGCGGAAACTGGTAGAGGAGCATCACGAGGAACTGGCAGCGCTTATCCTCGAACCTGTGGTGCAGGGCGCTGGCGGCATGTGGTTCTACCACCCCCAGTACCTGCGCGAAGCGGTACAGATATGCAAGGAACATGGCCTGCTGCTGATATTCGATGAGATAGCCACGGGCTTCGGACGGACGGGAAAACTCTTTGCCTGGGAGCACGCGGGTGTAGAACCGGACATCATGTGCATAGGAAAGGCCATAACGGGCGGATACATGACGCTGTCTGCCGTACTGACGACGAATGAAGTGGCGGATACCATCTCCAACCATACACCGGAGGTGTTTATGCACGGACCCACCTTTATGGGGAATCCACTGGCATGCGCCGTAGCGTGCGCTTCGGTGAAGCTGCTGACCTCGCCCGAATACGACTGGCAAGGCAAGGTGACTCGCATCAGCCGGCAACTGCAAGAAGAGCTTGAACCGGCACGCCGATTACCGCAAGTGACGGATGTACGTGTGCTGGGAGCCATCGGGGTGATTGAGACAAAAAAGCCCGTAGACATGGCGTGGATGCAAAAACGCTTCGTTGAGGAGGGAATCTGGGTACGCCCGTTCGGAAGATTGGTATACCTGATGCCTCCGTTCATTATAGAGCCGGAACAGCTGAGGAAGCTGACGGGGGGATTGATGAAAATTATAAGAATGTGCTAATATGCTAATGTGCCAATTGGCTGCGCAATGTTTACGCTGCGCTATCACGCCGCAGGTCATTGGCATATTAGCACATTGGCACATTAGCACATTAAAACCACATTGGCACATTTTAAAAGAATTATGAATGCAATAGAATATATGCAGCAAGAGCTGCAAACATTGAAAGAACACAGCAACCTGCGCCGCCTGCCGCAACTGACACACGAGGGACGCACGGTTATAGCCGATGGCCGGCATATGCTGAACCTTTCGTCCAACGACTACCTGGGCCTGGCTGCCGACCGCCAGCTAAAGGAAGAATTCCTGCAGACACTGACACCGGACACCTTCCTGCCGACTTCCTCCTCCTCCCGCCTGCTGACGGGGAACTTCGGGATTTACGAAGAGCTGGAGACGGAACTCGCCACACTTTTCGGCACAGAGACAGCACTGGTGCTCAATAGCGGCTATCATGCCAATATGGGGATTCTACCCGCCGTGAGCGATACACAAACCCTGATACTGGCAGACAAGCTGGTGCATGCCAGCATCATCGACGGCATCCGCCTATCCACCGCACGCTGCATCCGCTTCCGCCACAACGACCTGGTACAACTGGAACGCCTGCTGGAACAACACCATGCAACATTCCGGCAATTGATTATCGTCACAGAAAGCATCTTCAGCATGGACGGTGACCAAGCCGACCTCACGGCATTGGTGCGTTTGAAAAAAAGATACTCCAACGTACTGCTCTATGTGGACGAAGCCCATGCATTCGGCGTAAGGGGACTGCGCGGTCTGGGCTGCGCCGAAGAAACCGGATGCATCCGGGATATAGATTTCCTCGTGGGCACCTTCGGCAAGGCAGCGGCGTCTGCCGGCGCATACATCGCCTGCTGCCGGACGATACGCGAGTATCTCGTCAACCGGATGCGAACCTTCATCTTCACCACGGCATTGCCTCCGACAAGTATTGCCTGGACACTGTTTATCGTGCGGAAACTTGCCGGAATGCAGAACCGCCGCGAGCATCTGGCAAGAATCGGCCGGACGCTGCGCGAAGCATTACAAGCCAAAGGGTACGGATGCCCCAGCGCAAGCCATATCGTCCCACTGATTATCGGCCCCAGTGCCGACACCGTGCTGTGTGCAGAGCTGCTGCAGAGGCATGGGTTCTATGCACTGCCGGTGCGCCCGCCCACGGTGCCCGAAGGAACATCACGCATCCGCTTCTCATTGACAGCGGACATACGGGAAGATGAGATTGGAGAACTGATCCCCCTTATTCCCCTAAAGGAAGAGAAGAATACTAACGCTATACGATTCTAAAAACAGATGAAACAAAGTTACATTATACACGAACATCATCCCCGGCTATTGCTGTTCTTTGCCGGCTGGGGAGCCGATGAGACTCCTTTCAAAATGTATCGTCCGGCAGCCAGCGACTTCATGGTGTGCTATGACTACCGCACACTGGATTTTGACGCCTCCGGACTGGAAAAATACCGCGAAATCAACCTCATCGGCTGGTCTATGGGGGTATGGGCGGCTTCGCAGACCATGCCACAGCTCTCATCGCCAGGTACGTCCGGCGAAGGTATCCATATGGCAAACAGCATCGCCATCAACGGAACACCCTACCCCATAGACCAGCATATGGGTATTCCACCCGCCATCTACCACGGGACATTGGACGGACTGACCGGGGCTTCACTGCACAAATTCCTCCGCCGCATGTGCGCCAACGGAGCAGCCTTCAAAGCTTTCCTGGAAATCACTCCCCGCCGTCCGCTGGAAGAGTTGAGAGATGAGTTGACGGAGATTGAGAAGATGTACCACACACTGCCTGCTGCCACCTTCCACTGGCAGCAGGCAGTAACGGGAGGCAACGACCGCATCATTCCACCAGCCAACCAGCTGCAAGCCTGGGAAACACTCGGCACCCCCGTGCTGCAAACGGAGGATGCCCACTATCAGGAAGAGTTATTCAGACATTACCTGCAAGACCTATGGACAAGCCACTGAACCCGATGGACAAACAACTGATAGCCTCCCGCTTTGCCAAAGCCCGGAATACCTATACCCGGGAGGCCCGCGTGCAGCAACAAGTCGCCGAGAAGATGATGCAGCTCATAAAGGAACCATACACACGTTTCCGCCGTGTCGTAGAGTTTGGCTGCGGAACGGGAAGCTACTCGCGTATCCTCCTCCACACCTTGCAACCGGAAACCCTGCTGCTGAACGACTTGTGCCGGGAAATGGAAGAGTGCGTCAAGGAACTTTGCGACGGCACTACCGTGCAGTTCGTCCCCGGTGATGCCGAAGCCATCGACTTCCCCGGAGAAACCGACCTGATAACCTCGTGCTCCACCCTACAATGGTTCAACGACCCAGGTGCTTTCTTCACCCGCTGCCACCAAGCACTGGTGGCAGACGGCCTGCTTGCCTTCAGCACCTTCGGCACCACAAACATGCACGAAATACGCCAACTGACGGGGCATGGGCTGGACTATCTCTCCGTTGAGGAGCTGCAAGCCCTGCTGTCTCCCCACTTCGATATTCTCCATGCCGAGGAAGAGGTAGTAACCCTGCCCTTCCCCACCCCTCAGGCAGTGCTGAAGCATCTGAAGCAAACCGGAGTGACGGGAACGGAAAAAAGGATATGGACGCGCAGCCGCCTGCAATCCTTCTGCAAAGAATACACAACCCGGTTCAGTGATGCCGCAGGCAACGTAAACCTGACCTATCACCCCATTTATATCATCGCACGAAAAAAAACAAAATAATGGAAACAAAAAACATCTACTTCATCAGCGGCATTGATACAGATGCCGGAAAAAGCTATTGCACCGCCTGGTATGCCCGTGAGCTTATGCAACGCGACCTGCGCGTCATCACCCAAAAGTTCATCCAGACCGGCAACACCGGCCATTCCGAGGACATCGACCTGCACCGCCGCCTCACCGGAACCGGCTACCTGCCGGAAGACAAAGAGGGGCTGACCATGCCCGAGATATTCTCCTACCCCTGCTCCCCCCACCTCGCCGCCCGCATAGACAAGCGCCCGATAGACTTCGAAAAAATAGAGCGTGCCACCAGGGAACTTTCCCATCGCTATGATACCGTGCTCGTAGAAGGCGCCGGCGGTCTGATGGTTCCCCTTACCGAAGATTTCCTGACGATAGACTACATTGCGGAGAAGCAGTACCCGCTTATCTTTGTCACCTCCGGAAAGCTGGGCAGCATCAACCACACCTTGCTGAGCTTCGAAGCCATCAAGAACCGGGGCATCGCGCTCGATACGGTACTCTACAACCTCTATCCCACGGTAGAGGACAAGACTATCCAGGAAGACACGATGAAATACATCAAGCAGTATTTGTCCAAGCACTTTCCCGGAACAAAGTTTGAGGTAGTGCCGGAAATTGTGTAAATTTGCAGCACATAAACGTCCTACTGCACATGGAAGCATTCACATTAGATTCAACTGAAATTATCGTACTCGCTACGGCGGGTGGTCTGTTCCTTATTCAAATTATCTACTACCTCTGTCTCTACAACCGTATTCATGCGCGCAACCGTGCCGTGAAGCAGGGAGACACGCACTTCACCCAGGAACTGCCCCCCATATCCGTCATCATCTGCGCCCGCGAGGAATCCGAGAATCTGCGCCGCAACCTGGGCGCCGTGCTGGAGCAGGACTATCCCCAATTTGAAGTCATCGTCATTAACGACGGCAACACCGATGAGAGCGAGGATTACCTGACCATCCTCGAGGAGAAATATCCCCATCTCTACCACAGCTTCGTGCCCGATTCCTCCCGCTACATCAGCCGCAAGAAGCTGGCCGTGACGCTTGGAATCAAGGCCAGCAAATATGAATGGCTGGTGTTTACCAATGCCAACTGCATGCCCCAAAGCAACCAATGGCTGCGACTGATGGCACGCAACTTCACATCACGTACCCAAGTGGTGCTGGGATACAGCGGCTACGAACGCGGAAAAGGCTGGCTGCACAAACGGGCGGCATTCGACAATCTGTTCACCTCCATGCGCTATCTGGGATTTGCCCTGGCAGGCAGCCCCTACATGGGCATCGGGCGTAACCTGGCCTACCGGAAGGAACTCTTCTACCAACAGAAAGGATTCTCCGCACACCTCAACCTGCAACGGGGAGACGACGATTTGTTCATCAACCACGTGGCTACCCCGGAGAACACGCGGGTAGAAACGGATGCCAATGCCATTGTGCGCATGCAGCCGCTTCTGCGTACCAAGGACTGGAAAGAAGAGAAAATAGGCTACGCCTCCACAGCACGGCTGTATCATGGAATGCAACGCTGGCTGGCCGGTTTTGAGACCCTGACCCGCCTGGCATTCCACGCATCCTGGATAGCCGCGATGGTCATCGGCATTCTGCACTTCCACTGGCTGGCAGCAGGCGTCGCTTTTCTTTTGTTCCTGTTCCGTTTCACCATGCAGGCAGTCATTGTCAACAAGACTGCCCACGACCTGGAAGAACAGCGCAGATATTACTTCACACTACCGGCTTTCGACCTATTGCAGCCGATACAGTCTTTACGTTGGAAATGGTACTGTCTGTTCCGCAAGAAAAGCGGTTTTCTGAGAAAGTGATTCTCTTATTCGTAACGGATGGAAGTTGCCGGATGGATGCGTGTAATCAGGAATGATGGGCCCAGCAACATCAGGACCGAAGCCAGCAATGTGCCGGCATTCAGCAGCAGGAACAGCCAGATATTGAAAGATACCGGAACAGTAGCCATATAATAGGTTTCAGGGTCGAGCTTGAACAAGCCGGACCAGCGCTGCACAAAATAGAATGCAAGGCCGATTATGTTCCCCCAGAACATGCCTTTCCCGATGAGGAAGACCGAAAACCAAAGGAAGACTTTACGGATGGTAAAGTTGTTGGCTCCCAAAGACTTCAGCACGCCTATCATGGAGGTACGCTCTATGATGATAATCAGCAGGCCGGATACCATGGTGAACCCCGCCACCCCAATCATCAGAATGAGAATGACCCAGATGTTGACATCCAAGATGCCCAGCCAGGCAAAGATTTGGGGATTGAGCTGCTCTACATTGCGGACGCAATACTCGGCACCATAGCGGTCGGGATTCTCGTCCGTATCGACAGCTATCTCATAGGTGGTTTCTTCCAGCTTGTCATAATCGCGTATTTCCAGCTCCACACCGCTCACCTGGTCCGGCTCCCAGTTGTTCAGGCGATTCACCAGATAGAGGTCGGTAAGCAGGAATAGGTTGTCGTATTCGGAGAAGTTGGTTTGGTAGATACCTACAATCTTCAGGCGGCGAGCACGCACATCGTCCTGGATGAAGTAGGTGTCTATCTTGTCACCGAGTTTCAATTGCAGCTTGTTGGCAAGAGACTTTGAGATGACTACGCGGTTGGACGAAGCGGAATCGCTGAATTGCGGAAACTCCCCCTCCAGCAGATGGCGGTGGAAAAAGGTGCTGTCATACTCCTGCCCCACACCTTTCAGCACCATTCCCTGAAAGGCATCGGCGGTCTTTATCATCCCCGGCTTGGTGGAGTAGCGTTGTACATGCTTCACTTCGGGATAATCGGAAAGCGCAGCCATCATGCTGTCGCCCACCACCACCGGGCGCGTCTCATAAGAGCGTGCAGCATCCAGGTTGCCTATCTGGATATGGGCACCGAAACCCACGATTTTATCCCTTACCTCGCTCTTGAAGCCAACAATGACGGACACGGCAATAATCATCACCGCCAGTCCGAGAGCAATACCCACCATGGCAATAAGGACAGCCGGACGGGAAACTTGCTTGCCCGGCTCCGAGTTGCGATAAATGCGCAACGCTATAAAGCGAGATAAGTTCATGGGTCATTATTTTTTAGGCGCAGATTACACGGAAGATTTGAAACAAACGTCTTTATCTTAAGTTTTCCGTGTAATCCGCGTAATCCGCGCCTAATGAATTATTTCATTTTATTCGGTTCGTCCTGGATAGGCTTCCAATGCTTTTTGCAATACAAACAAGGCGCGGTTCAAGTCGTCTTTCTTCAGTACGTATGCGATACGCACTTCGTTGCGACCGGAACCCGGCGTAGTATAGAATCCGGACGCAGGCGCCATGAATACCGTCTGTCCCTCGTATTCGAACTCCGACAGACACCAGGCACAGAACTTGTCCGAATCATCTACCGGAAGCTTTGCCACCGTATAGAATGCTCCCATCGGGATGGGCGAATATACGCCCGGTATACGGTTCAATCCGTCAATCAAGCATTTACGGCGTTCTACATATTCATCGTATGTGTCGCGCAGATAATCCTCATCGGCATCCAGCGATGCTTCTGCGGCAATCTGGCCTATCAACGGAGGACTGAGACGCGCCTGGCAGAACTTCATGACAGCATCCCGGATTTCCTTGTTCTTCGTTATCAGGGCACCGATGCGGATGCCGCACTCCGAATAGCGCTTGGACACGGAATCAATCAGCACCACATTGTTCTCAATGCCCTCCAGATGGCAGGCAGAGATATAGGGAGAACCCGTATAAATAAATTCACGGTACACCTCGTCCGAGAAGAGGAACAAATCGTACTTCTTCACAAGGTCGCGAATCTGGTTCATTTCACGGCGTGTATAGAGGTAACCCGTAGGATTGTTGGGATTGCAAATCAAAATAGCACGCGTGCGCTCGTTAATCAACTCCTCGAACTTCTCTACCTTGGGCAACGAGAAACCCTCTTCGATGGTCGTGGCAATGGTGCGTATCTTGGCTCCGGCAGAGATGGCAAACGCCATATAATTGGCATAGGCCGGCTCGGGAACAATGATTTCATCCCCCGGATTGAGGCAAGCCAGGAAAGAGAACAACACCGCCTCCGAGCCGCCGGAAGTGATGATGATGTCGTCTGCAGTCAGATTGATATTGTACTTTGCATAGTAACCCACCAACTTCTCGCGGTAACTGCGATATCCCGCACTGGGACTGTATTCCAGAACTTTCCGGTCGATGTTCCGTATCGCTTCAATCGCGACTTCCGGAGTAGGCAGGTCGGGTTGACCGATGTTCAGGTGAAATACATGTATACCCCTCTGCTTGGCAGCATCTGCCAGAGGAGCCAGTTTTCTGATAGGAGATGCGGGCATCTCCATTCCGCGAATAGATATTGTTGGCATGAGGTTTATTTACTATTTGACGATTTATGATTTACTATTTAATAGAGTATTTATAGGTGATATTGCTATCACTTTATCATTAAAGTTGCAAATGTAGCGAATTATTTGAAACCAAAAGGAAGGCAAGACCATAAAAACTTTAAAAAACTTATCTATCGTAAAAACTCTATGATATGTAAACAGAAACTTGTATCTTTGAAAAAGCAAACGAGCCAAGTAGAATCAATTGTAAATAGTAAATAGTCAAATAGTAAATAACACCATGGTCATCAACCTTATAACTTTTGCTTCCATACTGCATAAACAAGCATCAGTCCGTAGCTCCCACGAAGTGATATTGACTGAATTGGAAAAATATTTTACCGTCAACTTCATTGATTACAAAGACATAGACAAGTTATCACCCGATGACTTCAGTATTATATTCATTGCCACCGGAGGTGTGGAACGGCTGGTAATCCAGCATTTCGAATCCCTTCCCCGCCCCGCCATCCTCTTGGCAGACGGCATGCAGAACTCACTGGCCGCCGCTCTCGAAATATCTTCCTGGCTGCGCGGCCGGGGAATGAAAAGCGAGATTCTTCACGGAGAGCTCCCCGAGACCATCAAGCGTATTTTTGTCCTGCACAGCAATTTCGTGGCACAACGCAGCCTTTTCGGCATGCGCATCGGCGTAATGGGCACTCCGTCCAGCTGGCTCGTTGCCAGCAATGTGGATTATCTGCTTGCCAAACGCCGCTGGGGTATCGAGTACACAGACGTCTCATTGGACCGCATTTACGAATACTACGGACAGATAACGGACGACGAGGTGGGCGAAGCATGCGCTGGACTGGCAGGAAAAGCGCTTGCCTGCCGAGAGGCAAGCCCCGAAGACATGATAAAAGCCATGCGGCTGTATCGAGCCATCAAGAGGATTGTAGAGGAAGAGCGACTGAGCGCCATTACCCTCAGCTGCTTCCGCCTGATAGACCAAACGGGAACCACCGGCTGCCTTGCCCTTGCCTTGCTGAACGACGAAGGAATCATTGCCGGATGTGAAGGCGATTTACAATCCGTCTTCACCATGCTGGCCGTAAAAGTGCTGACGGGGAAAAACTCCTTCATGGCCAATCCTTCCATGATAAATGCCCGTACCAATGAAATCATATTGGCACACTGCACCATCGGCATCGCACAAACGGAGCAGTTCATCATACGCAACCATTTTGAGACGGAAAGCGGCATCGGTATTCAGGGAATCCTGCCGACGGGAGATGTAACCATCGTAAAATGCGGAAGCGAAAGCCTGGACGAATATTACCTGAGCACCGGCACGCTTGTTGAGAATACAAACTACATCAATATGTGCCGCACCCAAGTGCGGATAAAAATGAACTCCCCTGCCGACTATTTCCTCAAGACACCGCTGGGCAACCACCACATCATGCTGTATGGCAATTACGAGGATATATTGGAAGAGTTCCTGCAAGCCAATGCCTGCAAACGGATTGAATGATTACTCGTTCGCATCCGGTATCACCACCTCGAAACGCGTTCCTTTTCCCAACTCTGAGGAGACCGAGATAGAACCATGCAGGCGGTCTACGATGGTCTGGCAAATGCTCAGCCCCAAACCGGCGCCCTGCGTAAAGCTGTCTTCTTTGTAAAAGCGTTCGAAGATATGTTTCTGGGCGTCTTCAGAGATACCGCTTCCCGTGTCTTCGACAAAGATGGTGGTATATCCTTCCCGGTTCGTGACATAGCCGAAGGTGATGCTGCCCGTTACCGTGAATTTCTTGGCATTGTTTATCAGGTTGTTCACGACCTGCTTCAAGCGGACGGAATCGGTGATGACCAATTTGTCTTCCCCTTCCGGAATCTCTATACGCAGCTCTACATCCCGAGGCATACTCAGACGCTGGGATTCATGGACCTCCTGCATGATGAACGCCAGGTTGAATGCTCCGAACTTAAAGTCCATCGTGCCCGATTCTATGCGCGAGAGGTCCAGAATATCGTTTATCAACGCCAGCAGCAATGTACAGTTGATGTTGATTGTTTCGACGAACTGCTTTACCTCTTCCGGAGAAAAAGCGTCCAAATCCTTCAACAAATCCGAGAAGCCGACAATGGCATTCAAAGGGGTGCGTATCTCATGGCTCATATTGGCAAGAAACGCAGATTTGAGCTTGTCGGCCTGCAAGGCACGGTCACGTGCGGCAATCAAGGCCTCTTCCGTATCCTTGTAACGCTGGATGCTCTGGCATACTCCCAATACCATGTATGGGGTATCAACCGTCAGTCCGTCATAAGCGGTACTGCGAAACTCCCACCATTCATAGCTCCCGTCCACACTCTTCAACCGGAAACTCATCCGTGAATTGATTTCATTACCCAACAGAATGGCATCAAAATTCCTGCGCGTATGCGGCAAGTCTTCCGGATGTATAAGGGCATCCATCTCATCACGCGTCAGCAAGTCCGTATCACCTATATACCCGAAACGGCGCAGCAATCCACCTGGGAAATGGAAGCGGTTCATACGCATGTTGTACTGCCACGGATAAATGGAGCTCTCCTCCACCGCCATGTTGAAAAAGCGCCTCTGCATCTCCTCTTCGGAAATATTGCGGCATACAATCGCCATTCCCGTCATCTTTTCATTGGCAAAGATAGGTACCACCTCGCCGGAAACGGGAAAATACGTTCCCTGATGATTCTCCTGCATGAAGGCTTTCTCCGGAATAGGAATAGGGCTCTTGCCGGTACGTACTTTCTTCAACAAGTCCTGCAGGATATTTTCTCCATTCATGTAAATCCTAAAAATGGAGCCGGCCATCTGCCCTTCATAGAAACGGGACGTATAGGTCTCGGAAGAAAGTCCCAGCATCTGTAGCAACGGACGGTTGACAAAATGGATGCGCAGGTCGGTATCATACGTAATCAAGCCGTCGCGAATGGAACAGAAGATATTGTCGAACTCGTCGCGCTGCTCCACCAGGCGGTGCTGTATCAACAAGCGGGTCTGGGCATGTATGCGCTTGCGCGACTCCCTGCGGTTGGCACGGAAAAGCCAGGCAACCAGCAGCACCAATGCCCCGACAATCAGCGAATAGAACAGAATGAACCAGACACGGTAGCGCTCCACCAGCGGTATATTCAAAACAATGCCCTTGCTCTCCGCACGGTTCGTGTTCACGCGAAAAAACTGCAACTGTTTGTAATCGAACAGTAGCTTGCCCCCAAAGTCCTTTACTCCCAATGAAGCGGGCGACTTGCCCTTCAAAATACTTGCAGCCTGCCGGCCGGCGGCAAAGGCATCCTCTCCGGGAACGGCATCGTACACACACAGAACACCGTTCGTCATAGCCAGGTTCTGGCTGGTAAACACGGGGGCCTTCAACTTCAAGGAAAGAAAGGGAATCCATTTGGGAGCAATGACAATATGCTTGTAGGCATTGTAGTCATAGCAAATGGAAGTGATGATAGAGTTCAAGGACTTGGCCTGCACATTCAGCACTTTCAACTCATGCTCCGGATAGTTGCTCTTTATGCGTTCCCAGGATTCCTCCACAGTCTTAACCCCTTTAAGGCTCAGGAAACTGCTGTCGGACAGACAGACCAACTCCCTGCGGGAAGGAAACATGCGGACAGCCGCATCCAGCAAGACATCGAAATCCGTTTTCGAAACATAGCCGGAGACGTTGGGCATTCTTTCAAAGACTCTCTCATCCGGGTATTTGATACCCGAAACCACTACCGGTATCTGATAAGGCAGGGAATCACCGCAATGGGTCAATGTGAAGAAAGCCTCATCGCTGGAGGTCACAATCAAGTCCGTTTTCCGTTGCCTGGCACGCTCGCAGATGCGGCGCATGATGAAGCACTCAGAAGCGAAAGACCAGTAATCGGCATTCAGATATTCAGTAGTGATATTGGCTTTAACTCCCCCCTTGTCCAGTCCGTTCTCCAAATTTTCTGTCAGAAGGCTGTGCCAAGGAGTATTTTTTGTATAGGACTGTATGAAAAGTACATTGTACGTACGTTCCGTAGCCGAAAGTGTTCCCGACATCAACCACAACAAGCCTGCAAACAATGGAAAGAAAAGGCGTTTCATCATAATATAGATTTTGTATACTCAACGCAAAACTCTTATTCGTCACGCAAATATACAAGTTATATTGAGAATGAGCACAGATTATTCAAAAAAAACTCACTCATCGTGCAATGCTTCGGCAGGCTGTACCTTCATGGCCCGTGAAGCCGGATACCAGATTCCTGCAATCACCATCAATGCCATCAATATCCAGACAATAGAAACGCATATGACAAATCTCCCCCAAGTGGCATCCGTGGCTTCCGTAAAAGTGACATCTGCCATAACCATATTGATACATATCATCAAAGCGGGGATGGAAGCAAGTGCCAACAGCAGCAACCCTTCACCCAGCAATTGCCAGCGTATTCTTCCGCGGCTGCTGCCCATGGCCATGCGCAAAGCAATCTCGCTGCGGCGATGGCGGGTACGGAACCAAAAAGTTCCCATCAGCCCGATGAATACATTGAAAACAAAGAATATCACAATGAGCCTTGCGCTGCGGATATACGGGGTGATTCCTTCGGCAGCATCCCGCTCTATCTTCTGGTCCTTATAGCTCTGTATGTCGAAAAGATAGAATGGAGCGACCTGCAGCTGCGACATCATATCCTGATAAAAACGAGCTGCAAAATTATCCGTATCCGCCTCCGGACGTATCCGTAGGGAGATGAACGGGAGGTACTGGTCCTCATAGAACCAACCGGGGAAAGGAGTCAGGACAAAAGGTCCGTAACGGGCATAGTCATCCGTCTTCTGCAAGGCACAGACTGCAGAGACACGGTAACGGAGACCTCCGCTGTAATAATCCAGAAACTCGCGGCCCACCGCCCCGGCACTTGTCTGAAAAAGACTGTCTGCCAAATCACGGGTCACCACGGCAGGCAGAGGACTGGCAGTGGAATTCCAATCCGAGACATTCCCCTGCAACAGCGGAATGCGCATGACGTCGAAATATTCGGGAGACACATAGCGCACTGTAGTCTCGACAACATGCACGCTGTCCGTCGTATACCCCTGGTAAACACGCCCGCGGGTATAAGTATCGGTACCCAGCCACGTGGCAGCACTTTCCACTGCAGGATATTGCCTGATACGCCGGAGCACTTCCTCCATCGGCTTGAACCAGAAGGTCTGCAGGCTGTCTTCCGACGTGCACGGCACTATCTGTGTGGGATTGCAGGAAATCCTTATCTTATAGACATGCTCCAAATCATACCCCTTAGGCTGCCGTTCTGCATGGGCAAAGCCATAGAGTACATCCACACAATACCACATCAATGTAAATACAATCAACAGCTCGGCAAACAGCCAGCCGTTACTGCGGCGCTGGTTCCATATCTGGTGTAAAATAGAATGTATCATACTCGTTACTGTTTTAATTGGGATTCGTTTATCCGCTCATTCTCCGCCAAGAACCTCGGCTATAGGGCGACGGGTGGCATGCCAGGCAGGAATAAACACAGAAAGCAGGTTGAACAACAGACACACCACCAATACAGCCACGAAAACCGCAGGACGGAGGAAGAGCCAGACGCTTACATCAAAATTCGTTCCGGGAGCACCATCGCCAAGCATCCAGTCCTTACCCAGCCATAGGAATATGCACGAAAAGAGAAAACCGAGCAATGCGCCGGCAAATGCCAAGGCCAGGTTCTCGCGGAGCAACTGCACCATCAAGGTAGAACGGCTGGCGCCGTATGCTTTCCTTACCGCAAGCTCAGCCATGCGACGGGACATTTGCGAAGATATAAGTCCGCTGACATTGATAGCGGGCACAATAAGCAATATCAAACCCAGGATGATGCAGGTTACGGCAGGACTCATCGTGTCATTACGGAAGAACTGCCGTTCCGTATAGGTGCTGAGGTCGGGAAGCTCCAGTTCATATTCGACCAGTATCTCGTTGAAGCGGGCAAGCGACTGTTCTATCTGTCGCTTGAGTTCCTCTCTGCCGACACCGGGCTTGACAAGGGCCACAGCCTCGAAATCTCCCCGTAGCCCTTCACTGCCCAGACCGGAATCCCGGGTGGAATAAGGCATCCACAACTCTCCATAGGCAAATGTGAACAGAGAGCTCACATCCTTGGTGACCCCGACAATGCGCTTAGGGCGAAAGTTGACAAAATAATTTTTGCCAATGGCTGCTTCGGCAGACCCGAAAGCTTCGCGAGCAAGCTGTTCGCCTATAACCACGACATCCCGGCAAGCATCGAACTCTTCGGTACTGAAAAGACGGCCCGCCACAAGAGGGATATCGTAGACACGCCAATAGTTCAAATCCACCTGACGAACCGTACGGCGCATTCCCCGCGCGGGCGATTCCCCACAATATCTAAGATAGGTAGGTCCCAGATAGGTGACAAGTTCTGCTCCCGGAAGTTCCTTAAAAATAGCGTTGACAGCCCGATAAGACATACCCGTATTGGAATTGCTGCGGTCGGACTTACGGTAAGAGTATCCATAAGAAGAATATACCATACTACTGCGGTGCGACTCGGGAGCCAAGTCAGCCGTCTGGATGTCATACACCATGTAAATGACCATGACAAAGGTGATGCTCACTGCCGTACCGATGACGGAAACAGCACTGAAAAAGGGATTCTGGCGGATAAGAGCTAAAATTTGTTTCATAACTTTCTATTCATCATGTAATGCTTCGGCAGGCTGCACCTTCATGGCCTTTCGGGCGGGAATACCTATACCGATGACAATCATTAGGGCAATCAGCACAAAGCTGATGGCGGCACATAGCAGCAGGCGGTCCCACTCCAACGTCGTACCGTTCCTCCAGGAGTTCAACTCCAGGTGTGCAAGATTATAATCGATGAGCAATGCAACGGGGGTGACAATTGCCAACAACAATATCCCTTCACTAAGCAGCCGGCTGAAGATGGCACGGTCTGTCGCTCCATGCGCTTTGTGCAGTGCTATCTCCGAACGGCGTTGCTGCGTACGGAACCAGAATGTTCCGAGCAAGCCGAGGAAAATGTTCAGCAGCAGGAATCCCATACCCATCACATAGTTACGGATGTCATTGGTCCATGCCTGCTGGTAGTTGCGACGAATATCCTTGAAAGAACGTATCTCCGAAATGAAGATATTGCCTATGCGGAACTGGCTCTCACTGTCTGCCTTCAGCCTCTCAATGAAGTCATTGTCCTGCCCTTCACGGACGCGGACACAAAGTTCGAGACCGATATAGTAGAAACTCTGCTTCACCATCATGGAATATGAGCTTCGCGCCTGGTCATAATCGTGATAGCGTACATTTTGCAGTGCAGCACCCAGCCGGTAGGTCTTCGTAGTATCACCAAAAAGATAGAACCGCTGGCCTACGAGATCTGTCATCCGGCAGTCGTATTTCCGGTAGAGGTTATCCGAAGCCATAAACTCCCCGCGCTCCAACATTTCAGCCAATTGTTCGGGTGTCTCGCCACGCGTGCCCCGATAGCGGAATACACGGGGAAAGTCCGGTGTCACTAACCTGCGGATGGTCCAACCGGGAGAACGCAAAGTGTCATAGCTTACTTCAGCGCCTGAATTGCTTCCGTTGTAAGGATACGAATTCTGCGAAAGGCTGACCGCTTCTATCTCCGGCCGACGACGCAGACGCTCCAACAACTCGGCTATGTCATCGTGGGTCTGCTGAGAGGTATGCCCGGCTATGTAGTCGGGACTTTTGGGTGTCAGTTCCCCCAACTCTATAAGGTAGCAGTGCTCTATATTAAAGCCTCTCGGCTCCAGATAGGTGGCGGCGCGCGTGTAGAGATAGTCTACCACGTACCACATCACTACACTCACTACCAATAACTCCAACACCAACCATAGGTTTGAGAGCCATTCATTCTTTATCTGTGTAAGAAGTTTCTTAGTCATTTTCTTCAATGATTAATGTTTTGTGATGGAGTTATTTATGCAAACGTCCGCCCAATGCATTTACAATCCCTATTCTTGATGCACGCCATGCGGGAATACCGGAACTTAGTAAGTTTAGCACAAAGCAGAACAACAACGCCCAGCCAAAGGTGGAGCCATGCAGCAATATGCTCGCATCCACTGCCGGAGGACTCAGCGTCTGGCTGAATTCCTGCGCAAACAGCAGTGTATTTCCCAAATAAGCGAATGCTACACTCAGCAACAATCCCATCACCCCTGCCAGCAATGTCACCACCAGATTTTCTGCAATGATTTGCCCCATCAGTTCCAGTCTCGTTGAACCGAATGCCCGGCGCACACCAATCTCTGCCACACGCTGGCGCAGACGGCTCTGCGTCATCGAGCTGAGGTTGATGGCAGGAACAATCAGTAGAATGATGAAGATAATGAGACGCTGCCTGCGTGCCTGGTCCACGTCCGGTTCGATGTTGGCAGCCATTCCTGCGGCATTTTTCTCCTGGTCATAAGGACGGTTACGGTAAATCAACGAATAACCATTCTCGCCAATTACAGTGTCGTACTCCTGACGGCGGCGTTCCGTCTCCTCACGAATAGCGGGAAAATCATCACGGCTTTTCGCCAGAATGGTAACGCTCATCATCCCCATATGCTCATCACTCCATGTGCTTTTCGTTATCTCAGTAGAAGTATAGGGCACCCATACCTGCGCATAGGCAGTGTTGGCCAAAGTAGAAACATCCTTCACTACACCGGACACTGTATAAGGAGCATGGTTCAAAAGGAATTCGCGACCAACAGCCTCCGTTGTCTGGAATAACCTGCGCGCTACACTTTCCGTAATTACCGCTACAGGTAGTCCGGCATCGAATGTAGCCTGGTCATAAGGTTTCCCGGCAACAAAAGAGAAATCAAACACACGCCAGAAAGTATCATCTGTCTGCAACAGGTCGATACCCGTTGCAGGTTGTCCCGGCAGATTCACGGGGGTAGAAATGACCATACAGGTATAAATCGTTACTGCTTCGGGGGTCTTCAGCGATTTGAAGCACTCAAGCGCAGTCTTTATCCCCATCGGTCCGTTGGAACTGTTTCCCTCTCCCCAGCTTTTGTTGGTGATGCTCATATAATGCACATGTAGAAAGCGGTCGCGGTTGCTCTCCGGAGCAAACGGAGCTACCTTCACCTGCTGCATCATCACCACCAGCATGATGAGGAAGATGGCAAGTGCCGTACCGGCTATGCTGACGGCACTAATCATCGGTTGCTGCCGCAACTGTGCCCAGGCTTGTGTGAAGTATTGCTTTATCATATTGATATTTACGATTAGACGATTTACTATTTACGATTGGTGTTACCGCTACTCAACGGCCCACCTTCAGGTTACATGTATTCACTCCGCCTATGCCTCCTTTAGAAATGTCAGCATGCCCGGCAGTTCCGCTCAAAGTGACGTCACCCACACCACTCATTCTGGCAGTCAAATAATCGCAGACTACATGAATATCGGCGCTACCTACTCCGCGCAAAGCAACTTTCAGCTCGTCACACGTCAAATCGGATACATTCACTTCACCCACTCCCTTTACCTCAAATGACACCTCATCCAGTTTCAAGGGCTTCTCACAATTGAACTCCCCTACACCGGTAAACTCCACCTTCTTCAAATCAGGAGCCGAAATCCAAATGGTCACGCCATCTTTCTGATTTCTCATGCTCTTGTTTTTCCTATCCTTGAAGCCTATCAGCAGACAGCCGTCCTTCACTGTGGTTTCTGTATTCTTCACGTGCTTCTCCTTACCTTCAATCTTGAAAGAATAAGTGTCACTCTGTGTAAAATAAATTGTTCCCACAGACGTTATCTCAATGGACGAAAAGGCATCCACTTTGCGCACTTCACTCACTTTGGTATCTTGTGCATAAACACTCAGCATACCTACAAATGTCAATATCAATGCAATGATAATACCTACTATATTAGTTTTCATTTTTCTTCTTTTTTATTGTTAATCCTCTATTGTTTTTCATACTACTCTTCATGCAACGCCTCTGCCGGCTCAATCTTCATAGCCTGCCGTGCCGGAAACCATATTCCAATCACTACCATCAGAGCTATCAGTAACCAAGCCCCTAGAGAACCTGCAAGGAAGCGTATCACACTCCACTCTATCGGCCAAGTGGATATGAGAGAGGTACGTCCTATAGTAAATTCCGCCATCCCCACATTGTAGCATACAACCATGGCAGGCAATGTCACTAACGCCAATAACAGTAACCCCTCACCTATCAGTAAACGAAACACACCGCCACGCGTACTGCCCATCGTCATCCGTAGAGCTATCTCCGAACGGCGGCGGCGAGTACGGAACCAGAAGGTGCCTATTAACCCCAAAAATACATTCACCAGCAGGAAGAGCACCACCACAGCCTGACTGTTCACCTTATCCGTATCGCCATTCATCACCTCGAACTGCAACTGTTGTTCAGTATAGGGAGCGGCATCTGCCACAAACGCATTGTCCGTGTCCAGTTTAGGCGCTATTTCGCGCAGAAACTTCTCCCGATAATCCGGTCCGTCGGCAGCAGGCTTCACGCGGAAAACAATCTGCGACCAATTGTCGGCAAACTCTGCCTTAATCATATTCTCTCCCAAATGATAAAAGAACCAAGGTTCCTCAACTCCATAACGATAGGAACGGAAAGCACCGGTCTTCCCCATCTGCTTGATGATTGTAACAGAATCACCATTACCTAACGGCGTAGTCTGCGAAAACTCCGGCATTTTCTTACAAAAACGTTCAAAAGCGGCATTACTCAGTGTCACATTGTTCCATCCTGCGGGAGTGTCCCGGAACGGGTGACGCGGGTCCTCACTTATCCGGAAAACATCCATATATCCTCCAGTCGTATAAATACAGCGTCCTTGCACCCAGGAAGTATCTTGCACAACCAACGCATTGTAACTATTACTGCCACTCATCGGAAGGCTCCAATAACAAAGGGCAGCTGCCTCTACGGAAGGCTCTTGTTCCAATTTCGCCAATATACCCAGATATTTATCGGCATCAGTCAGACTCGTATCCCGACTTTCTCCACCTACAACGGTGGATAATTTATAGACATGTTCAATATTATAACCCAGCGGACGGTAGAAAGTATATTTCATGCATCCCAGTGAGTCACAGAGGAACCACATCACGATGAATACCAAGAACAATTCAGCCAATACCCAGCCGTTACTGCTGAAGCGTGCCTTTATCATACGTAAGTTATGTATCGTAAATTTCATATCAAGTACCTCCTTCTATTTATCATTCAAAGAATCTACAATAGTGCGCCGTGCCGCTATCCATGCAGGCAGTGCCGCACTCAACAGATTGATGACCACACAGAAAACAAATGCCAGCAGGAATACCCACGGACTAAACAGTGCCTCCATGTTCAAGCTGAACTCGCCCGACGTACCCACATTCTGATTATTGGTGAACAGCCACATACGCATGGCATATACTGCCAAATAACTGAAAAGCAGTCCCACTACTCCACCCAGTAATGTCAACATCAGATTTTCGTTCAGTATCTGCCGCACAAGCACACTTTTCGTTCCTCCAAAAGCCTTACGTACACCTAATTCGGTAATACGTTGCTGCATGCGGCTGTTACTCAAGCCACACAAATTGAGTGACGGTACCAACAAAATGATAAATAAAGCTACGGCATATTGAAGATAAAGCATTGTCAAGTCTGGCCCTACATTAGCCCATACGTGGTTGACGTGCGCCACGATATTGTCCGGCTGTTCCATGATGTCTATCTGTTTGTTGCCCAATCCGGCATTAACACGTTCCACCTGCTTGGCAATGCCCTCCCGGATGGCAGGAAAGTCATCAGATGTACGTGCCAATACAGCAATCTGCATGCCTCCCAAATAACTGTGGACTCCGGTAATTTTCAGTTCGTCGGCACTGTACATACCCCACACTTGTGCGTATGCATCCTTAGCAGTGACGGAAACATCTTTCACCACTCCCACGATACGTGCAAGTTCCCGGTTCAGCAGGAATTCCTGTCCCACTACATCTGTACTTCCATACAGTTTCCGCGCTACAGACGCACAGACTACTACAGCCTTGCTTTCTCCAGCACGGTCGGCTTCGCTGAAGCCGCGTCCGGCAAGAAACTGCATGCTGAACACTTTCCAGAAGTCGGGATCTGTCCGCATAGCATCCACTTTCACCCGATTGTTACCGTCAGTCAACGAAGCCAACGACAAACCGGCTGGGGAAAATGCCGTACAGTATTCCACTTCGGGCACCGGCTGCACGCATTCTTTCATAAATGCCGCCGAAGGATTACTCCAATTATTATTGCCGTCCTTTTCCTTGTCGTATACGTGCATAGCGGAAAAGTAAAGACACCGACTGCGGTTCACTTCCGGTTCCAAGTCAGCATATTTTGTCTGCCAAGTAATCACAATAGCCATAATCATGGTGATAGCAAAGGCCGTACCCAATATGGAAATCGTACTTAGCAGCGGATTCTGCTTCAAGATTGTAAAAGCTTGTCTTACGGTTTGCATTTCATTTATTGATAGTTGATAATTAATAGTTGACAGTTGGCTGTTAAGCAGTAATTATTCCACCTGACGTCCGTCGAAGAAGCGGACGGTACGTGAGGTCTGTTTGGCCTGCTCTTCATTGTGGGTCACCATCACGATGGTACGTCCGTCTTCCTTGTTCAGTTGATGCAACAGTTCCATGACTTCGGCACCCATCTTGGAGTCCAGGTTACCGGTGGGCTCATCGGCGAGGATTATCTCCGGGTTGCCGATAATGGCACGGGCAATGGCTACACGCTGGCACTGACCGCCGGAAAGCTGTGTAGGCATGTGACGCATGCGGTGGCTCAAACCGACCTTCTTCAATACCTCTTCCGCCAGATGACGGCGTTCCTTGGCAGACACCTTTCTATACAGCAAAGGCAGCTCCACATTATCCAGCACATTCAGCGAATTAATCAGATGGAAAGACTGGAACACAAAACCCAGCTTCTGGTTACGGAAAGCAGCCAGCTCCTTGTCCTTCATGCCGTCCACTTTCGTACCGGCTATTTCGATGGTGCCGCTGGTAGGTGCATCCAGTAAACCCATAATGTTCAGCAACGTAGATTTTCCACAACCGGAGGGTCCCATGATACTGAGAAATTCTCCCTTGTTCACTTCGAGGTTTACATTTTCCAATGCCACGGTTTCAATCTCGTTTGTACGATAAATCTTGTTGATGCCAGTTAACTTAATCATAATGGTAAGTATTTAATTGTTATTATTCTGTTCCGTTTCTATTCCGCACAATTTCTGCTTCAAGAGGTCAAAAGTTGTGCCAAAACCGTTTATCATTGATTATCTGCTATTTATACATGCAGTAAGGTGTCCGAAAATGAACACTTTGTCCGTTTTCATCTATTCGTCACGCAGGGCTTCCGTAGGTGGAATGCAGCTGATGTTGCGCGCCGGGATATAGATTCCCACCAACACTACCACCAGCAGTATCAGAAAGATGACGAGCGACACGAGCAGATAATGCGAGGTGAAATCCGACACCCAATAGCTCTCTGTACTCTCCACCCAATTCTGTCCTTTGGCCAGCCCTTCTTTCAGTGCATATTGCAAATAAAGCAGAAAACCAGTCAGTGAAGCGACCACGGTCAATACCGTGCCTTCGCCCATCAGCAGGCGGACAATGTCACTACGTGTAGCTCCGAACGACAGCATCACTCCCACTTCCTCGCGCCTCGTACGTGTCTGCAACCAGAAGGTACCGATGACACCCAGGCAAAGATTCACCAGGAAGAAAGCCGCCATCGCCAGATTACGGCGGTAAATCGGTGTGGAATTGCTGGCTTCGCTCTCCGTTATAATCTGCTCATAGGAACGGACACTACGGGCAAACAGATTACCCCGCCTCATCTCCTTCACCATCCAGGGACGGAAATCGTGCAGAAAACGCTCCATGCTGACACCCTCTTTGAGACGTACCAGGATATGGGCACTTTCAGGGATATAACTTGTATCGATGGTAAGCATCGGCATAAATGCAACGGGGACGGGACGCCACTCGCTATACATCTTCATGGCTCCTATCGTACCGACAACCGGCATGTACAAGGTATCTCCATGGTCTCTGCTTATACAGCGTTTGCCATGCGCGTCTTTGGTATGGAACAACTGTTCGGCAGCATTCTCCGTCAGTACAATGTCATTCGGGGCATAGGCGTAGTCGGACAGCTGTCCGGGTGTCCGCCCCTTACCGGAACGGAAACCATACGTATCGAAAAAGTTCGTATGAGGCAAAAATTGTATCATCATAATAGATAAGGGAATCGTATCCCCTTCGGCAAACAATTGACTATTCGAACTTCCCGAAGAATTGGGATAACAGAATCCCAGCACGGGAGTGGCCGATTCCACACCGTCAAAGTCCTTGACATAACGCACCAAATTATAATAGTTGTCCACCAACGTAGCAGAGTCCTGCGCTTCGGCATCGTATCCCGGTGCCTGGGGCTGCAATGCGCCCAATGAAATGAGGCAAAGCCGCTCCGCATCATAGCCCAACGGGATATTACGATCGTGCGTGACCACAATCACCGGGTCCAATACAACCCAACTGATGATACTCACCAATATCAATTCGGCCAACAACCATCCGTTCTTGCGGCGGCGCGCCCAAAGATTCTTCCATATTAACTTAAACATACCAACCTCCCGTGTCTTATCGTTTTTCATTCAGTGAGTTCACAATCGGTTTCCGCAAGGAATACCACGCCGGTATAAGGGCCGACAACAGATTCAGCACGACGCACAGCGCCAATGCGGCGAGAAAAACCAGCGGAGCAAACAGCATTTCACCCGATACGCGGACCTCCACTCCTTCGGGTACCATATTCGGCCAGCTGTCGAATACCGTAAATATCCACTCGCGTCCCACGTAAAGTGCCAGCCATGCCAGCAGCAAGCCCAATGCTCCGCCCAGTGCGGTCAGCAGCAGGTTTTCCCACATCACTTGTGAAAGCAGTATCTTACGTCCGGCTCCAAACGATTTCCGCACGCCCATCTCTGCCAGACGTCCCTCCATACGGCTCGATATCATGCCGCTCAGATTCAAGGCAGGCACCAACAGCAATACGAGCAGGACAAGCAGAAAGTGGCGCACTGTGGCCCAAAGGTCAAACTCCATACTTGCATAAGTCTTGAAGACACTCAACAGATGGGAGGTGGGCTGCTCCCAGAAATCTACTTTCCATTCATCGGGATGCATAAGATTCTCCTTGCGGCAGATTTCCTTTATCTCAGCCCGCAGAGCATCTCCCTGCTTACTGTCCTGCACCAGAAAGGTAGCACTGAAAGCTCCCAGATAGGGAAGGTCGTACTTGGGAGTGCTGTAATCGGGCGACACCGTATAAGGTATATAAAGCTGTGCATAGGATTTAGAGGTGAGGTAACTGGCACTGCGCACCACCCCACAAACCCGATAGTCGATATAGTTCAGGCTGAACGAGCGTCCTACTACCTCTTCCGTCGTACCGAACAAGCGGCGTGCCAAATCATCGGTAATGACAGCAGTGGAAATGCCACTTGCCAGGTCGGATGCCGTGAATGGACTACCTTCCAGGAATTGGAAAGAATATATCTTGAAAAAAGCAGGGTCTGTCAACTTTACCATAACCGGAAAATCACCGCTGCGGTCGGCAGGCTGTATATAACTGTTTTCCGACAAATCATTATGCAGCTCGGCCGAAACGACAAGGGCATTCTCTACGGGATAGAACCAGTCTTGCAGTGCCTTGTAGGAAACAGCCCATTGCATGGTCCTGGTATTGTTGCCGCTTCCCTGCGTGAATTTTGAATTGCTGAGGTAAAGCGTATTCATGCGGTTTGCCTCTGGATAGACGGGCGCAATCTTCACATAATACACCACCGCCATAATCATTGTCATGGCAATGGCCAGCCCCGTACCCACAATGTAGAGCATGCTGAACAGTTTATTCTGCTTCAACAGCTCCCAGGCTTGTTTCAAGTAAACCTTTATCATTTTAGCTTCAACTTATTCTTGTTCTTATAGTTACTCATATCGCTCACCACCACTTCATCACCCGGTTGCAAGCCACTGACCACTTCTACAAACTCAAAGTTGGAATCGCCCAGCTGCACCTTGCGCTTTACAATTTCCTTGTCGGAATTGCGTACAAAAAGTTCATACTCCCCACGTCCCACATAATAGCTGGCATTGGCTATGCGCATCACGTCTTCCTTCACTGCATTCATCACATAGACGTCGGTTTTCAGACCGGAACGCAGTCGGCGGTTGTTGTCCTCATTCAACTGCACGGTAAAGGAGATGACGCCATTCTTTGAAAGCGGAGTAACACTGCTTACGGAACCTTCCAGCTTTTCGCTGCCAATCTTCACAATGGCCTTGCCGCCGGCAGCCACACGGTCACCGTAAGTATCGGCAATCTCGCCTTCCACCTTGAAGTGACTCAAGTCGGAGATGACGGCAATCTGTGAGCCTTCGGGAACCTGGGCACCAATCTGATTGTTGATATAAGTAAGGATGGCCTTCCGGGGCGAACGCACCTGCGCATCGTCGAGCGTACGTTTGGTTTCGGCCAGTGTCTTTTGGAACATGCTGAAATCCAGTTCCTGCACTTGGTATTCTGCAGCCAGCACTTCCTTCTCGTTGGCATACTGCTGCTGTAATTGCTCGTATTCCAGTTGTGCTACATTGTAGCTCAGTTCGGCTTGGCGCACTTTGTCGGTGGTGCCCGAACCGAGGCTATCAAGGTACTGCTCGTTACGCAGTTCCACCTTCATGCGGTCCAGCTTCATGGCGGAGACTTTGATTTTCATCTGAAGGTCGGTCAGCTTGGTCTGGTTGTCAAGTTTCAGCTGTTTCAGCTTGTAGCTGCGCATCTGCTCTTCATCCAGCATCTTTTTGTAGTCGGTTTCGGCACTCTGTAAGTCCAGTTTCAGGATAGGGGTACCGACATCCACACTATCACCACCTTTTCTGTACACTTCCAAAATGCGGGTATTGATGGGCGAGTTGATGATTTCCTCGAATGCCGGGACTACCTTGCCGGAGGCGCTGACGCTGACTTCAATCGTGCCTTTACCCACTTGGGAGAAAACGAGGTCTTTCTCCTTCACTCCCGTACGCATCAATGAAATGAGTACACTGACCACTACGATACCTGCCACGCCGATAGCACCGTAGCGGATGATTTTCTTATTGCGTTCTTTATTACGCACTTCTTTCGGAATTTCTCTATCCATATCTTTAAATTTTATTGTTTGCGAACATAACGCTTAATATATACTAAATCCATGCCAAAATCATAAACCACTGAAAGTAAGCGAAAAGGCAAAAAAGAAGGGTGTCCGTTTTCGGACACCCTGTACATTTTCGGATAGCTTCTTTATCTTAATCTCAAGCGGTCTCCCACCTCGGGCACGTATTCCGCATCCTTACGATTCATCTTATAAAGGTTCTTCAGACGAATACCGTACTTTTGGGAAATGGAGTGCATGGAATCGCCGTCCTTCACAATGTAGACAGTATGGGGTTTGGCAGCTTTCTTGCGCTTTTCTTTCAAGTAGATGATGTCTCCCACCTCCAGTGTATATTCTTTATGGAGGTCGTTGTATTTCACCAGTTTCTTCCAGCTGATGTCAAACTCCTTGCCCAATACCTGGAAGGTGTCTCCGTCGCGTGCCACGACATAAGCTATATCGTTGGCAATGTACACCTGATGCGGATTGGCCAGCCAAGGTTTCTTTTTCAGTTCCTTCTCCCAACTGCGGACATCGTGTTTGCTCATGCCACGGCTGTCGTACTTATACAGTTCATAGTCCTCAATAATGGTTATCAGGCGGTTGGCATACGACGGGTCGGTAGCATAGCCGGCCTTCTTCAAGCCGCGCGCCCAACCCTTATAGTCCGTAATCTTCAGTTTGAAAAGAAAAGCATAACGTGCTCCCCGTTTCAGGAAATCGGAATGGTCTTCATAAGAGTCTTTCGGATTGCGATAAGCGCGGAAACATTCATTGCGGGCATCGTCATCATGCCTCACCGTCCGTCCGCGCCAGTTGCCTCCACACTTGATGCCGAAGTGGTTGTTGCTCTTACGCGCCAGCTCGCTGTATCCGGCACCACTCTCCAACAGCCCTTGGGCCAGCGTGATGCTGGCAGGTATCTTATGACGTTGCATCTGCTCCACGGCAAGGGGAGCATACTGTTTGATATACTCATTGTAGCGGGCATTCCGGCGTTGTGCCTGCACTGTTGTAATGGAAATAAAAAGAAATGCTATGATAGCAGTCAGTCTGAAAATCCGTTTCATGCTTAAAATGTTGAGTTCTGCACAAAAGTCCGTAAAAGAATTGAAATAACCAATCTCTTTTCTATCTTTGTAACATTAATTACAATATAACCCTTTGCCTTATGAAAGAATTAAATATCGAAATCGCCGTCAAGATATACGACTATGAAGAACTGGATGCCGCCGACCGCGAACTGATGGATGCCGCCCGCGAGGCTACCAACCGCAGCTATGCCCCTTACTCCCATTTCTCGGTAGGAGCTGCAGCCAGACTGGCAAACGGTATTGTAGTGACCGGCACCAACCAGGAAAACGCTGCCTATCCTTCCGGGCTGTGTGCAGAACGCACCACCCTATTCTATGCCAACTCCCAACATCCCGACCAGGCAGTGACCACCCTCGCCATTGCTGCACGCAACGAGCACGACGAGTTCCTGGAGTCTCCCATCCCGCCCTGCGGCGCCTGCCGGCAAGTGATGCTCGAAACGGAGAAGCGCTTCAAGCAGCCAATGCGGGTGTTGCTGTATGGCAAAAAGGGAATCTACGAGCTGAAGAATGTGGGAGAATTACTGCCACTCTCGTTCGATGCTTCGGCCATGAAGTAACAGAACCAATAAAGTATTAACATCGTGTCTGCAGGAAGTTAATTTCTTGCAAACACGATATTAACTTCTTGCCGACACGATATTAATATCGCAAAAAGCCTTTGTTATTCAGTGGAAATCATTACCTTTGCGCCCACTAACCAATTAATTCCACCGATGAGAATATCCGACTAAAGACAACACATTTCGGTAAACATCACTATCAACATGCTTTTTCAGACTGAACGCTGAGCATCACCTATATAGATGTTTAGCCAATACTGTGTTTGTCTGTACCCCTCCCCTTCGAGAATTTCAATTTCGGGGAATGCTTGCATCTCCCCTATCATTCTTACTTCTAAAAACACAGTAGAAACTTATGAGCTTTATCATTAAAGACCTTAGCTATATCCATGCAGATAAGGAAATCTTGTTTTCACACCTCCACTTGAGTATCAACTCCGGAGATAAAATAGCCCTGACCGGAAATAACGGTTGCGGCAAGTCTACCCTCATGCGTATTTTGGCAGGAGACTTGTCTCCAAGTTCGGGAACGGTGCTACGCCCCGAACATCTGTACTACGTCCCCCAGCACTTCGGGCAATACGACCGACAGACAGTAGCACAAGCTTTGGGAATCAGCCGGAAGCTGTCTGCCCTTCATGCCATCCTAAGCGGTGACGCTGCCGAAAAGCACTTCAATACGCTCGACGATGACTGGAACGTGGAAGAACACGCCCTGGCTTCTCTCGACAATTGGGGACTGGACGGTATCCCACTCTCCCGTCCGATGGAAAGACTTAGCGGCGGCGAAAAAACCCGCATCTTCCTGGCGGGCATGGAGTTGCACAACCCGACAGCCATCCTGCTGGACGAACCGACCAACCATCTGGACGCGGATGGACGGGAACGTCTGTATAACTTGATACGACGGACGTCGGCTACCGTGCTCGTCATCAGTCACGACCGCACGCTACTGAATCAGTTGCCTGCCATCTGCGAACTCTCCTCCCAGGGATTGACGTATTACAGCGGAAACTACGACTTCTACAAAGAACAGAAGGCCCTGCAACAGAAAGCCCTTACCCAACAACTGGAAGAGAAGCAGAAAGCCCTGCGCCTTGCACGCAAAGTGGCACGCGAAGTAGAAGAACGGAAGGCCAAACAGAATGTGCGGGGAGAAAAAAACTCCATTAAAAAGGGGATTCCCCGCATCATGATGGGAGCACTGAAAAACAATGCGGAAAACAGCAGCAGCAGACTCAGCAGCATTCATACGGAGAAAACGGAAAAATTACAGGCAGAAATGTCAGGTATCAAAAGTTCACTGCCACAGACAGACAAACTGAAAACAGACTTCAATGCCTCTCATCTGCATGTGGGGAAGGTTCTGGTCAAGGCAAAGGACGTCAACTTTCATTATCCCAGCCTCGCGGCTTCTCCTATGGAGACAACCCGTCCGGAGGCAGTAAAGGAGCTCTGGTCTTCCTCCCTCACCTTCCAGTTGAGAAGCGGCGACCGCCTCAGCCTGAAAGGAAAAAACGGCAGTGGAAAAACAACCCTGCTGAAACTCATCATGGGCGAACTGCACCCCACCGGCGGAGTGATGGAGCGTGCCGACTTCACCTCCGTCTATCTGGACCAGGAATACTCCCTCGTCCGTAATGAGCGCAGCGTACTCCAACAAGCAGAAGCCTTCAACCACCGCCACCTGCCGGAACATGAAGTGAAAACCATCCTCAACCGTTATCTCTTTCCCCACGACGTGTGGAACAAGCCGTGCAGCAAACTGAGTGGCGGCGAAAAGATGCGTCTTTCCTTCTGCTGCCTGATGATTGCCGACAACACCCCGGACATGTTCATTTTGGACGAACCCACCAACAATCTGGACATCGAGAGCATAGAAATAATAACGGCAACGATACGCGACTACGCCGGCACCGTAATTGCCATCAGCCACGACCGGGAATTTCTGAAAGACACCGGCATCGAACGGGAGATACTTTTGGAATGAATCAGTAATTTAGGTAACAACAACCGTAATTTGTATACTGCCGTTCTCATAAAACCTGCCTATTTTTGTAGCACGTAATCATTTACTAACTAACGAACAACGAATATGAGCAAAAAAGTATTAATCCTCTCCTCCAGTCCCCGCAGGAATGGAAACTCCGACCTCTTGTGCAACGAATTCATGCGCGGTGCCGCAGAAGCCGGACATCAAGTAGAAAAGATTTTCCTGAAAGACAAGCACATCAACTACTGCACGGGATGTAGCGTATGCAGCATGTACGGCAAACCCTGCCCACAAAAGGACGATGCCGCCGAAGTGGTGGAAAAGATGATTGCCGCCGACGTCATCGTCATGGCAACCCCCGTCTACTTCTACACCATGAGCGCGCAGATGAAGACACTGATTGACCGTTGTTGCGCACGCTACCTTGAAATAAAGGACAAGGAGTTCTACTTCATCATCGCCGCCGCCGAAGAAAGTGTCCCCATGATGGAGCGTACCATCGATGGTTTCCGTGGCTTCCTCGACTGCCTGGAAGAGCCCAAAGAATGCGGCACCATTTATGGCGTGGGTGCCTGGAAGGTGGGCGAGATAAACGACAAGCCTTCCATGCACGAAGCCTACGAGATGGGAAAAAAGGTATAAAGAACGAATACTAATCGCTATACAATACATTTATGCTACGTACCATCAGACTGACCCTTGCCGTCATCTTCTTCGCACTCATCACGCTGTTGTTCCTCGACTTCACGGGAACACTGCATGCCTGGTTCGGATGGATGGCGAAGATACAATTCCTGCCGGCCGTGCTGGCACTGAACATCGGTGTAGTACTGTTTCTTGCAGTGCTGACCTTGGTATTCGGACGCATCTACTGCTCCGTCATCTGCCCGTTGGGAGTATTCCAGGACATTGTTTCCTGGCTCTCCGCCAAACGGAAGAAAAACCGTTTCCGCTACTCGTCCGCACTGAAATGGCTACGCTACGGTGTGCTGGGAGTATTCGTACTTGCCATTATCGGCGGACTGAACTCTTTTGTCGTGCTGCTGGCCCCTTACAGCTCATACGGGCGCATCGTTTCCAGCCTTTTCTCCCCACTCTACCAGTGGGCAAACAACGGACTGGCCTACCTGGCCGAACGTGCTGACAGCTATGCCTTCTATGAAACGGATGTATGGATGAAGAGTCTCCCTACCCTGCTGATTGCCACGGTCACTCTGGTAGTCCTCATCGTGCTGGCATGGCGGGGCGGACGTACCTATTGCAACACTATCTGTCCGGTAGGTACAGTGCTTGGCTTCCTCTCGAAGTATTCCTTGCTGAAACCGGTAATTGACACAAAGAAGTGCAACAGTTGCGGACTTTGTGCCCGCAACTGCAAGGCATCGTGCATCAACATCAAGGCACACGAAATAGATTACAGCCGTTGCGTGGCATGTATGGACTGTATCAACAAGTGCAGGAAAGGTGCCATCACTTACACACGCCGCAAGCCGGCCTCCGCTGCAGTCTCCCAGGAAACCTCCGTGGCACCGGAGCAGGTAAACGACGCCCGCCGCGCATTTCTCTCTACAACCGCCGTGTTTGCTGCTGCGGCAGCCCTCAAGGCGCAGGAGAAGAAAGTGGACGGTGGACTGGCTGTCATCGAGGATAAGAAAATCCCCGAGCGCGCCACTCCCATCACTCCTCCGGGCTCACTGAGCGCCCGCCACTTTGCACAACACTGCACAGCCTGCCAGCTCTGCGTATCGGTATGCCCCAACCAAGTGCTCCGTCCTTCTTCGGACTTGACAAAACTGATGCAGCCGGAAATGTCCTACGAACGCGGTTACTGCCGCCCCGAATGCGCCAAGTGTGCGGAGGTGTGTCCTACCGATGCCATCCATCTGACGAGCCTCGCCGAGAAATCGGCCGTCCAAATCGGTCATGCCGTATGGATTAAGGAGAATTGCATCTGCATCACAGACAAGATGGAATGCGGGAACTGTGCCCGCCATTGTCCGGCCGGTGCCATACAGATGGTTCCTTCAGACCCGGAAGACGAAGCCTCCATCAAGATACCGGTAGTCAACGCCGAACGCTGTATCGGATGCGGAGCATGCGAGAACCTTTGTCCGTCGCGTCCGTTCAGTGCCATTTATGTGGAAGGCCATGTGATGCACAGAACTGTCTGAAGCAGCTTTATCACCCTAATATCCATTTATAATTTCAGTCCTATCACAATGAAAGAAGACAATAAGAACAAGATAAACCGCCGCGATTTCTTCAAACTCGCCGGTGCAGGAACGCTTGCCTCGGCAGCAGCCCTGTACGGCTGTTCGGGCAACAAGAACAACGGGGAGAGCGAATCGGCCGCGCTGGGCGAGATACCAACCGACAAGATGACCTACCGTACCAATCCCAACACGGGCGACCGGGTTTCTCTACTGGGATACGGATGCATGCGATGGCCCACCCGGAAACGCGCCGACGGGAATGGAGACGAAATAGACCAGGAAGCCGTGAACGACCTAATAGACTATGCCATTGCCCACGGAGTGAACTATTTCGACACCTCCCCCGCCTATGTGCAAGGTCTGTCGGAGCGCGCCACGGGCATTGCCTTGAAACGCCACCCACGGGAGAAATTCTTCCTTGCCACAAAGCTGTCCAACTTCAGTCCCAGCACGCACAGCCGCGAAGAGTCCCTTGCCATGTATCACCGCTCCTTCCGCGACCTGCAAGTGGACTACATCGACTACCTCTTGTTGCACGGCATCGGCATGGGCGGCATGGAAGCCCTCCGCTCCCGCTATCTGGACAACGGCATGCTGGACTTCCTGCTGAAAGAGCGTGAAGCCGGACGCATCCGCAACCTCGGATTCTCCTATCATGGAGACATCGAAGTCTTTGACTACCTGCTCTCCCGCCACGACGAACTGAAATGGGACTTCGTACAAATCCAACTGAACTACGTAGACTGGCGGCATGCCAAAGAAGTGAATACCCGCAACACGGATGCCGAATACCTATATGCCGAGCTGGTGAAGCGCAACATTCCCGCCGTTATCATGGAGCCGTTGCTGGGCGGACGCCTATCCCGCCTGAACGACCACTTGATGGCACGTCTGAAACAACGCCGTCCGCAGGAGAGCGTAGCTTCCTGGGCCTTCCGATTCGCAGGTACTTTCCCCGATGTGCTGACCGTACTAAGCGGAATGACGTACATGGAGCATCTGCAAGACAACCTGCGTACCTTCTCCCCGCTTGTTCCATGTACGGAAGAGGAGTTTACCTTACTGGAAGATACCGCCCAGCGAATGCTGCAATACCCCACCGTGCCGTGCAACGACTGCAAATACTGTATGCCGTGCCCCTATGGACTGGATATTCCAGCCATCTTGCTGCACTACAACCGCTGCATCAACGAGGGCAACGTGCCGCAGAACAGCCAAGACGAGAATTACCGCGAGGCACGCCGCGCCTTCCTGATAGGCTATGACCGCAGTGTTCCCCGTCTCCGCCAAGCCAACCGCTGCACCGGTTGCGGTCAATGCAACCCGCACTGTCCGCAAGGCATCGACATCCCGGCGAAACTGCAGGAGATAGACCGATTTGTGGAAGCGCTGAAGCAGGAAACCCTTTAACGGACTTATCTTCAACCCTGGTTGTCCATTTTAAGGATTACCAATCATATACAGATTCTTCTTTTTGTATAACTTTGCAAAAAGAACCATAGATAAACGATGAATAAAAAGATTTTAACCGCAATTTTAATAAGTATCGCCCTTCCGGGTAGTATGCTGTCCGCACCTGCCGACAGCCTCCGGCTGAAAAGCTACAAGCTTGATGAAGTCGTAGTGACCGGGACAAGAGATGAAACAGACATCCGCCACCTGCCAATGACCATCTCCGTAGTGGGCCGCCAGCAACTGGAACAGACCTACCAGCCCTCCATCCTGCCTGCACTGACCGAGCAGGTGCCCGGACTTTTCACCACAAGCCGCGGCATCATGGGCTACGGCGTATCCACGGGAGCCGCAGGAGGCATGAGCCTGCGCGGCATAGGCGCCGGGGTGAATGCCGCCGGAGGACCTACGACCAGCCTGCTGGTGCTGATAGACGGACACCCGCAATACATGGGCTTGATGGGGCATCCCATCGCCGACGCCTACCAGAGCATGATGGCCGAACGGGTGGAAGTGCTGCGCGGTCCCGCCTCCGTCCTCTACGGGTCCAATGCAATGGGCGGGGTTATCAACATCGTCACCCGCAAGATGCAGGAGGACGGGGTGAAAACCAATGCGCAGATAGGATACGGTTCCTACAATACCCTGCAGACGGAAGTCTCCAACCGCGTGAGGAAAGGGCGTTTCAGCAGCGTGGTGACCGGCTCGTACAACCGTACCGACGGACACCGTGACGACATGGAGTTTGAGCAGTATGGCGGCTATGCCAAACTGGGATACGACTTCAGCGACACCTGGAAGCTGTGGGGCGACGTGAACATCACCCGCTTCAACGCCTCCAATCCCGGCGAAGCCGACAATCCGTATATAGACAACGACTCGCGCATCACACGCGGCATGACCTCCTTCGCACTGGAAAATCGTTACGACCGTACTTCCGGCGCCGTGAGCTTCTTCTATAACTGGGGCCGGCACAGGATTAACGACGGCTACCACCCCGGAGAAGAGCCCCAGAAGTCGCACTTCAACTCCAAGGACCGGATGCTGGGCATATCGTGGTATCAAAGCGCCACGCTCTTCACCGGTAACCGCCTGACCGTAGGTTTCGATTACCAGCACTTCGGCGGAGAGTCCTGGAACAAGGTTGTCGCCATCGACGAGGCAAAACCCGGACAGCAGATTGGTGACCGCATCCCCGGCGTGGACAAGCAGATGGATGAATTTGCAGGCTATGTGGATTTCAGGCAGGACATCAACAGTTGGCTTTCACTGGACGCCGGTGTCCGCATAGACCACCATTCGCACGTAGGCACGGAATGGATTCCCCAAGGGGGACTGGCTTTCCATCTGCCGCGGCAGGCAGAACTGAAAGCAATGGTGAGCAAAGGATTCCGTAACCCCACCATCCGGGAGATGTACATGTTCCCTCCACAGAACCCCGATTTGAAAGCGGAGAGCCTGATGAACTATGAACTCTCCTTTACGGGGCAGCTTTTGGGAGGGCCCATGTCCTATGGGGTGAACCTCTACTACATCAACGGGGACAACATCATCATGACAGACCCTGCCCTGCGCAAGAACGTCAACTCCGGAGAGATAGAGAACTGGGGCGTGGAAACCAACCTTGGCTACCGCATCAACCGACACTGGCAGATGAATGCCAATTATAGCTGGCTGCACATGGAGAATCCGGTACTGGCGGCTCCCGAACACAAACTCTATGCCGGTACGGACTTTACACAAAGACGCTGGAGCTTGTCTACCGGTATACAATACGTGAAGGGACTCCATACCTCGGTCACCCCGGGCAAGGAGAAGCAGGAAAGCTTCGTACTCTGGAACCTGCGTGCCAACTACCGTCTGTGCAGTTTTGCCGACGTCTTTGTCAAGGGTGAAAACCTGCTGGCGCAACGCTATGAAATCAATGCAGGCTTCCCCATGCCGAAAGCCACGGTGATGGGAGGCGTAAATATCAACTTTTAATACATTACAACTACATGGAAACAAAAACAGTTAAACTCTACTCGCTGGATTACAATAATGTGAAGACGTATCTGGCAGCCTCGCTATTCATTCTTGGCAATCTGGCTCTTCCCCAGCTCTTTCATCTCATTCCCCAGGGAGGGATAACCTGGCTGCCAATCTATTTCTTCACGCTGGTGGGCGCTTATAAATTCGGATGGAAAGTGGGGTTGCTGACAGCCGTCCTGTCGCCCGTCCTCAACTCCCTGCTATTCGGAATGCCACTTCCCGCAGCACTTCCCGCCATTCTGTTGAAGTCTGTATTACTGGCTGTGGCGGCGGGCTGGGCAGCACACCGTTTCCAGCGCATTTCCCTGCCTATTCTGCTGGCAGTAGTTCTTTTCTATCAGGTAGCAGGTACTTTGGGAGAATGGGCCATGGTGGGCAGCTTCTTCCGGGCTGTACAAGATTTCCGTATCGGTGTGCCGGGAATGGGATTGCAAGTGGCAGGCGGATATTTACTGCTGAAATATAGCCTTCAATAAGCACGCTTTCAGGGCAAACCTTATTTCAGTAATTCCGCAAAGGGGTGTATTCCGCCCGATAGATGCGGTCGAAGAACGGCGTCCACTCATTGTCCGTGATGCCAATCTGCAGACCGTAGAAGTGTGTACCGGCTTCCCGACAGCGACGAATCTCCTCCATAAAGGCAGGTGAAGAGTGAGGAATCTTGAAGTCGCTGACCCAAAGCACATCGGCATTCATATACTCCTTGCCTTCTTTGAGCAGGTGGAACGTGGCTTCCAGCATGCGGGTGGAATCTGTATCCCCGCAAGCTGTCTTTGAGAAGAATTCGAGCAGCCTTGCCCGCTCTTTCCTTACATCAATCGGATGAATGGAGACGGAAAAGGCTATCAGAAAGCAGTTCCGCCGTTGACGGTCGGCTATCTCCAGGAGCTTTATCAGCAGGGAGTGGGCAATCTTCTCCGGCTTGCCAGCCATGCTTCCCGAGGTGTCCAGACAGACAATCATCGGACCTTTGGGACGGGCGGGCTTGGTTTCGATACGCCGGGCAGGCTGCATGATTTCCGATTTATAGCGGAAGGTCTGGAGCTTGCGGGTGAGGTATTTGTAGACGAACAAATCTTCCAGTTCGCTGTCGGCGGAATGGGCAAGCTCAATGGGAAGCAGGGCATTGAGGTCGTTGCCGGTACTGATACCCAGGATGTCACATTTGGAGGAGTGCTCCATTTTGTAGACGTTTCCCTCGGCAACGCGGATTTGCTCACGTCCTTCGTCGTCTGCCATACGCCCCATCTTGCGGGCCACTTTCACTATCTCGGGGCAAGAGCGCTGGATGCGCACGATTTTCCGTATACGCTCAAAGTCGACAGTATTCCACAAGCCGCTCATCATGCCCCAGGTCTGGAAGAATTCGTCCTTATCCACCCGGTTCTGGCGGATGTACTCGGGGATGTCTTTCAGATTGGAACGGAGCCTGCGCTCGAGGGCATCTTTGCGGAAAGCAATCTCTTTCTCCTTTTCTTCGTGCATCTTCAGTTGGAAGGCGTCTTCCCAGTCGTCCACCATTTTCTCCCAGACTTCATCGTCCGCATATCCTCCTTCTGTACCGAAGTAGCTGCGGTAGAAACGGGAGTCGAAGCCGTACTCCCGGTATTTGTCGGAAATCTGCTGGAGCAAGGCTTGCCAGCCGTCTTTCCGCTTTACCATGGACCATTCCAGCACGAGTTTCATCCCGGTCCGTTCCGACTGGCTTTTCCGGAGGTGGTACCTCTCCTTCTCCAAGTTCAATTGGATGAACTGAATCATGGTGTCGTAAAAGATACGTGCACAGACCTCATCGCCCAGCACCTGCACCTTGACCATGGAGTCGTTCATCACAGAGAGTAGATAGGCATACAAGGGCTCGGTATCCGTCTCTGCGCACTCTCCGGTGGCAACGAAACGGTCCAGTGCCTGCACATAGAAGGCGGTGTCATATCGGGTGACGGTGGTGTTCATCTTCTTCTTGGTTACTGGAGGATTATTCGTCTCCATATCTCAGTTTGCGCATGTCCACACGCGCCCAGGCTATCTCCTTGCGGACGATGGAGACGTATTGAGCTACGCTCTTTTTGTCTTCTTCGGAGACGAAAAGGTTGTCGGACAAATCTCCTACCAGGCGGTCTATGCTGGTGGCGGCGGCGTCCAATTCCGTCTCGTAGTCACGGTCGGTGACGGAGAGGTTTCCCAGCCAGAGTTGTTGCTCCTCACCTCGTTGCAGACGCCGCATGGGGAAGCGCACACCGTTGATGTAGAGATGCTTGTCGTCGCGGTAGAGGGTGACGCGTTCGGTGCCTTCCTCTTTCACGGCGCCGGTGTCGGCAAAGGCGCGGATGATGGTACGCTTGGGATTGATGGGGTCGGCATACATTACGCCCAAGGTGGGGGCATCTTTGGCGCTGTACTCCTTCAGATTTTTGTAGTCCACGATAAAGATGTAGGTGTTGCCCGTACCATGTTTCTCCACCTGGTAGTAGAAGTGTTCCGTTATCAGCAGGTCATCGTCCCTACGGTCGCCGGCAAGGCGGGCTTTGTCGAGGGCTTCGCGCACACGGCTGACTTTCAAATCGGATTTCAGCGAGGAGGCGATACCGGCAATCTGTTTTGTGTGGGACACGAATAAGGCACGGATAACGATGTCACGGATGGCAACGCTCTCATCAGGCTCACTCCATAGGCAGTGGTAGACGGGAAGCAGGTCGGTCATGGAGACTTCCGTGCGGCCGTGGACGAAGGCGGAGGTCTTGAGCAGCTTCACGATGTTCTTCCAGCGGCGGTCGCTGACGTAGACATTGCGGCGCAGGTCGGAGTCTTGCATCTCTACGCTTGTCAGTCCGTGGCGAATGGCTGTGATGCAGGAAAGAACATCGAGAGGCAAGGTTACGCGGCGTATCTCAGCTTGCCATTCGGCATACTCGCGGTCGGAGATTTGCCATTCGCAGGCAGTCGTTTCCGGATGGTCGGCAGAATCGTCCAGCAGCATTTTGTAGAAAGACTCTTCCTGCTTGACGCAGGTGCAGAGAATGCGGATAAGGAAGCGGTCCCATAGGGCTTCCAGTCCCTCGCCTTGAGCGGGCAGTTCGTTACTGGCAGCTACGAGCAGTTTGAGGGGGAGATGCAGTTCCTTGTCGCCATTGCGGAAAAGTTTCTCGTTGATGACGGTCAGCAGAGTGTTCTGTATGGCAGGGCCTGCTTTCCATATTTCGTCCAGAAACACGACATCGGCTGTGGGCAGATAGCCGTCGATGGCACGTTCATACTTGTCGGATTCTTTCAGTCGGCTAATGCTGACAGGACCGAAAATCTCGTCGGGCGTAGAGAAGCGGGACATCAGGTATTCAAAGGCACGGGCATCTGTAAAAGCCGACTTTAGCCGCCTGGCTACCATTGACTTGGCTACTCCCGGAGGTCCCAGGAGCAGAATGCTCTCGCCTGCCAGAGCTGCCAGCAGGGAGAGGTTTATGTCTTATCCTGATATAGGTAGACACATTTACAAACTAATAAATGTGTTACTATTATG